>JAJXZI010000174.1 GCA_021780115.1 bacterium | reverse complement strand
GGTCGGCTCGACGCTGACGCCGGTGGTGGTGTTCCTGCCGCTGGCCTTTCTGGTGGGCATCGCCGGCGTCTTCTTCCGCGCGCTGGCGCTGACGATGGTGGTGTCGCTGCTCACGTCGCTCGTGCTGGCCGTCACGCTGACGCCGTCGCTGGCGGGCTGGTTCGTGTGCGAGCCGAAGCACGCCGGGGCCGGGCCGGCGCCGGACGCGGCCGAAGGCGGGTTCCTGCTGCGCCGGGTCATTCGCGTCTATGAGGCGGCGGTGCGCGCCGCGCTGCGGCATCGCTGGCTGACGATGCTCGCCTGCGGCGCGATCGCGGTCCTCGGCATCTTCATTTACCAGCGTTTGCAGTCGGACTTCCTGCCCGCGTTCGACGAAGGCGGTTTCGTCATTGATTTCAACGCGCCACCGGGCACTAGCCTGACGGAGACGTCGCGCCAACTGGACCAGGCGGAGCAGATGCTGCGGGCCAACCCGGACGTGGAGAGTTACTCGCGCCGGCTCGGCACCCAGCTCGGCCTGTTCATCACCGAGCCCTACCGCGGCGACTTCCTGGTGAAGCTCAAGCCGGACCGTCAGCACGCGACGGACGAGGTCATCGCCGAATTGCGCCACCAACTCAACGAACAGATTCCCGCCGTGCGCTGGGAATTCCCCGGCATCCTCACCGACCTGGTCGGTGACCTGGCGCTGACGCCCGAACCGATCCAGATCAAGCTCTTCTCGCCCGACCTGGAGTGGCTGCGGAAGACGGCGCCGCGCGTCGAGGCGGAAATCAAGTCCGTCCCCGGCGTGGTGGACACCTTCAGCGGCCTGGTGGAAACCGGTCCCTCGATCAACCTGCGCGTGCGCCTCGCCGACGCCGAACGCTTCGGCCTCACGGCGACGGACCTGGCCGCCGCCGCCAACACCGCCCTGCTCGGCCAGGTGTCCTCGCACGTCCTCGAAGGCGACCGCCTCGTCAACATCCGCGTGCTGGCCGACCGGGCGAGCGTCGGCCGCATCGCCGCGCTGGGCGACCTGCCCGTCCGCGCGCCGGGCGGCGCGGTCGTGCGGCTCAACCAGGTGGCCGACATCGTCGAGGAACCCAGCCAGGTCGAACTGGACCGTGAAGACCTGCGGCAGGACATCGCCATCACCGCGCGGCTCGAAGGCCGCGACCTCGGCGGCGCGATGGCCGACATCCAGGCGAAACTCGGCCAGGCCAAATGGCTCCCGCCCGGCGCGGTCGAATACGGCGGCCTCTACCAGCAGCAACAGGAGTCGTTCCACAACCTGCTCCTGGTGCTGCTCCTGGCGGTGTTCCTGGTCTTCACCGTGCTGGTGATTGAATTCCATTCCTTCTACGAGCCGGTGGCGATTGTCTTCGGCGCGGTGCTGGCGCTGTTCGGCACCGTGGCGGCGTTGTGGCGCACCGGCACCACGCTCAACATCGTCTCCTTCCTCGGCGCGATCATCGGCGTCGGCATCGTGGCCAAGAACGGCATCCTGATGCTCGACTTCGTGGAGCACCTGCGCGCCGAAGGGGCGAGCCTGGAGGATGCGCTGGTGCGCTCCGGCCACCGCCGATTGCGGCCGGTGCTGATGACCTCGCTGGCCGCGGCGCTGGGGATGCTGCCGCTGGCCTGGGGCATCGGCAGCGGCGCGGACATGCTCCGGCCCCTGGCCATCGCCGTCATCGGCGCGCTGTGCATTTCGGTGCTATTGTCGCTCGTGGCCACGCCGACCGTGTATTATCTGATGTTGCGCCTGCGCGAAAAACCGGCGCTGCAAAAACTCGCGCCGCGCGAGTGACGCGGCGCGGGCCCCGCACCGAAAAAACGTTTTCGCCCAAACCGGCGGGGGGACGACTCCGGCCCTTTGGAATTATGAAATCGAAGCGCATCGCTCTTGTTTTGGCGTTCGTCGCCGTGGCCGCCGTGATCGCCGCGCTGATCTACGGCTACGCGCGGTTGAGCCGGGAACAGGCGGCCGACGCGCAAGGCGACGCCCCCATCGTCGCCCCCTCGAAAGTGGAGCGCGAGGGCGGCGGCGGAACCGGGGTTCAACTCGATTTGCCCACCCAGAAGCTCATCGGATTGGAAACCACGAACCTCGCCGCCGCGACGCTGCCGCCGGAGGTCCGGGGCTACGGCCGCGTGCTGGATCCCGCGCCGCTGGCCGGGTTGGTGGGCGACCTCGCTTCCGCGCGGGTGGCGTGGGCGGCGTCGAGCAAGGAATTCCAGCGCGTCACCGCGCTGTTCCACCAGGGCGAAAACGCCTCCGCCAAGACGTTGGAGGCCGCCGAGGCGGCGATGCAGCGCGACCAGGTCGCGTTGCACCTCGCCGAGACCCGGCTGGTTTCCGAATGGGGCGGCGGCGTTGTCGGCGAACCCGACCTGCCCGCCTTCGTCCAGTCGCTGGCGGCGCGCCAGTCGGCGTTAGTGCGCCTGGAACTGCCCGCCGGCGAGACCGCGCCGGCGACGCCTGCCGGCGCCCGGTTGGTGCCGCCCGGCAATGGCGCGCTGATCGAAGCCCGCTTTCTTGGCCGGGCGACCACGACCGACCCGCAAGTCCAGGGCGAAGGATTTTTGTTCCTCGTCACCAACGCCCCGGCCGCTCTCACGCCCGGACTGGCGCTGACCGGATTTCTCCGGTTGCCGGGGGAGCCGGCGCACGGCGTGATAGTGCCGGAGGACGCCGTCGTGCGCTCGGAGGAACGCGCCTGGATTTACGTTCAGACCGACGCGACGAAATTTGTCCGCCGCGAGATCGCGCTGACGCGACCGGCCGCGACCGGCTGGTTCGTGACCAACGGCGTCGCGCCGGCCGAACGCGTCGTCGTGACGGGCGCGCAGACGTTGCTCTCGGAAGAGCGCAAGGCACAGATCAAGGTGGGCGATTGAAAGCAGAAGTCGGAGATCAGAAGGCAGAGGTCAGGAACCGGTGGACGGCGCGTGTCATGCAAATCAATTCGGCAAAAGAACTGGTCGTGTATCAGAAAGCATACGAGCTATCGATGCGGATATTCGGCTTGAGCAAGACGTTTCCGCCGGAGGAACGTTACGCGTTGACGAGTCAAATCCGACGGGCCTCTCGCTCCACCTGTCTGAACTTGCGGGAAGCCTGGGCCAAGCGTCGCTATGAGGCGCATTTCGTTTCAAAACTGACCGACTGCGACGGCGAAAACGCCGAAACTGACTCGTGCCTGGATTTCGCCCGCGACTGCGGTTACGTCCCCCCGACCGACCACCAGGCCCTCACGGGTCTGTGCGCCGAAGTTGGCAAGATGCTGGGATCGATGATGCTGCGACCCGAAAAATTCCTGATCCCCGCGAACCGAACCGCGCGACCGACTTCTGACCTCTGACCTCTGACCTCCGACCTCTGTGTTAAGCCGCCTCGTCCAATTTTCCCTCCGCCACCGCGGCGTGGTCATCGCCCTCGGCTTCCTCGTCATCGCCTACGGCCTCTACGTCGCGACGCAGACGCGGCTGGACGTGTTCCCGGAATTCGCGCCGCCGCAGGTAGTCGTGCAGACCGAGGCGCCGGGGCTCTCGTCGCAGGAAGTCGAACAACTGGTCACGCTGCCCATTGAAACCGAGTTGAACGGCACGCCCAGTCTGCAAGCCATCCGCTCGCAATCCATCCAGGGCCTCTCGGTCGTCACGCTCGTCTTCCGCGCCGGCGCGGACATTTTCCTCGCCCGGCAAATGGTCACCGAGCGGCTCGGCGAGGTTCTCAGCCGCCTGCCGCAAGGGACCGGCCCGCCGCGCCTGGGGCCGCTGACTTCCTCCACCAGCCTGACGCTGGTCCTGGGCCTGACCTCGACCCACCGCACGCCGATGGAGTTGCGCACCTACGCGGATTGGACGTTCCGCCCGTATGTGCTCAGCGTGCCCGGCGTCGCCAAGGTGGACATTTTCGGCGGCGACATCCGCCAACTCCAGGCGCAGGTGAAACCGGACCGCCTGCTCGCCTACGGGCTGTCGCTCGATCAAGTGCTGGCCGCCGCCCGGCAGGCCACCGGCGTGCGCGGCGCGGGCTACGTCGATACGGTGAACCAGCGCATCGGGATCCGCACGACGGGCCAGGCGCTCACGCCCGATCAACTCGGCGAAGTGGTGCTCGTCCCGCACGCCGGCCTGAGCGTGCGGCTCAAGGACGTGGCCGACGTGCGCGAGGCGCCGGCGCCCAAGTTCGGCGACGCGCAGCTCAACGGCCGCTCGGGCGTCGTGCTGCTGGTCTATGCCCAGTACCAGGCGAACACCATGATCGTGACGCGGGCCCTGGAAACCGCGCTCGAGCAATTGAAGCCGGCGCTGGCCACGGAGCGCATTCAGTTGAACGCCCGCCTGTTCCGCCCGGCCAATTTCATCGAGACCTCGCTGGGCAACGTGGACCGCTCGCTGCTGATCGGCGGCGGGCTGGTGGCGGTGGTGTTGTTTCTGTTCCTGCTCGATTTGCGGACGGCGTTCATCTCGTTTGTCTCGATTCCGCTCTCGTTGCTGGCAGCGGTGATCGTGTTGAACTGGGCCGGCGTCTCGATCAACACGATCACGCTGGGCGGTTTCGCCATCGCCATCGGCGTGGTGGTCGATGACGCGATCATCGACGTGGAAAACATCCTCCGCCGGTTGCGGGAACGTGAGACTGGTTTCCAGCCTGTCTCCAATCCGAATTCCAATATGGCGACAGGCCGGACGCCCGTCCCGCCTTCGATCTTCCACGTCGTCCTCGACGCCTCGCTCGAGGTGCGCAGCGCGGTGGTGTACGCCACGTTCATCGTCGCGCTGGTGTTCGTGCCGATCCTGACGATGAGCGGCGTGCAGGGCCGGTTGTTCGCGCCGCTGGGCATTTCCTTCATCCTGGCCACGCTCGCCTCGCTGGGCGTGGCGCTCACCGTCACCCCGGCGCTGTGTTTCGTGATCCTGTCACGCGTGCCGCCGCATGAGGAACCGCGGCACGTCCGCTGGTTGAAGCGATTCCACCGCCGCTGGCTGGAAGGCGTCAGCCGCCGGCCCCGCACGGTGATCGGCCTGGTGGTCGTCGTCTGCCTGGCGGCGGTGGCGACGCTGCCGTTCTTTGGCGGCGAGTTTTTGCCCGACTTCCGCGAAGGCCATTACATCCTGCACATGGCGGCGGTGCCGGGCACGTCGCTGACCGAATCCATGCGGCTCGGCAAGCTCGTCACGGCGGAACTGCTGAAGAACCCGCGCGTCCGCTCGGTGTCGCAGGAGGCCGGGCGGGCGGAGAACGGCGAGGACACCTTCGGCCCGCAATACAGCGAACTGCACGTGGAGTTGCGGACGGCCCAGGGCGAGGAGGCGGAATCGGCGCAACAGGAAATCCGCGCCGCGCTGGCCCGGTTCCCCGGCCTGTCGTTTCAGGTCATGTCGTTCCTGGCCGAGCGCATGGAGGAAACGATTTCCGGCACGACCGCCCAGTTCGTCATCGACATTTTCGGCAACGACCTCGACACGTTGGATCAGAAGGCCGGCCAGGTGTACCAGGTGCTGACCAACGTGCCCGGCGCGGTGGACATCAACATCGAAGCGCCCGCCGGCCTGCCGGAAATGGCCGTGCGCCTGCGGCCGGAGCGCCTGCGGCAATACGGCTTCGCGCCGGTGGACGTGCTCGACGCCATCCAGACCGCCTACCAGGGCACGATCGTGTCGCAGATTTACGAAGGCAACCGCGTGTTCGACGTGGCGGTGATCCTGGACCCGGCCAGCCGCCGCAATCCGGAAACCATCGGCGCGCTCCAACTCCGCAACGCCCAGGGCGTGAGCGTGCCGCTGCGGCAACTGGCGGACATCCACCCGGGCAGCGGCCGTTACGCCGTGATCCACGAAGGGGCGCAACGGCTGCAACAAGTGACGTGCAACGTCGAGGGGCGCGACGTGGCGTCGTTCGCCGCCGAGGTGAAACGGAGGGTCGCGGCCCAAGTCGCCTTCCCGCCTGGCGTGTTCGCGGTCTATACCGGCTCGGCGCAGGCGGAAGCCACGGCGAAGCGCGAACTGCTGGTGCATTCGCTGCTGGCCGGCGCGGGCATCGTGCTGCTGCTGGCGCTGCTGTTTGGTTCCGGGCGAAACCTGCTCCTGATCCTGTCGAACCTGCCGTTCGCGCTGGTGGGCGGCGTGCTGGCGGTGTTCGCCACGGGCGGCCTCCTCTCCGTCGGCTCGCTGGTCGGCTTCGTGACGCTCTTCGGCATCACGCTGCGCAACTCGATCATGATGGTCTCGCACTTCGAGCACCTGGTGCGGCAGGAAGGGATGACCTGGGGCCTGGAAGCCGCCCACCGCGGCGCGTCCGAGCGCCTGCTGCCGATCCTCATGACCGCGCTGGTGACCAGCCTGGGCCTGCTGCCGCTGGCGTTGGGCACCGGCGAGGCCGGTCGCGAAATCGAAGGCCCGATGGCCATCGTCATTCTCGGGGGGCTGGTGACTTCGACGGTGCTGAATCTCCTCGTGCTGCCGACGCTGGCGTTGCGGTACGGAAAGTTCGGAAAACAGGAGATCACCGTCTAAACCAACCCGTTTATGACCTCGTTGAAGCAGTATTTTAATCGCCGCCTGACCGTGCGGGAGACGGCTCTGGTTGTGGCCGCCGCGCTCGCGCTGGCCGGGCTGGGTTACGTGGCTTACAACTTGGTCGCTGCCCAAATCCTTGAAGCGCGAGTGAAGGCGGCGATGCCCCAGGTCTGCGCCGCCATCCGGGAGCAGCGCCGAATCTTGCTGAGCGCCCTCGAGGCCTATAAAGCCCACTTCGGCGTTTACCCTCCCGATCATGTGGTCGGCAGGCAACCGCTGGTCATCGACCCGGTCAACAACCCCCTGCTGTATGAACTCGTAGGCGTCATCTACAACTCAACCAACAAAACATTGGAGTTGGGCAGCCTGGAGCCGGCGGACGCGAAGTTCGTCAAGGAATTCTTCCACTGCGACGGCTTCAAGAACTGCGCCCAGAGCAACGACCAGGTCAAACGGTTCCTGACGACGGACCCTCTGCCGGCACGCCAACTCCATGACGATCCCGACGTGTTTGTGCTGGGTTTCAACGTGCCCTACGAAGGGCTTGCCCCGGAGGTGGTGTGGGCGTTTACGGTCAGTTCCTGGCGTTACGTTTCCACGTCGCCCACCCACAACCCAGGCCAGTTCGACTTGTGGATCGAGGTCAAGACGCGGAGCCAGTCGATGACCCTGGGGAATTGGCAAGCCGCCGACTGATTCATCCCCCCGGGCGGCCACAGTCCGTTTGCGACACCGTGCCGCCAACGTCGGCGGGCCGTCACGCCTCCCTCCGCCCCGGCCGTGTATTGCACCGCCAGGCCCATCGGATTGGACGCGCTGCAAACGAAGCAAAAGGGATGCGCCTCGGCCTGGGCGAGGGGCAACTGGCCGGCCGTGCCGTCGGTTGCAAGCGAGCGAGTCATCAATTGCATCGCAACAGTGGCGATGCCAACCGATGCCACCGCGACGCCGCCGGGGAAAACCTTTGCCGCGGCACCCGTTCGCGCCGATCATAATGCCCGAATGCAAGTGCCGCTCCCCAACCAATTGCTCGACTCGGTTCCCGACGGCGTGTTCACCGTGGACGCCGAGTGGCGAGTGACTTTCTTCAACCGCGCCGCCGAGCAGATCACCGGCATCCGACGGCAGGAGGCGCTGGGCCGGCGTTGCTGCGACGTGTTCCGCGCCTCAATCTGCGAAAGCGCCTGCGCCTTGAAAAAGACGCTCGCCACGCGGCACCCCGTGGCCAACAAGGTGGTTTACATCGTGAACGCGCAAGGCGAGCGCATCCCGATCAGCATTTCCACCGCCGTGCTCAAGGACGCGCGCGGCAAGGCCGTCGGCGGAGTCGAGAGCTTCCGCGATCTGCGGCTGGTGAACGAACTGCGCCGCCAAGCCGAGCAGCAGGATTCGTTTTCCGACATCATCGGCCGCAGCGCGGCGATGCAGCATCTGTTTGACCTGCTCCCCGCTGTCGCCGAGAGCGACAGCACGGTGCTGCTGGAAGGCGCCAGCGGGACGGGCAAGGAGTTGTTCGCCCGCGCGATCCACCAACTCTCGCGCCGTAAGGGGAAGAAGTTCGTCGCCCTCAACTGCGGCGCGCTGCCGGACACGTTGCTGGAGAGCGAACTGTTCGGCTACAAAGCCAGCGCATTCACTGACGCGCGCAAGGACAAGCCCGGGCGCTTCGCCCTGGCCGAGGGCGGGACGATCCTGCTCGACGAAATCGGCGACATCTCGCCCGCCCTGCAAAGCCGGCTGCTGCGCGTGCTGCAGGAGCGCGTGTATGAACCGCTGGGCGGCGTGGAACCGGTCCGCTGCGGCGTGCGCGTGATCGGGGCGACGAACAAGTCGCTGGCCGCGCTGGTGAAGGAGGGGAAATTCCGCGAAGACCTGTTCTACCGGGTCCACGTGGTCCGCCTGGAAATGCCGCTGTTGCGCGAGCGGCGCGAGGACGTGCCGCTGCTGGTGGACCATTTCGTGGCGCGGTTCAACCGGCTCAGGGGAAGGGACATCGCGGGCCTGTCCGACGCCGCGCTGGCCCGGCTGATGGGCTACGAGTTTCCCGGCAACGTGCGCGAGTTGGAGAACACCATCGAGCACGCCTTCGTCCTCTGCCGCGGCGGACTGATCGAGCCGGCGCACCTGCCGCCGCATCTGCGCGGGGAGGAGGCCGGCATACGTCCGGGGTTGCCCACCGGAGTCACGCTGGCCGCGATGGAGAGGCTGTTCGTCCGCGACGCGCTCCGCCGATACAAAGGCAACCGCGCCGCCGCCGCGCGCGAACTGGGCATTGACGCCAGCACACTGTTTCGGAAGATCAAGGCGCTGGAAATTCGAGAAGGAGTGCGCGTCGTGCAATCCAAGCGCGAGCACGCTCCGAGACGGGACAACCGCCCGTCCTGAAAACCGCTCACCACAACTGCCACTGCATCCCATGCGCCTCGGTCACCCTTTTGCCCGAATCAGGCGTCAGAAGTCAAAAACGCTTGTAGCCCCGTCGTCTGGTTCGCCGGTAAGTCACGGCTGCCGACACCCGTTTCGCGCCTTTCGACCGCCGTGTGACATCTCTCCCATCATCCAACAAGGCAAGCTGGTTTTCGTCTTGCCGTGGCGGTGTCGCGGGCCGGGCAGCCGGCGATTCTAACATTCGCATCGCAGCCAAGTCCAAATCGCTCAGACTGCCGGACAGCGCATCAGCCAATTGTGCGGCGGAACGTCCCGGGCAGGTTTCCACGAGGAATTGGCTAAAAAGGATGACTCGCCGGTCGTTAACGGAAAGGCTCAGGCCACACTCCAGCAAACGGTTGGCTTTCGAGGTCGCGTGTTCGAGCGCCCGTTGAAACGCAGCTTGGGGATCAGTTCTCTGTCGCACGTCCGCTGCCCGTTTTCGGCAGGCCAGGACGACATCGAGTTGGATTGGCTCCTTCGCCTGGGACTTCGGCGCAGCCACGGACATCTCGGCCTTTACCGGCTGGCAGTTCACAAACGACAGCCCGGCCTCCACGACGGCATCGGCCAGCGCAGTCCAGCCGTCCGACCGGGAATGGTGATAGGTGAATACCAGCAGGCCGGCGTCATTGAGAACCCGGCAACATTCTGAAAAGACGGCGCGCAACTTCGCCGAAAATTGCTCGGCACTAACGTCCTGGACTTCTTGGGGATGCCGCGTGGTCTGGCGTTCGTTCGTGAACGGCGATGGTTCAAGTTGCTGCCAGGCGAAGAAAAAGTCGGCCAGTTCCGAGTAGTGGACGTTGTCAAAAAATGGCGGGTCGGTCACGATCAAGTCCACGCTCTGGGCAGCCAGGCCGGTGGCGGCGGAACTGCCGCACGAGAGATAGACTCCCCGTTCGCTGGTATTTCGGGGCGGCCACTGCGTCGAAACCTTCCCCGCAAACGGCGGGCTTGCGCCATAGATTCGCTTGCCTTCGCGGTGACCGTTGACGCGTTCGACGGCCACCTCGAACGGAGCGGCGCGATACTCGATGGCGCGAAGCAGGCGCGAGCGGAACAACGTCGAGAACGAGCCGGAACTTTTTGAAGTGCCCCAGACGTTCCCCTCAATCGGCATGCGTTCCGGCTTGAGAATGTGGTGAGCGAACATGTGGCGAATCGCGCCAGTGCCCTCGCCTTTATAGGAGGCGAACATGTTGTTGAACTCCAGCGCGCCCGAGAATGTGGTCAGCATCGCAGCCCGCGCGGCGTCATCGGGCACTTCGAGAATCGCCTGGTGCAACCAGCCCAGTGCAAGAAGCTGGCGGTCGTTGAAGAACTCGCGCCACGAGTGGTAAGCGTAGTTCAAAACCTGGCGGGTATTGTAGCCGTCAGCAAGTCGCAACGTGGGGAGCGCGATGCTGCTTCGAGCCAATGCTTTCGAGCAGCGTTCATAGGAGCGCTGATCCGCAGGCGTAATCGGCAGGTAAACCTTCTCGTCCGAACCGTTCAGCACCAGCTTGGCAAACAGGCGATGGTCTGGACGATGGCCCAGGGCCTTGGCTGTCTTGGCGATGGCGAATGCGTGACGACAGTGCTGGCACGTCACCGTTGCTCTGCTGGCCGGGCCTTCCTGCGGATTGAATGCCAGTGGGCAGTCCGGACAGGACACCTGGGTGTCCTTCACGTCCGCAACGAAAATCCCGCCGCAGCCGGGACAGCAGACCCGCACCTCCGGTTTGCGATCCGGATAAGCATTGCGGGCGAAGATATAGGACGGGAACAAATCCACCCGTTGCGAGCACGCCGGGCACGGGAGCGTCTTGACCCAAAAATAGTAGAGCGCGTCGCAGACGTGGCCTTCGCCGTCGGACGTGCGGTAAAGCGCGCGGATTCTCTCGCCCACGCAGGAGGAAAGTCGCGCGAGCGCCGGCAACAGCGCCTCGCGCTCCAGCGGGCCGAGCGCCACGCGAACCGATTCGCACGCAACCGGATTGATGTCGCGGCCCAGCGCGGTGAAGCCAAGTTTATGCGCCTCCCCGATGGTCGTACCGCTGCCCATGAACGGATCGAAGACCGTCATTCCGCTGAAATCGTGTTGGCGATAGAAAGCGTCTTCGAGCCGCTCGTTTTCAGGCAAGGCCGAACCGAGCAGGATGGCGCGGAACACGGAACCGAGACGCTTGGCCCACCACTTGTGAATGTGATAAATCGGGCGATGCACCTCCTTGCGCCAACTCTCCATCTCCGCGAGTTCCGAGACGAACTCAATCGGGAACGCATCCGACTCGATGAGCCGCCGGCCTGGTGAATACCCGTTCGATTCGTTCTGATTACTCATCTTCCTCCGCGGCGTTCGCAACTTCCGCAATGACCTCGCGCGGCGGGCGCATCGCCACTGCTTCCGTCACCGCTCCTTGGGAGCCGATAAGCGGCAAACCGGTGCTCTTTACCCGCGGCCGGATTGATGACTCGCTCTGGCCTCAAATCGTTCGTTCTCAAGTCAAACGTGTATCCAACAATCAGCCTCTCCGCTTCGCGGCGGATGAGATTTCCGACCGCACGGAAGCGAGAGTCCACGCGGAAGTCGGCGGGAAGAATCAGCGTTTGGTTGTGCGCCGTGCCGGTCGTCAGGCCAAACGGCGTTGGGGCGACGTACATCTTCCGATCGCGAATCAGGATGTCGCCGTAGCTGCCAAAGCCCTTCACGCTTTTGTTCTTGTGAACATAATCGTGGTCGGCGTTCAGGAAATCGCCGTGGCAGACGACGAGGTCGAGCACCGGATAAGTGTCGCCGTCCGGTTCGGCCGGGTAACGACCGAAGATGTAGAAGATGGCGCGTCCGTTGTGGCTGCCGGACGGCACTTGGCTGTTACAGTCGTAATTGGCTTCGCGTCCCGGATACGCCAACCCTTTTACCTCGAATCCATCCACCGACGCAACGAGCCGAAAATCCGGATACGTGTTCCTGCCCCCAACTTCAAAGTTCAAACCTGTTTCGCCAAGCCGCGCTTTGAACCAATCCTGAAAGTGAAACTCCTTGTCCTGCCGGCTCTCGCAGCGAATCAGCTTGTGCCCCTGAATCGCCGCAACGCAGCAAGCGAAAACTTCGAGACATGGATGGCCGGTCGGCATGGCGTCGTTATCGCAGAACTGCGGCCTGACGTAAAGCGGTCACGAACGTCGCCCACCTGGGTGTCAATCCAAGGCGGGGTTTGCTTTCGAGCTTTCAGCCCTCCTATTTTAGGAGGGAATTTCGTCGTGGCAAATCGCCACGCTTCACTGTTCTCACCGTGGTGGAACGCCACGCTTCTGAGATAATGCCCGGCGACCGCGACCTGATCCCGGAATGACCCATCTGACGCGGGTGGCTTCACTATCCGCAATGACCAATAGCCCTTGGCGGACAAGATCAGAGCTTCCTCACCTCGGCTGCTACGGGCATGTTGGCCGCTGGCACGCTCCCTGCCTTTCCGTTTGGTGTGACCATCGCCAGCGGCGACCGCAAAACAGTGGCCGAGCAGGTCGCGCGCGAACTCGGTTGCCCCGAGGTGTTGGGCGATTGCCTGCCGGAAACAAAAGTGGATTTCGTGCGGCAAGTGCGCGCAAAGGACTACCGCGTAGCGGTGGTCGGCGACGACGTCAACGACGCGCCCGCCCTGGCCGCCGGCGACTTGGGCATCGCGATGGGTTGCCGCCGGCAGTGACGTGGCGATCCACAGCGCCAGCATCGCGCTCATGAACAACGACCTGCGCCGTCTGCCGGTCCTGCTCCGGCTCTCGGGGCAAAAGCGCGCGGTCATCAACCAGAACTTCCTGCGTCGCCTGGCCTTGGTGGTGGGCGGCACGGTCCTCGGCGCCCTGCGGTTGATCACGCCCATTGTCGCGGCGGTGTTCCACGTGACCGGCTCGCGGCTGGGGGTGTTCAACAACTTCCGCCTCGTGCGCCACGGCGAAGAACTGGAACCGTATCAAGCCGCTCCTTTGGCCGCAGCCGCCGCCGTCGGGCGAGGCGAGCGAGGCGCCCCGAAACTCAGCGCCGACTTACGCCGACCGATGTCCGCCACCACCGATGCGTCGTTGAATGTAGCTTCAGTATCCCACTGACATGAACGTCTTCTCCCCTCGTCGGCGATGCTCTTGGCGATCTACTGTGCCTTGATGCTGCTGGCCTCGCTGGCGTTGCTGGCCGGGATCAGCGTGGCCGTCCTGGTGGGGGGCTGGCAGATTCGGGTCAAAGCGAGGCTGAGCCATCGTCTGGCAGTCAACAATCATCCGGTCAGGTTTGGGGGGGCTTGGCCCCTTGCCCTGGCACCGGGGACCGACTCGGTTCCAATACACGCAAACCAGCCCGCTTGTCCGACCGCGAGCCTCAGCGTGCAGAAACCCGCGACTGGCGACTGTCCCTCAAGCCCCGGTGCCGCGCCGACAGCGGCTTGTCCCCCAGTCAGATCTCGCGCCGGTGCGGCTCACCCTCTCGGGCGGCGGACGGCCACGCCCTTTCGCGGGCGTGGTCGTCGCCCAATGGAGCCGAAGCGGATGCGCGGCTACGGCACGAACATCCGCACGCGGTAAAACCGCGCGGCGGATCCTGGGGCTGGGTCGTTCAGCATCCGCACGCCACCGTCGCCGCTGAGCTGGCCGACGGTTTTCCACGGGCCGCCGAGGGCGTCGGCAGACTCCAGGGCATATTCGACGCCCGGCATGGTGGCAACCGGCAAGCCGGGAACACCGACTTGGACGACGGGCATCGGCAAGGCCAGGTTCATCGGCGGCGCCGGCGCGTCCAGCAGGACGAAGTTGACGCTGCTGACGGTCTGGCCGGCGGCGACGCTCAGCACCGACGCATCGGCCGCCGCGGCGGCGTTGGGATACCATTGCGCCGCGAGGGTCATGTCGGGCACGAAGTGGAGCCGGTAGTCGCCGGGCGCCAGAAACGGCACGGTGTAGCGGCCATCGGAACTCCAGATCCGGTTGGTGCTCACGAGCGCGCCGCTGGCTTGATACACTTCCATTACGCCGCTGACCTCCATGTAGGGCATGGCGGTGATCGTGAAGAAGCGGCCGGTGATCTGGCCGCGGCTGGCGGCGTTTTGCACGTTCAACAAAAGCGGACGCTGCACGCCGCTGTACTGGTCCCCAATGCTGGCGTAGAAAAGATAGGTGCCCGGCATGGTGCCGGCCGGCACGGCGACCGGCCAGTGGGCCGTCTGCGCGTCGGGGTCGCGGACGATGGAGTCGAAGGAAAAGGCCCCGTTGCCTTGATAGCCGATCCAGGTGATCGCCCCGCCGCTGCCCTGCCAGAAGAGCAGGTTGGTGCTGGCGCCGGAATTGTCCACCGTGCCGGGGATGCTGGCCGCGCTGGTGATGCGCGGGGAAGCCGGCAGGTTCACGGTGACCGGCAGCGTCGCGCTGAACCCGTCCACGGAGGTGACGGTGAGGTTGGCAGCGCCGGAACCCACGGCGTAGTAGGTGTTGAAACCCATGTTGTCCTGGGCCACGAGCACGACGTTCGGATCGCTGGACACGACCGTGACCGGCGGCAGCGGGCCCGGGCCGAACTGGGTGGAGCCATAGGTGGTGCCGTCGTTCTGGATGACGGAAAAGCTGACGTAAAACTGGTTCTGGTTCGTCACCGTCAGGCTGGTGATCGGGCTGGGCGGATAACCGGCGGTGGTGAAGACGATATTGGTGACAGTCTTGACGGTGAGCCGGGCGTTGGCGAAACGGGCGTAGGACTGGTCTTCGAGGCTCTGCGCCAGGCAGGGATACACCCCCGGCGCGAGCGCGCTGGTGTCAATCTGGATCACGCTTCCGCCGGACCGTTTCAGCGGTGGCGTCAAGGACTGCCCGGCGCCGGGCGGCGTGTGCATCATGAAGTCCACGCCGTTGGCGCTCTGAAAGCCGTTGAGGAAATTGACGCGGAGCAGCAACGCCACCTTCTGGCCGCGGAGGGCGCTGATTTCCGGCGTCTGCACGTCCACGGTGAAGTTCGGCGAAGTGACGGTGAAGCCGGCGTCACCGTGGTTCTCGACGCCGCCCGCCAGCAGGACCAGCCGCCCGCTGCGATTGGGTTCGACGGGTTGAATGACCACCGCGGTGTCCGACCAACTGGTGATCTGCGGAGCGCTGCCCGGGGGCGGCGTGCCCGCCGGATCGTCCGCGGGATCCACGCCCAGCAGCACCGTGCCGGCCGTCGCGCCGAAACCCTGGCCGCGGATCGTGACCGATCCGTGGTACGGCCCGGCCGGCGGCTGCACGCTGGTGATGACCGGCCCCGCCGCGACGGTGACGCCATCCGCCGCGAGGCTCAGGCCGCCGACGTTGAACTCGCCATAGTTCTGCTTGGCAATGACCAGGCGCACCAGGCGGGCGGCATTGGCGGGCAAGGCGACCGTTACGGTGAGGTTGGTCGGAGTGCCCATTGGCGCGAGGTTGTTGTCAGGACTGGCCGCGAGGAGGCGCGTCACCGCGCCGTTGGTCGTCAGGCAATCGAGGTAGAACGCGACCGTCTGGCCGGGCGGGGCGGACATTTTCTGGAGGCTCGCCGACAGCGTGACGGTGCGACCGGCAACGCCAGTGACGTTGAGGTTTTGATACAGGATGACGCCGGTGAAGCCGCTCAACACCAGCGAGCCGTCCGGGTGCAGGCTGACGGGCGTGACGCTGCCAGGGTTCTGGAGCGGGTTCCAGGCGCCCAAGCGGCTGGAGAGTTTCCAACCGACGAGGCCGTTGGCAAAACCACCGTTAGTGAGCAGTTCGGTGGCGCCGAGGCGGTTGGACGCGCCGGCGACCAGCGCGGTCGCGAGGGCCAGCCGCGCCAGTCGGGCGACGGCAGTGAGGGGATGCAGGTTTGAGGTTAAGGTTCTGATTTTCATAGGTGGTGAAGTTGTGGAGGCAGGGTTTGGCGGCGGTTCTCCTGTGGCGTCACGGCCGCTGTTCCGACGCTTCCAGCACGCACACCAAAGCGGAACGCGCCGCGCATCGCCCGTGGCTGTTTTGTCGGTGGAAGAAAACCTTTGTGCCCCACACCATGGAAGCAAGGCTACTCGTCCACTGTCACAACACAATGTTTTTCTTACACAAATTTACCAAGCGCGTGCCGCCGTGCCCGCTTCTGGACGGCGGTTCTTCTGGTGGGCGCCGGGCACTGGAGTTTGCCGCCCGTCGTGCGCCGTGCCGCCTTCCGGCCGATGATTCCTACCGGGCGGTATTCTGGAACGGTAGCCAGTGAGCGTGCAGGACGATGGCTTCCTGAACCGCATTACCGCTCTGGCGGAGGAGCCGCGCCTGTCGAACTTGCGCGCAGATCGCGGCAGGAGAACGGCCACTCGGCACGACCAACAGCGTTGACGTGGCCGTGTTCGGCCGGTTCAAGGCGGCAAGCGTTCTTTCCGCCATCGCCTGGGCGGGCGTGTGGTCCTGCCTGTCCGCGCGCGGCCACCGACCGCTATCGTCACCGCCGGTGCTGCGGGCTGGTGGAGCACACCAAGGTCCGCCACCAGGACGGTCAGCGGACAGAGAGGCGGAAGAACTGCTGCGGCACGGTGGAAGAGTAGGAGTTCGTGGAGTTGAACACACCGTACTGGTCGAACTGATTGGTCAGGATCGGCGTCCAGAGGTTGGCGGGCGCGGCGACGTTCGTGGTGGTCAACAGGACGAACGTGGCGCCGGGCATCCCGCCGACCCCAGTGACATTCAGTTTCGCGCCGCTGATGGCCGGGAGGCAGACTTTCAGCGCATTGGAAAACCCGTTCACCGTCAACCGGTAGGTGCCGGTGCCGCCGAGGCCGTTGTTTCCGTCACCCACAACCACGAGGTAACTGCCGTCGGCGGGCGCGGCGGTGACAAATCCGGCCGTTGGGGCGTTGACCACCGACTTCAGCAGCACGCCGTCACGACCGTAAAGGCGAACCCACGGAGCCAGCGAGCTGCCGCTGACCAGTCTGGCTGCGTTGATGGAAATGACGTCACCCGCGCAAGCGGTGAATGACCACGCAGCCAGACCGCCGACGTCTATCAGTCCGTCGTAGGCGCCAACCCCGGTCATCGGCCCGCCTTCGTCGCCCGGCGAGATGACGAGCGGGCTGCCCGTCTTGGCGAGCGTCAGGCGGTAGTCGCCGGTGCCACCGATGCCCGTGTTACCGTCGCCGACGATCACGGTGAAGATGCCGCTGTTGGTCGTCAGCGTCGTGACTTCCGCCGCCACGGAGCCGGAATCCCCTCCCAGCCCTGCCCCGTCCGGACCGTAGAGCCGGATCCAGGGATAGAGGTTGGCGGTCCCGGTGTAGTCGCCCATACGCAACAAGACGCGCTCGCCAGCCTGGGCCGGGAAGATCCACACATCCAACGTCCCCGTGTTGATCGTCCCAGTGTGCGTCCAACCGTTTGTCATCGGCCCGCCTTGCTCGCCCGGGGAAATCACGACCGGGCTGCCGGTCTGGCCCAACGTGAGCCGATAGTCGCCGGTGCCGCCGATACCGGTGTTGCCATCGCCCACCACCACAGTGAAGACACCGCTGTTGGTCGCCCGCGCGGTGACCTCCGCCGCAAAAGCCCCGGAGGCCCCTCCCAGCCCCGCCCCGTTCGGCCCGTAAAGCCGGATCCAGGGAAACAGGTTGGCGGTGCCGGTGAAGTCGCCGACGCGCACCACCAGGCCTTGCCCGGCTTGGGCGGTGAAACTCCACACGTCCAGCGTGCCCGTGCTGATGGTGCCGGTATGCGTCCAGCCGTTCGTCATCGGCCCGCCTTCCTCGGCGGGGGAAATCAGGATGGGGCTGCCGGTTTTGCCTAGCGTCAAGCGGTAGTCGCCGGTGCCGCCGATGCCGGTGTTGCCATCGCCCACCACCACAGTGAAGACACCGCTGTTGGTCGCCCGCGCCGTGACCTCGGCCGCAATAGCCCCGGAGGCCCCCCCCAGCCCCGCCCCGTTCGGGCCGTAAAGCCGGATCCAGGGAAACAGGTTGGCGGTGCCGGTGAAGTCGCCAACGCGGACCACCAGGCTTTGCCCGACTTGCGCGGTGAAACTCCACACGTCCAGCGTGCCCGTGCTGATGGTGCCGGTGTGCGTCCAGCCGTTCGTCATCGGCCCGCCTTCCTCGCCGGCCGAGATCAGAATCGGACTGCCCGTCTTGGCCAGCGTCAGACGGTAGTCGCCGGTGCCGCCAAGGCCGGTGTTGCCGTCGCCGACGATTACGGTGAAGGTTCCGCTATTGGTCGCGCGCGCGGTGACCTCCGCCGCAAAAGCCCCAGTGGCTCCTCCCAGCCCCGCCCCGTCCGGCCCGTAAAGCCGGATCCAGGGAAACAGGTTGGCGGTGCCGGTGAAGTCGCCGACGCGCACGACGAGGCTTTCGCCGGCTTGGGCGGTGAAACTCCAGACATCGAGGTCGCCGGTGGTGATGCTGCCGGTGTGCGTCCAGCCGTTGGTCATCGGCCCGCCGTCGTCGCCAGCCGCGACGACGATCGGACTGCCCGTCTTTCCGAGGGTGAGGCGGTAGTCCCCGGTTTGATTCCGACCCGTGCTGCCGTCACTGACGACGACGGTGAAGGTCCCACTGTTGGTGGCCGTCACCGCGATCTCCGCCGCGTTCGCTCCGAAGGCGGATCCGATTTGCGCGCCCGCGGGATTGCGCAGGCGTATCCAGGGGAAGAAGGCCGTGTTTGCCAGTGCCCCGATGCGCACCACGAGGCTGTCGCCGACGCTGGCGGTGAACGTCCAGAAGTTGGTCGTTCCGGCCGACGCAATGGAACCCGTCTGGGTTTCGCCGTTGACCAGCACGTTGGCGCCGGCGGGCGCGATGGTGCCGCGGGTCAAATGCAGCCGGTAGGTGCCGTTGCCCGAGGGAATGGCGTCGCTGACGAGGAGGGTGTAGGTGCCGGCGGTTTCGATGGCCGTGTCAATGGTCGCCGTCGTCGCGCCTTGGGCCGAACCCTTGCCTTCCCCGTTGGGCCCGAAGAGTTCGATCTTCGGCGTGAAGGTCACCCCGCCCGACAGTGCCGTGATCTGCAACGTGATATGGTCTCCCGGGCTGGCGGAGAAGGTCCAGAGATCGAAGTCGCCCAGCGCAATGGTGCCGTCCTGATCCACATTGTCGGCCAAGGCGCCGCCGTCGTCGCCCGCCGGCACGACGAAGGTTTCGGGGACTTGGGCCAACTGAAGCTGATAGCCTCCGGTGGCGTCCGGACTCTGCGCGCTGACCAAAACCGTGTAGGTGCCGCTGACCTCGGCCTGGACGTCCAGACGCGCCGCCACCGTGTCCCAATTCACGCCCAACCGCGTGCCATCGGGCGCGAACAATTCGATCTGCGGCTTGAAGGTCACGCCGCCCGAAAGCTTGGCGACCTGGAGGGCGATTCGGTCGCCGGCATTCGCCGGGAAGGACCACAAGTCCAGATCGCCCACGGCAATCGTGCCCTGGGCATTCGCGCCGTTGGTCAGCGCCCCGCCGTCGTCCCCCGCCGGCACGGTGAACACGCCCGGCACCTGGGCCAACTGCAATTGGTATGTGCCCGTGCCGGTCTGGGTGGAGTCGCTCACGGTCACCGTGAAGGTGCCGCTGACGGGCGCCTGGATGTCCACCCGCGCCGCCACGGCGCCGGAATTGGAACCGAGCGGAAAGCCATCCGGTCCGAACACCTGAATCATTGGTTCAAAGGTCACGCCTCCGGAAAGTTTGGCGACCTGCACGGCGACGCGGTCTCCCCGGTGGGCAACGGTGGTCCAGGAATCAATTTGGCCTGTGGTGGTGATGCTGCCGCCCTGCCCGGCTCCATTGGTCAACGCCCCTTGCGCACGGGCGGTCCGGGGGCCCAAAGTCGCCAGCAGGAACAGCAGAATGATACAACCAGCCCGAAGCAACCCGCGTGGTGGCCGGCATGGAGAGGACGCGTTCGCGGCCAATTCGCCTGGGGACCGAGTGCGGCGCTGGAGGGCGAGATTGGGGTTACAGCGTGTCCTTCGCGGACCCGGCGGGTTTTGGTTTGTTGTCATAACGCGCTTTTGGTCCAGAAGACCCTGGCACCATCCAAGGCAGGCGCGCCCCGCAAGTCGAAGCGGCGGGGGGTGAACGGCGCGTGGTTTCTGGTTTGCTTTCTCTGTTCTTTGAATGCAATTACGGTTGGCACACAACGGCCCAGCGCTTCCGCACTCACGGAACTCGGCCGATCCAGCCGCCCCGGAGCCACTTTCCTCGGGAGGCAAAATCCCGGCGGTCTGGGTGCCGCCCTTCCTCGCAGCGGCGCCTAGTCGCTTCTTCCCTGCTCCAGAAATCCCAACTTGCACCAGAATCCCCTGTTCGCAAGCGGTTTTTCTTTACCTCTTTAGTCGCACTGATTCGCGCCCGGAGTCATGCCCGGTCGTCGGCGATGGGCGGCCCGGCAGGTCCCGTGGTCGTCCGCGTCGATTGTCTCCGGAGCAGTTTGGGGTGGTCTTTGGAAGGAGCCTTGCCGGACGAGGATGCCCTCAGGCAGAAGCCTTCACTTAGCTGGGCAGGCCTGCCCGCTAAAGATACAACGCAGCCTTCAAGTCGCGCACCAGCACGCTCACAAACGGATAGCGTTTATCGGGCTCGTGCTCCAGGCAGCGGAGGACGATCTTCTCCAGGTTCGCCGGCAGATCGGGATTGTGTTCACGCAGCGGCGGGAGACCCGCGCGGTCGAGTTGGCGGCGCAGGATTTCTTCCGGGGTGTCGCCGGGAAACGGCTTCTGGTTGGTCAACAACTCGTAGGCCGAGACGCCGTAAGCGAAGATATCGACGCGCCGGTCGATGGGCTGGCGCAGCAACTGTTCCGGGGCCATGTAAGCGGGCGTGCCGGGATTCTTGCGCATCTTCTTTGGCCGCTCCGGAATCGGCTGGGCGAGGTCGAAGTCCACCAGGCGCACGCCAGCGTTGCGGGTGACGAGCACATTCTCCGGCTTGAAATCCAGGTGCATGAAGCCGTTTTCGTGGACGTGCTCCAGACCCACGGCCATGTCGATCAGGATGTTGGCGACGTTCTCGACCAGCACCGGATCCTGCCGCGCGTACAGCTCCTTCAAGTTCGCGGCCTCGACGTACTCCATCAGCAGATACGGAGTGGCGCCGATTTTGCCGTGCTCGACGTAGCCGATGACGTGGTCGTAGTCCTGCAGGCGGGCCAGGACTTCGCAGCCGCGGAAGAAGCGGCGCCGGGCGACCCAATCCCAGCGCAACCGGGCGTGCAGGCGGCGGAGGGCGAAGGGTTTGCCGTCCGGGTCGGTCGCCAGCCAGATGTCGGCCATGCCGCCGCTGTTGATCAATTCTTGCAGGTAAAACCGGCCGAACGGCCCGCCCGCGGGCGGGCGGGCGTCCCCGCCACCGTTGTCAGTCGAAGCCATTGCTTCTTTCTACCTAGCACGCGCGGACCGGCCTCGCCAAGAGTTTCTACCGGGGGAAGCCCTGCGCGACCGGGGCGGCGAAGCACAAATCAGGTTTTGCGAGTGGGATAATCCTTTCCAGGAAGCACCGACGACCCGCCGGACGGAACGGGAGCACCGGTTCGCGCCACGGAGGACGACCCTTTCGCAAGGTTGCCCACAACCGCTCCGATCGGCGAGACGCCAACGGGGGCGACCCGGGACGGTCGCGTTCCCCCCCATTACTATTGCAGCGCTCTGGCTAAGCCGGCCTGTGGAGCGTCCGCTGGTGGGCCGCCCCGATGAAACCGCGGAATAGCGGGTGCGGCTGGTGCGGCTTGCTTAAAAACTCCGGATGGAACTGACTGGCGAGGAAAAACGGATGGTCCGCCAGCTCGATCACTTCCACGAGTTTGCCGTCGGGCGACAGTCCGCTGAAGACGAAGCCGGCCTTCTGGTATTTCTCGCGGTAGGCATTGTTGAACTCGAAGCGGTGGCGATGCCGCTCGTTGACCACAAACGCGCCGTAGAGCCGCGCGGCCTTCGTGCCCACGGCAAGCTGGCACGGCTGCGCGCCCAACCGCATCGTGCCGCCCTTCTTGGTGACCTTGAGCTGGCTGTCGAGCATCGCGATGACCGGGTGCGGCGTGTTCGGCTCAAACTCGGTGGAGTGCGCCCCTTTCAAGCCGAGGACGTTCCGCCCGAACTCGATGGTGGCGATCTGCATTCCCAGGCAAAGACCGAGGTAGGGCAGCTTGCGCTCGCGGGCAAATTGCGCCGCCTGGATCTTGCCTTCGATGCCGCGCTCACCGAATCCGCCCGGCACCAGGACGCCGCTCACGCCTGCCAGCACCTTGTCCGCGCCGTGCTTCTCGATTTCCTCGGCCTCGATCTTCTCGATCGCCACGCCGCAATCGTTGGCGATCCCGCCGTGGCTAATGGCTTCATAGACGGATTTGTAGGCGTCCTGCAGCTCGATGTACTTGCCGACGACGCCGATGCGCACGCGGTGCTGGGGGGCGATGAGCTTGCGGATGATCTCCTGCCAGGGACTCATGTCGGGCGCCGGCACGTCCAGGTGGAGCGCCCGGCACACCTGGTCGTCCACGCGCTCGCGCTGGAGCATCAGCGGCACTTCGTAGATGGAATGGTCCACGTCCTTTTCCTCGACGACCGCCTCAAACGGCACGTTGCAGAACATGGAAATCTTCAGGCGCAGCTCCTTCTCCAGCGGCCGTTCGCAGCGGCAGATGAGAATCTGCGGCGCGATGCCGATCTCGCGCAGCTTGGCCACCGACTGTTGCGTGGGTTTGGTCTTCAGTTCGCCCGCCGCCTTGATGAAGGGCACGTAGGTGACGTGGACGAAGAGGGCGTTGTGCGGGCCGACATCCTGCGCGAACTCGCGGATCGCCTCCAGGAACGGGAGTCCCTCGATGTCGCCCGTGGTGCCGCCGATCTCGGTAATGACCACGTCGGCCTTGGTGGTCTCGGCCAGCAGCTTGATGCGATTCTGGATTTCGTCGGTGACGTGCGGGATGACCTGGACGGTCTTGCCCAGGTACTTGCCGTCGCGCTCGTTGTTGAGCACGGCCTGATAAACCTGGCCGCTGGTCAGGTTGTTCAGGCGGGTGAGCTTGGTGTGGGTGAAGCGCTCGTAGTGGCCGAGGTCCAGGTCGGTCTCGGCGCCGTCGTCGAGCACATAGACCTCGCCGTGCTGGAACGGGCTCATGGTGCCGGGATCGACGTTCAGGTAGGGATCGAATTTCTGAAGCGCGACCTTGAGGCCGCGGTTTTCCAGCAACGTGCCGATGGATGCCGCGGTCAGACCCTTGCCGAGCGAACTGATCACGCCGCCGGTGACAAAAATGTATTTCATGGAAATCGTTCGGGGCCGGCGCCGTTTCCCGAACGCCAGCCCCGGGGCGACACTGTTCCAAAATCCCGCGGTTTGGCAAGTCTTTCGCAAAGTGGAAAAAGCCCTGTGTTTGCTGAGTATTTTGACGACGCCCTTGACACTTGCCACGGTTTTTGGCAATGCTTTTTTCAACGCTTCTCAAGAAACACTTCGGAGAAGATGCCCCGCTAATGGCGGAGTTGCTGGCGGCCACGTCACCCCGAAATTACCCGCGGGACAATTTTTACTAGGCGGTCAACGCGCTGTGGGGGTTCAAGGACGGGCGTTACGACCGCGCCAGATTGCCCAATTCTTGTAAGGTCTCAATAAACTCCAAGACGGTTCTTTGAAAAAGCTCTGCGAACGTGACCAGTAGTCGGACAAGGTGCCCTCCCTACGCGCACCTTTTTCCAGTCGGAGATTAACGGATGGCGGTTGCTGAACGGAATTGTTTCCAACAACCCTTCCGTAGCGCCGGTCTATCCGGCGGTGCCGTTCCCGTCGGGCACTCCCGCGGACCTTTGTGGAACGGGATTCCCCACCGGCGGGTCGGCGTAATCCAAGAGGAACAGTTCGACGACCGTAACGGAGCGCGTCAGGGATGACAGCACCCGCTCCCGGTGCTCGCGTTCCCGTTCAGTAATCGGACGCACCTGAGTCAAGGCGGGCCGCAGAGTGTCCACGGCCCGCCGCAACTGTTCCAGCCCCTCTTGTAAGACCTGCTTTTCTTCGGTTCTAGTAAGCATACCCGTTCACACTATCCGCTGGGGCGCCCGGCGTCAATTACAGGCGAACATCGAGTCCAGCTTGTAGGGTTCTCCGGTCGGCGGGAAGTCGAGCCGCAGATCGTAGCAGGCGCTCCGCCCGAACTTCGGGTGGACCAGGAAAAACTTCTGGACCGGATGCGAGGAGTTGAACGCCTCCGTGAGCGAGTAGCCGTCCACCCCCGGAAACGCCCCGTTGACGATGACCTCGCCGTTGGTGTGCGGCAGCGTGATGGGCCGATGCAGGTGCCCGTAAAGGTAGTAGTTGGGGAGGGGCTGCTTCGCCCGGATGAACAACTGCGAGTTGGTCCCCACGTTGCGTCCGATGGCGTGGTTCGGGATGCCCAGCATCTTGTCGCCGCCCCGCAGGTTGTCCCCGTGGCCGGCGTAGAACCGCCAGCCTTGCACGTCGAACAGGCTGAACGGCTGTTCGTCGAAGCGGCATTCGATCCGGGGAATCTCCCGGACCAACGCCTGGACGTAGAGGTAGAGCATCATGTCGTAGTTGCTGTTCCGGTTCTCGGTCGGCATCTTGCGCTGGTTCTGCCAGCGGGTGTGATTTCCCACGACGCCATAGACCCGGAGCGGCGCAAGGGTGGAGAGCCGGGCCAGGAATTGCGCCAGCGCGTGGCCGCCCTGGTAGAACTGCGAGAGCACGGTGTTGACGTGCCCGCACTCCGCCGCGTGGTCCAGCGCGCCGTCCAGCATGTCCCCCAGGAGCGCCACGACGATTTCGGGCA
The DNA here is from genome assembly GCA_021780115.1 of bacterium. Taxonomy (GTDB): domain Bacteria; phylum Verrucomicrobiota; class Verrucomicrobiia; order Limisphaerales; family JAJXZI01; genus JAJXZI01. The sequence continues at coordinate 39,124 of JAJXZI010000174.1, read as the reverse complement.
CGCGGGTCGTCGTGTGGTCGGTCAAGATCGAGAAGACGGATTCTTCCAGGCGCTTGAGTCGGCGCAGGAACTCCGGGAAGTTGTATTCCCCCAAGCCGAGGGTCTGTTCCGGCTTGACGACTTTTCCGATGTGGGTGTCGGACAGGAGCAGCACGGCGGATTGGTCCTGGCCTCCTGCCGCGCGGGGCGAGGCTGGCGGGGGACAATCCACAGCGGTCGTGTAGCTCTTGGGGGCCAGTTCCAGGATGTGCTCGCTGATTACCTGGACGACCGTCTGCGCCTCGTCGTCGCTCAGTTGAACGTCGTCAGCGCCGGCTTCCGTGGCTCCGTGCTAAAGGGTGCCCCGAATGGCCGCCTCGTTGGCCTCGCTGCGCCCCGCGTAACAGGGGCAGCACTCCAAGGACTGAAGCGTGGAAGGAGAAAGCGGATGGTGGGGGCGTTCGGCGGGAGTCGATTCGGTCGTGTTCATTTTTGATTTCGAGTTTCGAGCTTACATCCCTGAGTGCGTGGCCCGGAGGACGCCGGCCACCGAAATTTTCAGAATTCGTCCGGGCCGAAACTTGCCACAAACTTGCCAGAATGCCGCCGCTCGTTGGCGCTCGTTAGCACTCCTTGGCACTCGTTGACTTTGGCGGACGAAACCCTCCGTCCCGCAGAAGGCAATTGCGCGCAACAAGTTACACGCAAGTCCTTGACCCGGCGACGGATACCTCCTACGACCGCACCCCCAACTTCTCGCGGTTTGGCAAGCCGCGCGAGATGGGGTGTCGGTAGCTTCCCAAGCCGGGATTCTGTGTGCGCTCAAATGGAGGCGGGGAAAAGCAGACCGGACCGTGGCGCAGGGGCCGCTCCTCACTCGGCGAGCACCGCTCCGCCGCCGCCAACACCAACGGGTTCCGCGCCTCCCACCGCCTGCGCAGGACAGCTTTCAGGATCTGGCGGCAATCCTGGAACCGCCGTGGCGGTGGGCCGTGACGGGTGCGGGGCTACGGAGGAGGCGCCGCCCGGACGCGGTAGAAGCGCGTGCCCCCGCCCGGCGACGGGTCCGCCACCGTCTCCAGCGCGCCGGCGCCGGTGCGCTGCTCCAAGGTGTTCCAGGTGCCGGCGACGGGACCGTCGCAGGTTTCGGTCACGTAGGTTGCGCCCGCTACGCTCTCGAAGGTGAAGCGAAAGCCGTTGGTGCCAACGCCAAGTGCCGCCAGTTTCGGCGGCGTCACCGCCCGCGTCTCCACGAACCAACTCGAACCGTTGCCGGAGCCGCCTGTCACGAAACCTCGGGCGCGGACGGCGGCTTGAGCCGGCAAAGACAAGCCGCTCAGTTGCCAGCCGCCCGCAATGCGGGCACCGGGTCCGAGTGCTATCCAGTCTATACCATTCGTCGAGTAGTCCAACGCCGTGCGCCCGACTTCTGGCGCAGTGCCCCCTCGCAGCCAACTGACGGTTGAGTTGTCGAATACTAGGCTGTCATTCGGCGATCCAGAGTTGTTGAGCCGACCGAGGTTACTGCGGCCCTGGTCTGCCAGTGTGGTGAACCAGCCTCCTACCAGGATCCTCCCGTCCGCCTGCACTGCGAGAGCAGAAACATATGAGGGCGTCGCTGCCGGGGCGAAGGAAGTATCGAGGCTACCGTCTTGGAAGAGCCGCGCAATGTTCCACCGGTTCTGGCCGCCAAATGTGGCGAAGAAACCACCGACCAAAATGCTTCCGTCTGCCTGGATCCCAAAACTGGCAACGGGACCACCAGCGCCGGGGTTGAATAGCAGATCAGGACTCCCGTCCGCGTTCAATCGGCCAATGTTTGTGCGGCTCTGCCCGCCCAACGAGGTGAAGGATCCCCCAACCAGAATCTTCCCGTCTGCTTGCACCGCTAAGCTGCTTACGTAAGGAAATGACATCGGCCCTGCGATCCCGGGATTGAACGCGGGATCAATGGTTCCATCGGAATTCAGTCGTCCTATGCATGGGCGACTCTTCCCACCCAGTACGGTGAAGAAGCCTCCTACGAGAATTCTCCCATCTGCCTGCATCGCGAGGGACTCGACGCAGCCATTGGCCCCTGGATTGAAGGACATGTCAACGCTGCCGTCCGCGTTGAGACGTCCAATATTCGACCGCTTCTGCGCCCCCAGCATCGTGAAGCAGCCTCCAACGACAACCTTCCCATCCGCCTGTATGGCCAGGCAATAGACAACAGAATCGGCCGCTGAACTAAAGGAAGCGTCGATGACGCCGTCCGGCATCAGCCGGCCAAGTTTATTGCAACTCTGGCCGCCGAGCATCTTGAAGTTGCCCGCAACCAGAATCCTGCCATCAGATTGTACGGCCAAACATTCGACTTCCGCACTGGCGCCTGGATTAAACGCCGCATCCACGCTGCCGTCCGAGGAAAGTCGGCCGATGTATGAACGGCCTTGCCCTCCAAGCGTCGTGAAGTATCCGCCAACCAGAATCTTGCCGTCCGGCTGCACGGCAGTGGCATAGACACGATTGTCGGCACCGGGGTTGAAGTCGTCCGCGGTCTGCCCGCGAACGGAGACCAGAGGTAGGGCAAGCAGAGTGGAAAAGGCAAATGCACTGGAAATCGAAGATCGGATTCCGAATCCCGGACGCTGCTTCCTTAGCACAAGAAGCTGGAGGCCTGAGACGAGACCAAGGAGTGTCTTCATGGCAGTTTTGTTAGTGGGAAGTTCCGGATATCGCAAGAAAATTACCTGATACTGAGGACCAGACTCTTCACGTCCACGGCTCCGAGCGACAATACCCGCTTCTCACAACTTTTGAATCTCGATCAGAGCCATCCCATTGAGACAGCAAGTTAAAGCCGACGCCTGGGAAAGGCCTCAGCCTCTGGCGAAACGATGCGTCGTCGGTGGCAACCGCCTCCGTCGGGCTGGCGGAGCGACGAATCTCGCGTGCGCTCCGGTTCACTTCACCGCACGGCGGGGGCGAGGAGGCTCAGATCGCCGGCGTCGCCATCGAGCCGGGCGGGCACGCCGACGGGCAGCGTGGCATTGAGCCGCACATGACCGAACGGCAGACCCGCCACCACCGGCACTTTCAGCGGCAGCAGCCGGTCGCGGAGCACGTCCTCCAGCGTCTGCCGGTACTCCTTCGCTTTCCGCGCCTTGGGATCGTGGCAGTGCCGGTTGAGGCCCACCGCAACGCCGGCGACGCGCGGCAACAAGCCCGCGTTCAGCAGGTGCGTGAGCATCCGGTCGAAGCGGTAGGGCGGCTCGGCGAGGTCTTCCAGAAAGAGAATTCGCTTCCGGAAGTCGGGCAGGAACGGCGTTCCCACCAGCGAGCAGAGCAGGGACAGGTTCCCGCCCACGAGCCGTCCTTCCGCCTGGCCGCCGCGCAGCACGGACACCGTGTGGCCGCCGTACCCTTGCTTGATGCCACCCGGCGCCGTCGGTTCCATGACGGTTCGCAGGAGGCTGCGCAGCGTGAACTCCGGCAAATCCTCCTTCACCAAATCCGAGTTCATCGTCGGGCCGTGGAACGAGACGAGGCCGGCGCGAGCGAGCAGCGCGCAGTGCAGCGCGGTGATGTCGCTGTAGCCGACGAAGATTTTCGGATGCGACCGGATCGCCGCGTAGTCAAGCAGCGGGAGCAAACGGCCGGCCCCGTAACCGCCGCGCAGGCAGATGATCGCCTTCACCTTCGGGTCGCGGAACAGTTGCATCAAGTCGCCGGCCCGCTCGCGGTCGCTGCCCGCCAGGAAACCCCGGCGCCGACGCACGTGGGGCGCGAGCCGGGCGCGGAAACCCAGGCGCTCCAGCGCGGCGACCGAGCGGTCAATCACGCCGGGATCGCCGGGGGGACTGGCGGGAGCGGCGATGCCGACGGTGTCGCCGAACTCGAGGCGGGGAGGTTTGAGAAGCATGTAAGGCATTCGGATTTCTGGCGCGCGGAACTTGTTAGCCCAAGGGACGGGCCGCGGACGCCGCGCGTTATTCATTGTGCGGAATCTGGATCGTGCTGCCCCCGATGAACTCTCGCACCACGGCGTCGCCGGGGATGAGTTCACGGGAGGCGGCTTGCTCGCGGGTCAGACCTTCCACCGCTTCGAGCAGCCGGCGGACGCGCTCGTAGCGGATGCGGGCGTCGAGGAAACCGGGGTACGCCGCGAGGTCTTCCGGGGGCGGCAGCAGGCTCGCCGGCCCGCTGAAGAACGGCTTCAGCGCGGGCAGGTCGAAGGCGAAGCCGCCGTTGATCACGCAGTCGCACAGTCCCCGCAGCGGAAGGATGCTGAACAGTTCCCCGGCGCGGACGTAATGCCAGTGGAGGAGGGTGAGCAGCGGGCTGTGGTTGCGGTGGACGGCGTCGCGCACCATGCGCCGGAGCAGCCGCACGTCGGTGAACTTCGTCCGCCGCGGCGTGCTGCCGTCGCCCTCGTCGAGCACGTTCAACGTCTCAAGGTAGAGCCGGAACTGCGCCGCGGGGTCAATGCCCTCGGTGATCGGCGGGTACAGCCCGTGGAGGCAGTCGAGCAGCAGCACCTGGTCGGGCTCCAGGCGGACGGGTTTCGGGGCCAGTCGCCGGCCCTGCTTGAAGCTGTAGCTGGGTTTCTCGATGGTCCGGCCGTCCAGCAGTTCGCGGAGGTGCTGGTTGAGCAACTGGATGTCCAGCGCCTCGGGCGTCTCGAAGTTGCGGTCGTTGATCCAATCGGTCGGGTGCTCAATCAGCGACCAGAAGTAGTCGTCCAGGTTGAGCATCAGGAAACGCACTCCCTGCTTCTCCAGCCGCTGGGTGAGTTTGACCGTAGTGGTCGTCTTGCCCGAAGAACTCGGCCCCGCCACCCAGAGCAACCGGATGCGGTCGCCGGCATTGAGGCGGGCTAGGAACCGCTGGGCGGCCTCGTCCAGCGCCGTCTCGTAAGACGCGGTGGACTCCTCGATCAGCGTCTTGATTTTCCCGCGCCGGACGATCTCGTTGAGGCCGGCGATGGTGTGGCAGCCGCGCGCCTGGTTCCACGCCAGCGTCTGCGCCATCCGCTCCGCCGGGAAGCCATTGCCGGCAAACTGGTCGGGGCGCAGCGCGCCTTCGCGGAGCCAGTGGCGGCCCCAGCGGTAACAGGCGTAAGCGTCCGCCGTGTTCTGAAAACCATAGCTGCGCAGGGCGTGAAGCGCTTGATCCTGGATCGTCTCGATGGTCGGCGGAAAGTTCGAGATCAGATGGTGCGGGTCGGCGTTGAGGCAGACGACTACCATGTCGGCCAGGAAGCCGGCGAGGGCGTCATCGGACGGGTGGGCGTCGAAAATCCGGCCGTTGATCTCCGGCAGATGGTCCGACGCAAAGCCGCCGATGGACTGCGCCGCGCGCAGGATCGCCTGCCGGATGCGGCCCGCGTCGAACGTCACCAGCGCGCGGTTCCGCTTCTGGATTTTGATGATGCGGTTCTCGACAGCCATGGCGCCGGGACTATAGCGCCGCGACCGCCGCTGACAATGCGCGAGCAAGGCGCCCGAACGCCGGACTTTGGCCTCACGCTGTTTACGCCGTTTCGAGCGCCTGGGCGAAATCTTCCACCAAATCCTCCGCGTCCTCGACCCCGACGGACACGCGCAGCAGGCCGTCGCTGATGCCCGCCCGCTGGCGCTCTTCGGGCGAGAGCTTCACGTGGGAGGTCTGGGCCGGAACGCAAATCAATGTCTCCACCCCGCCCAGGCTCAACGCCGGCGTCACCACCCGCAAGCCGCGGAGCAGTCCCGCCACGCGGACCGGCTCGCGCAGCTCGAAGGACAACATCCCGCCGAAGCCGCGCATCTGGCGGGCGGCGACGGCGTGGTCCGGGTGTTCGGGCAGCCCGGGATAATTGACGCGCGCGACCGCCGGGTGAGCCTGGAGGAACCGGGCCAGGCGGCCGGCGTTTTCGTTTTGCTGCTTCACGCGCAGGGCCAGCGTTTTCAAACCCCGTTCGAGTTGGTAACAGGCGTGCGCGTCCAGTGTCCCGCCGTGGTTCACCGCGCACTCGGTCACACGACGGATCACCAGCGGCGAGGAAACGACCGCGCCGCAATTCACGTCGCTGTGGCCGTTGAGGTATTTGGTGCCGCTATGCACAACGACGTCGAAGCCCAGTTCAATCGGGTTCTGATTGATCGGAGTCGCGAACGTGTTGTCGATGACCGTCAGCAGGCCGTGGGCGCGGCCCAGCTTGGCCACGGCCGCCAAGTCCATGATGCTCAGCAGCGGATTGGACGGCGACTCGACGTAAAGCAGCCGCGTGTTGGGCCGGGTGGACGCGACGAAGTCCTCCGCCTTGCGGGCGAAGGAGATCTCGATGCCGAAACGGACCAACTCGGCCGTGACGAAATGGTAGGTGCCGCCGTAGAGGTCGGCCTGGAAGACGGCGTGATCGCCGGGCTTCAGGTGCGCGAAGAGCACCGTCGAGATCGCCGCCATGCCGGAAGCGAAAACCAAGCCGGCTTCACCTTTCTCCAGCGCCGCCAGCTTGCGGGCGACGACGCGCTGGTTGGGCACGTTGAAATAGCGGGGATAGATGTTCTCGCCGACGGCGGGATTCGGGTACGCGTAGGCGCTGGAGGGGAAGATGGGGCTGCAGACTCCGCCGGTGCCGGCGTCCAGATGCGTGCCGGCATGGACGCACAACGTGGCTGGTTTCAGCTTCCGATTGGGTTCGCTCATAGGGTGTTCACGACCGGGGGACGCGGGGCGACCGCGCTGGGGCGGGACCGTCCGCCACGAGTTCGGCCCAGCGCCGGAAAACGACGGTGCCGATCTCCTGCAACCGGGGAAGGTGTTGGGCGACGCCGCTCAGGATTTCCGCTCCTACCAGTCCGGCCTGCTCAAGTTCAGCCCGGAACGTCCTGGTCATCCGGCCGATCATCTTCGCGCCGACTTCCAGGTGAAACAGGATGCCGTACGCCGATGCGCCGAAGCGGAAGGCCTGGTTCTTCGTCAGGCTCGATCGCGCGAGAGCCACAGCGCCGCGCGGCAACTCGAAGACGTCGCCGTGCCAGTGATAGCCGACGAACCGGCGTTCGATCCCGCGCCAGAGAGGATCCTCGCTCGCGGCGTTCGTCAGCGTGACGCCATGCCAGCCGATTTCTTTTCGCCGGCCGGGCGCCACCGGGGCGCCCAGGGCCGCCGCCAGGAGCTGGCTTCCCAGGCAGACGCCGAGGACCGGTTTTGCTTCGCGCACCGCCTGCTGGAGCAACCGGATTTCCCCGGCCAGGAACGGATGGCGTTCCTGTTCATAAACACCCATCGGCCCGCCCATGACGACCAGGCCGGCGCAGGCGCGGAGACTCCGGGGAATCCGCTCACCGCGAAATGGCCGGACGAGTTTCACGGCGAGCCCCTGCCGCTTTAACGCGCCCGCGATCAGCCCCAACGTCTCGCAGGGGACGTGTTGGATGGCGCAGACAGTCTTGGCCGTCTTCATCGGCTGGCGGCCGAATCACTTTGCCCCGCCGGCTTTCGTCTCCGCCGGTTGTTCCGCCGGCTTGGCCTTCGGTTCCTCGACGGTAATGGGCTTGGCGACTTTGGCCTGGTCGGCAATCTCCAGCACGTCGGCGGCGGGGAGCACGACTGAGATGGGCGGCTTCTCCCTGCTGAAACGGTTCACACTGATGCCCAGGATCCGGCCGTCCATCGCAAACGTCGGGCACCCGGAGGCGGTGCCGCTGACGCGCAGGAAGGGGCGCGGCTTTTGCGTCACGGCCACGACCTGTCCGCCCTGCACGGCGGGCTGACGATTGAACATTTCATCCATCCGCATCACCGTGACCGTGTCGTCGGCGATACCGCCGAGGGCGCTCTTTTTCAGGTCAATCGGCTTGAACGTCACGGCCTTGGCCTCCCGGCTGTCCGGCTTGGGCTTCAGGAAGGCGAGGTCGAGGTCGAGGTCCTTCATCACCACGTCGGCGGGCACTTCCGTGCCGTCCGGCATGACAATTTTTGCCTCCTTCAGCGTGGCCGAGGCGTCGATCCGGACCCGGCCGGAAGGTGTGTTGACTTCCCGGCCGGAGAGGATCCGGGTGGGATCCAGTCCGCTCAACGCCGCCACCACCAAGCCGTTGGAATCCAGGATGGTGCCCAGCGCCTCGAATTTGCGCTCCTCGTCCGGGATGTTCATTGGCGCCTTGGAGTCGCTGGTGGCGAAACTCATTTTCGCCACGGCGGAAATCCAGACGATGGAGTCCTTGTTCTGCTCGAACACTTTGCGCGTGGCCACGGGCAGGGGGTCGTCGGCGTGCGCCGCCAAGGCGACGGCCAGCAACGGGGAGAACCCAAGCACGACCGCGGGAAATCGAGGTTTCATGCGTTCAGGGATGACGGGGGTTTAGATGGAATCCTACCACTTCGGTTCAATCTCAGTGAAAAAGGTGTGGATGCCGCGCTTGACGAAGCAGACCACTCGACGTGGTTTGGTCTCGCGGAACTTGAGCAGCGTTTCCCGGAACGCGCCGATGGTCGTGACCGGCTGGCCATCCATCGCGAGCAGGATGTCGCCGGAACTCAGCCCGGCCAGCGCCGCCCAGCCGCCGTTCTGCACGGTGCTGATGCGCAGGCCGCTCGCGTCCGGGGTCATTTTCTCCTCGACCCGGTCGCCGAGCGACATCTCCCGCGCGGTGAACTCGAACCGGTCGTCCTTGTATTCCGGCAGTTCGACGCTCGACTTGGGCTGACGCCCCAGCGTGGCGGTGAGCTTGAGCGGCTGGCCCGCGCGCACCCCTTCCAGTTCCGCGGCGCCGCCCACTTTGTAAGCGCGGATCAAGTTCTCGAACAATTCCTGATCGCTAGGCGTGCTGGCGGCAATCACCTGCCCGTCGAGCTTCAGGAAAACGTCGCCGACTTTCACGCCGGCCCTCGCGGCGGGCGAATCCGGCAGCACCTCCGTCACGCGGACGCCTTTCCGGCCTTCGAGCTGGAGCGCCCGCGCCACTTCGCTGGTGAGCACCTGCGTCTGGACGCCCAGCCAGGCCTTGGCAGGCCGCGCCGACTTTTCGTCCTGCGGCTCCGGCCCAATCTGCGCCACGGTCACCAACTCCTGCGCGTCGCGTTCAAACGTGATCAACACCGCCCTGGGCTCCGTCGCGCCTTTGGTCAGTTGCCGGGTCAACTCATCCATCGCCTTGACGTTGAGAATCTCCCAGCCGCCGGCCTTCGTGACGATGTCATCCCTTCTCAACGGCGGTTGGCATTCGGCGCAAGGTCCCCCCGGCCGCACGGTGTCCACCAGCACGCCGGTCAGATTGGTGCGCTGGTTCTCCAGCGCCGACACCCGCGTGAAATCCCGCACCGTCAGGCCCCACGACTTAAACTCCACTTCCCGGGCGCGCTTCGGCTCGCGTGTCACCGTCACCAGCCGCCAGCTCATCGACTGGCCGTCGCGGACGCCCTGGAGCGTGACCGGCACGCCCACGGGCGTGGCCAGCACCAAGCGGTTGAAGAGCGGCACTTCCTCCGGCGCGCGGGTGTCGGCCACCCGTGTACCGCCGTAAACAGTAACGAGATCGCCGGGCTTCAGGCCAGCGTCCTGGGCCGGGCTGTCGGGCAGCACGTCGGCCACGAGGATGCCGTGCGCGTTCGTCATTTTTTTGAGCAACGGCTGCACTTCCAGACCGATCCAGCTCCGCCACACGCGGCCCTTGGCGATGAGTTCCTTGGCCACGCTTTGGGCCAGGTTGCTGGGAATGGCGCCGCCCAGGCTGCCGATGCCGATCTCGTTCACGCCCACGATCTCGCCGTCCAGATTTACCAGCGGCCCGCCGCTGTTGCCCGGGTAAATCACCGCGTCGTGGCCGATCCAGCGCACCAACTCGCCCACCGTTTCGCCGTCCAGCACCAACCCGGCCGAGCCGCCCGGCGCGATCATCGTCGTGTTGGCCACGATGCCCTTGGTCACGGATTGGGACAGGCCGGCCGGGCAGCCCATCGCCAGCACCGGGTCGCCGATCTTGAGCCGGTCCGAGTCGCCGAACCGGGCAAACGGCAGCGGCGCACTGGGATCACGGCGCGCGGCCGGATCAATCTTCAGCACCGCCAGGTCGCTCAACGCGTCACTGCCCACCAGCTCGGCGTCCAGTTCCTCCCGGTTGGCCAGCCGCACCGTGATGCGCGTGGCCCGGCCGGCGACGTGGTGATTGGTGAGAATGTAGCCGTCCTTCGAAATGATCGTGCCGCTGCCGGTGGCGCGGCGCTTTTGCATCCGCCCCTCCTCGCCCTCCTCGACGACAACCTGGATGCGCACCAGCGCCGGATAGACCGCGTTCACCGCGCGTTCGATGTCGGCCCACGCCAGCGCCTGCGCCTCGGCCTCGATGCGCGCCTGGACGCCGCCCGCCGAGGGGCCGCCACTGGCCGGGGCACCGGCGGCGCGCCCCGTGGCGCCCAGAGCCGCCAGCACCACCGCCCCCGCCGCGTTGAGAATCGACCGCCTGAGCTTCATGCTTGGAACCAGACCGCATCCAATCGGACTGATGGAAACAGCGGCGCACGTTCGCAACAAGCGCCGGAAGCGGCAAGCCCAATCCCGGTGCGCACGGGCAGAGGCGGCGAGGAATAGCGGAAGCCGCCGGCCGCGGCGGCGGGCTGGTTTCCGCTTGAAGGGACGCCGTCCGAAGGCGCAAGCTGGGCCGCGTAACGAAACGCCGTCCGGCCCACTTGCAACCAGCCGGCCAGCCGATCAACCCGACACATGAAAGCACCAACCGTGAGTCTTGCCGCCGCTCTCACCCGCCGACAGTTCCTTCGCCGCACGGCCGTCGCCGCCGCTGGTGGCGCGGCCCTGCCGCAACTTCTTCCCTCCGGTGTTTTGGCCGCCAACGGCCAGCCGGGAGCCAACGACCGCATCGGCGTCGGCTTCGTCGGCATCGGCCGGCAGGCGACCAATGATCTCGAAATTCTGCTCCGGCTGCCGCAGGCGAAGTTCGTCGCCGTGGCGGATGTGAACTTGAATCGCGCCCAAGCCGCCGCCGCCAAACACGGCGCGGTGGCCATGAAGGATTTTCGCCAGTTGCTCGACCGCAGGGATGTTGACGCCGTCCTCACCGCCACGCCGGAGCACTGGCGCGGACCGATCGTCATCCAGTCCTGCCAGGCCGGCAAAGACCTTTACGTGGAGAAGCCGATGAGCCTGACCATCCGCGAGGGACGACTGATGGTCGAGGCGGTGCGCAAGTACCAGCGCGTACTCCAGACCGGCAGCCAGCAGCGTTCGATGTGGGCCAACGTCGCCGGTTGTAAGCTCATCCGCGACGGCGGCCTCGGCAAGGTCACGCGCATCATCGCCTACAACTATCCCACCCCGTGGAACTACGGCCTGCCGGGGGAAAAAGTCCCCGACGGCCTCGATTGGGAAATGTGGTGCGGCCCGAATCCACTCGTGCCTTACAACAAGGACCTCTACCTGCCGCGCGCGAATCCAGGCTGGCTCTCGTTCCGGCCCTACTCCGGCGGCGAGATGACCGGCTGGGGCGCGCACGGCTTCGATCAGGTGCAATGGGCGCTGGGCATGGACGACAGTGGCCCCGTCGAAATCTGGACCGAGGGGCCGAAGTTCGATCCCCCCACCTACACCGCGTCCGAGCCGAAGGATCGCGGCGACACGATTTGCCGTGTGCCGACGGTCTTCATGCGCTACCCCAACGGCGCGGTCATGGAACTGGCCGGCACGACAAGTTCGCTGATGGGCGGGGCGACGTTCATTGGCGAGAACGGCAAGGTCACCATCACCCGTGGCCACTGCGATTCCGACCCGGAAGACCTCGCGCTGGAGGCGCTGAGCAAACGGCCGCGCGGCTTCAACGACAACCACGTCAAGAACTGGCTGGACTGCATCAGGAGCCGCGAGAAACCGCTTGCCGACGTGGAGATCGGCCATCGCTCGGCGACGGTCTGCCATCTCGGCAACATCGCCCGCTGGACCGGCCGCCGGCTGAAGTGGGACCCGGTGAGGGAAATCTTCCCGGACGACCAAGAGGCCAACCAATACCTCGACCGCAAGCGGCGCAAACCGTGGACGTTGCCGGAGAAGGTGTGAACCGCAACCGGAAGCATCTCTCTATCGATGAATTGCGGGCCATCGGTTGTCGGTTGTCGGTTTACCTTGGTTTCCGCACCCCCACTGTTTGCAGATCAATCGGCTGGAACCCGAGCTTCGGCGCCGGCGAGCCGCGCTTGAGCCGGAAATCAAATTTCTCCGGCGCAACGAACAGCGGGTCGGCAATGAGCGCGTGGAGATCGTGTCCCCGCAGGCGCCATTGCGCCAGCGTCGCGCCGGAGAAGCGCAGGTCTTCCGGCCGGAAGCCGGGGCGCGCGTCCCAGTACACGTTGTTGTCGATCACGTAGCGGTCGTTCTTCCAACTGCTGCCCAGCAAGTCGCCGGAATTGAAATAGACGATGTTGTTCGTGAAGAAAAACGAGAGGTGTTCCTCGTCGCGGGTGCGCATGAGTTGGTGCTCGCGGTTGAAGGCGAAGATGTTGTTCCGCACCACGTTTTCCCGGCCGTAATGCTGGTGGAAGCCGGCGCTCTTGCAGCGATAGACGACGTTGTTCTCCAACACGATGTCGCTGCTGCCCTCGTCAGTGTAGAGGCCCCATCCGCCGTAGGTGAAGCTCTCGACGTCGTGGATGAGGTTGTTGCGGATGACCGTGCCTTTCTGGATGCCGAGCGAATAGACCGCGCCCATGTCGCTGAGCATGCCCTGGCCGATGTCGTGGAGGTGGTTGAACTCGATGACGTTCTCGCGGCAGGGCGTTTCCTGGTAGCCCCAGTTCCAGCCGACGGAAACAGCGGTGTAGAACAGGTGGTCAATTTCATTGTGCGCCACGACGTTGGTGCCGCTCTGCAAAATGAACACGCCGACCGCCGGCGGATAGACGACCCCGACGTGGTGGATGTGGTTGTCGGTGACCGCATGGCTGTGGTTCTGCTCGAACGGATCCGCGCGCTGGCCTGGCTCGCCGATGCGCACGCCGCCCGCGCCGAGGTCGGACATCTGGCAGCCGACGATCTTGTCGCGCTGGCAGCCGCGGCCGAGTTCGACGGCATAGCCGGCCAGCTTGGTGAAGGTGCAGCCTTCGATGGCGCAATCGGTCGCGCCTTCGCCGCGCACGTCGCCGCGGATCGCGACGGCCGCTTGCGTGTCGGCGTAGCCGTCGGCGGGCATCGTCCAATCGGTGTAGCTGAACGCCAGCCCACGGAGGACCACGTGCTGCACCGGCTTCTTTCCGGCGAAATCGCCCCTGAATTCCAGCAAGTCTTCCAAGCGCGGCGCGATCACCTCGGCCTTGGCCAGATCCTCCTCCGGCCGCGCGATGTAAGTCACCACGCCGCTCTGGCGGTCCAGATACCATTCGCCCGGCGCATCGAGCGCGTCGGGGGTGTTCTCGATGAAATAGCGGGCGTCGCTCTCGCGGTTGGAGGGCCGGGCGTCCGCGGACAGGGTGGCGACATGATGGGCCTCGTCCACGTCGCGGAGGAACAGGCGGAAATCGGCCCACGCCAGCAGCGCGATCACTTCCACGTCGCCCGCCGCGGCCCATGCTTTCTTGAGGTCGCCGGGCTGGAAGTGGAACTGCGCCGGGTGGCCCTGCGGACTGGCGCCCTGGATGCGGAAGAAGCCCGCGTTCGGGGTCCGCGCCCGCTGCGCCCGCCGCCCGTTGACGAAGAGCGAACGGAAATACCATTGGCCCTGGCGCACGGCCGGCACTTCGGCCTGCCACCAGCCGGTCTTGCCCGTCACCGGCCGCCAGCCCGTGATCTGCCGGCCGCCACTGAGGAGCGGCTTTTCGCGGCGGTACGCGGCGAGCGTCAGGCCCGAGTCCTCGGGCGTCAGGACGAGCGGGGCGGCCAGCTCGTACGTGCCGCCGCGCAGGAGAATTTTCACCTCCGTGTCAGCCCCGGCACTCCGGTGTGCGGCGCGCGCCGCCTCGATCGCGGCGGACACCGAGGCGAACGGGCCGTCTTGTCCACTGGATGTCGGACGGGACAGCCGCCCGGACCAAACGTCCTTTCCGGAGGGGGAAACGTAGAAGGTGAATTCCTTCGCGGGCAGCAGCCCGCACCAGCCCCAGCCGACGGAGAGCAAGCTCGCAAGAACCAGTTGTGCGTGTCGCATAGGTGAATCGTAAATGCGCCGGGATGATGAGCGCTTCGTTCGCAGTCTAGTGCGAGGACGGGCGAAGCGGAACAACTTTCCGGCGGTCCCGGCCGACGATCCAGTCCCGTTCCGGCCTCAAGGAAGCCGTCGCAAAGTGACGTTGCGGTAAAGCCCCGCTTCGGCCGGGCCGGCCGCGCGGAAACCGACCGTGCCTGTCCGCAGGCCGGAATCGCTTTGCGCGCAAATCCGCGCGCCATCCAGGAAGACCTCGACGCGGTCGGCGCGGCACTCGACGGCGACGTGGTGCGTCTCGCCGCGGCGGATTTCCTTCGGTAACGGTACCGGTTCGGCGATGGTCCACGCGCCACCGCGCCGCACATGGGGCCGGAGCGTGTTGGGCCGGGTCTTGAATTCCGGCGCCTGGTACGGCGCGTCCGCGCTCTGCAATTGGAACATCACCAAGTCGCCCGGACCCGCGGCGCGCACGACCCAGCCGGCGATCCCGCCGCCGTCCTTCGGCAGTTGCAGGTCAAACTCAAAGCGGTAATCGGTGTAGCCTTCGCCCTCGAGCAGGCCGACGTCGCCGCCGGCGACCCACAGCCCGTTGGTCGTGAACTGCCAGCCGTTCGCGCCCGGCCACCGATCTGGCTGGGTTTCGAGGTGCGTGCCATAGAATGGCCCGTTCGGCAAGAGCGTGGCGGCGTGCGCCCGCTCGGCGAAGCGAGCACGGGCCGCGGCGGGAATGAAGTCCGCCGGCACGACCACCAAGTTGTGGACGAAGGCGGCGCGTTGGCGCATCGAGGCCGACCAGGGTTGCAACGCCACGGGCCGGGCCGATTCCAGCGCCGCGAGGATCTGGGGTTCCGCAGCGTCCAGGCCGGGCAGATTCACGCTCGCCAGGTTGCCGGCGGTGTCGCGCAGCAAGTGCAGTCCGCCGGAGGCGTCCACCGTCGCGAGCAGATTCGCCCGGCCCGGACCCGGCGCCAACGCAAAGAGCAGCTTTGGCCCCAGCACCAGCGACACGTCGCTCAGGCGGGAAATCTTCCCGGCCTCCGGTCGGAGGGGTTGAAAGCGCCGCCCTTCGACGGCGAGCGCCGCGCGGAAAGTGACGACGAATTTCGCGCGCGCCCGACATTCCCGCTTCAGCGCCCAGTAACCGTTTTCCGCGGCGCGCGGCGCGGCGTCCGCGCCGGCGACCTCCACCCGGCCCGCCCACGCCGGCACGCGCAGCCAAACCGTGACCGGACGCGCGGCGGCGGATTCGCGCGGGGCGACTTCGATTTCCATCCTCGTCTGCCCGGCCGCGAAGTCGGAATCTGTCTTCGCCATCACGCGCCATTCCGTGCCGCCCGCCGGGACCGGCGCGGTGAAACTGGCGGGGAAGTTCACGTAGAGGGCGCCTTCGGAACCGGCGGCGAGGTAGGCCTTGAGGCAGTGCAGCCCCAGCGGCCCGTGGAAATTGCAGCAGAAATTCCATTCGTCCACCGTGCCGCGCGTGGCGACGGGACCGGCCGCTTCGCTCTCCAGCGGACGCCAGCCGTAGCCGCCGTTGGAGCATTGGTTGGCGGCGTATTGGTTTTCGAGCAGGCGCTCCGCCATGTCAAGGTAGCGCGCGGTGCCGGTCCAGCGCCACAGATCAAGGTTGCAGCGCAGCCAATCCGATTCACTGCAGCCTTCATCGCCCGTGTAAGAGACGTACCAGTGTTCCCCGACTCCGCCGAGCGGCCAGACGAATCCGCCCCGCACCGCGGCGTCCCACTTGGCACGGGCCCGGTCGAGGTACGCGCGCTCACCGGTGACTCCGTAGAGTTCCAAGATGCCACGCCAAGCGCACAGGTTGCCGTGGCTGTGGTCAATGGGCAGGGCGTCGAATTTCCGGAACCATTCCGCCATGCGCCGCGCTTGGCGCAGGTAACGCTCGTCCTTCGTCGCGCGGTAGAGCAGGGTCAGTCCCTCCATCGCTGGAAAGTAACAGCAGGTGTAGCCGTCGCCGCCGCTGCCGCTGGCGCGGTATTCGGCTTCACGCTCGGGCGCACAAAGCTGGTCCGCGGTGTTCACGTAGAAATCGCCCAGCCGCCGGGCCGCGGCCAGCAGCCGGGGATCGGACAACTCGCGCGCGGCGGTGACCAACCCGACGAGCAGGCGCGCGTTGCCCCAAAGCATCGGGATCGGCGGCGCGTTGCGCCTGAGCGGTTGGTTCAGGTCGATGTCCACGCCGAAATGCCCGTCGGGTTTCTGGTAGCGCGTAATGGATTCAACCACGACCGGCAGCGTCGCCGGCGAAAGTCTTCCCCGCGGACTGGTCAGGACGGCCAGTTCCAGGAATCGGCCGGAGACGTCGCCGCTGTAGTTGGTAAAGATGCGGCTGATTTGAAACGACACGTCGGCGAGCAGCCAGTCGGTCGAATACGGCGTCTGGGCCAAGCGCCCCACGCCGCGTTCCAGCGCTTCCCCCCACGGCCCGGCCAACGTGACGCCTCCGGGCGAGGCGAGGGTAATGGCCGGCCAGGCGGACGATGTCTCAACCGCGCCGCCGCCGCGCGCTCCGACGAGGATCCCAGCGAGGATGAGCCGGATGAGGAATTGGTTCATGTTACGGCTCCGTGTACTCTTTCAGCAGGCGGAGATAACAGCGGTATTGATCGAGCGAGACCCCCGGCGGCGTTTGGTGGTCCACACTGGGGATGAAGCCGCCGCTCCGCATCAGCGGCACGAGGCGCTCGAACTCGCGGCGCATCGCGGCCTCGCCTTGGTTCATGGTCATCTTGTCGAAATGGCCGACCAGGCGGACCTTCGGGAATCGCTGGCGCAGTGTCGCTCCGTCCACGCCCGCCTGCCGCTCCAGGGGGAGGACGCCGGCGACGCCCGCTTCCTCCAGCCACGGTACCAGCAGTGTCACGTCGCCATCGGTATCCACGAAGGGCAGGATGTCCAGTTCCGACAGCCGCGGGACCAACTGCCGATAGTACGGCGCGACGAATCCGTCGAAGACCTTCTTCGAGATCATCGGCCCGTGGTTGTAAGACATGTCCTCGGCGAGGGTCAGGAATGTCGGCACGCAAGCGCGGGAGAGGTGCGCCAGCAAGCGCACGTTGAAGTCCAGTAGATCCTGGTTGATCCGGTGGATGAGTTCCGGCTGGTCGTAAAACGCCAGCATGAGCTGGTTGAAGCCCATCAGCGTGCGCGCAAACCAGAAAAAGCCCTCAAAGGTACACCACACCACCGCCGCGCCGCGCTGCTGCCGCGCCGCCCACGGACGCATCGCCTCGATGGCCGGCCCGTGGTCCGGAAACAACTGCGGCCGGAGGCGGAGGTAATCGTCCATGTTGGCCACGATGCCTTCGACGTGATGCTGCGTGGCCTCGATGGTTGGGTCGGTGGTGCTGAACCAGAATTGCTGGTACGGGTCGAGGCCGAAGTGCTGCGCGATCTCGAAGACCTGGTGGAACTTCAACTCCGGCGGCAGGCCCTCGCCGTGCCAGCGGTCGATGGTCTGGTCCCACCACATGGCCCATTCCCAGCGCGGCCAGCGGTCCACGGGCTGGAAGGCCATGACCGCCCGGAAACGCTCGACGTGGTTCATCGCGCTGCAGAGTCGAAGGAAACACAGCGCGCGTCAACTGTCCTCCGGAATGGGCGTCGCGTGAGTTGCTTCGCATCAAGCGTCAAGAATTCAATCCCAGCCGCTTTCAACCGGAACCGTCGCGCCCGCAGCGGTGGCCTGGGGTCTATGGCGGCACTTGCTGCCGGCGGGATCAACGGGTCTCCAGCGCGGGCGGCCGGCCCCGGATATGGAGCCGGGGCACGGTGATGACCCGGCCCGGCGTGGAGGCCTTAGGCGAACAACTGTTTGCCCAAGCCCAACGCCACGGACTGGTGCCAGCGGCCCCAGTGCTGGGGGTGGCCGACGGGCGGTCTGGGTCTGACTGTGCCGGGGAACCCTTTGACCCAAGCCCCCCCCCCGCGACTGGACGACGACGACGCCCTGCATCCAGAGGAGGAAGCCGCCGCCCCGGGCGTGGGAGGCGAAGCCTTGATGGGCCTGGAAACTTTCCGGCGCAACGGACGCTGGCCGTTGCTCTTCCCCCATTCACCCCCTGGCGACCCCTCTGAAAATGAGATGCGCCCGGCGTTCTCTCCGGCCCGCAATTGCGCTGGAAATCGGCCCGCCCTTTGCCACACTGCGCCGGCTGAATGCGGGAAAGACTCCGAGCTTGGACGGAAGCGGTTGAGACCTTCGTCCTCGAAGTGATCCAGGGCCAGCGCAGCGGCAAGCGCGCGGCCCTGGCGCGCGGGGCGTTGTTCGGGCTGTCGCAGGTCTTCCAGGTGGCGGTCAAGACGCGGCGCCTGCTCTACGACTTGCGCCTCCTCCGCGATGCGACGCTGGGCGTGCAGGTGATCGCGATCGGCAACCTGACCGTGGGGGGCACCGGCAAGACGCCGGTGGTGGAGAAATTCGCCCGCGAACTCCGCGACCAGGGGCGCACCGTGGCCGTGCTCTCGCGCGGCTACCGCTCCAGACCGGCGCCCCTCGGCCGGCGGTTGCTCAACAAGCTGTTCCTGCGCGACGAAACCACCCCGCCGCGCGTGGTGTCGGACGGCAAGAACCTGCTCCTGGACTCGGAGACCGCCGGCGACGAGCCTTACATGCTCGCCTCGAATCTCAAGGACGTGATCGTGCTGGTGGACAAGGACCGCGTGAAGGCGGGCCGCTACGCCATCGAGAAATTCGGCTGCGACACGCTCCTGCTCGACGACGGCTTTCAGTACTGGCGGCTGGCCGGCCGCCGGCATGACATCGTGCTGGTGGACTGCCAGCAGCCGTTCGGCAACGAACAACTCCTGCCGCGCGGCACGCTCCGCGAGCCCGCCTCCCACCTGGCCCGCGCCAGCACCATCTTCATCACCAAAAGCGACGGCAACACCGCCCGGCTCCGGGCGCGGATTGCGGAACACAATCCGAGCGCCGGCATCATCGAGTGCGTCCACCACCCGCTCTATTTCGAGGACGTCTTCACCGGCGACCGCCACGGGCTGGAACTGATCAAAGGGCGCAAGGTGGCCTCGTTGAGCGGCATCGCCCAGCCGGAGAGTTTCGAAGGCAGCCTGTTGCGGTTGGGCGCGGAGCTGGTCTATTCCAAGCGCTTCGCCGACCACCACCGCTTCCGCCAAATCGAGGTCCTTAAGGCCATCAACCGCGGCAAAAAGCGCCAGGCCGAGTTGATCCTGACCACACAAAAGGACGCCGTCCGCTTCCCCAAAATCGACCGCCGCGACCTGCCCATTTACTTCATGCGCGTCGAGATCAAGATCATCAGCGGGGCGAGCGACTTTCAGGACTGCGTGCGGCGCATCTGTTTCCGCTGAGTCATGGAACCGTTGCTTTACCTGGCGGCGCGAACGCTGGTGGCGCTCCTCCAGGCGCTGCCGCTGACCTGCGTCGCCCGCCTGGGCCGCCTCGGCGGCGCGCTGGCGTACCGGCTCGACGCCCGGCACCGGCGGGTCGTGCTGCGCAACCTGACGATGTGTTTTGGCCGGGAGAAGACCGCCGCGGAACTCCGCGCCCTCGCCCGGGAAAATTTCCGCCGCATCGGCGAGAACTACGCCAGCTCGATCAAGACGGCGGCGATGAACTTCGCGGCACTCCGGTCGCGCGTCGAATTCGCCGGCGTCGAGAAAATCCCACCGGCGCCAGCGCAGCCGGGGCGCAACCTGCTCGTCGCCATCGGGCATTTCGGCAATTTTGAATTGTATGCCCGGTTCGGAGAGATGTCCGCCGGCTACCAGTGCGCCACGACTTACCGCGCATTGCCCCAGGTCTCCTTGAACCGCCTCCTGCAACAAGTGCGCGGGCGTTCCGGCTGCCTCTATTTCGAGCGGCGCACCGAGGGGCGCGCGCTCAAGGCCGCCCTGCAGCGGGGCGGTCTCATCCTCGGCTTTCTGGCGGACCAGCACGCGGGCCAGAACGGCTACCGCCTGCCGTTCCTGGGGCACGAGGGCAGCACTTCGACGGGGCCCGCGGTGTTTGCGTTGCGCTACGGCTGCCCGTTGTTCACCGCCATTTGTTACCGCGTGGGCCTCGCCCGCTGGCGCATCGAGGTCGGCGACGAAATTCCGACCCGCGAGCACGGCCGGGCGCGCCCGCCCCTCGACATCATGGGTGACATCCACCGCGCCTTCGAGGTCGCGGTGCGCCGCGATCCCGCCAACTGGTTCTGGGTCCACAACCGGTGGAAGACGCCGGGGCGGGAACCGCGCGGCCATCCCACTGCGGCCCTGGAAGAATGAAACCCCAAACCACAAACGGCCCGACTTCCCGGCGACGGGGCGCGACGTTCCTGGTTCAACGTTCCCGGTCCAACATTAGCGGCTGCGGTGGAAACTCGCCTGCGAATCAGTCGGGAGGCGCTTGAAGAATCTGCGCATGGCCCAACGCCCGATTTCATCCACGCTCCTCCACCCGCGCCGCATCCTGGTGCGCGGCGTCAACTGGCTGGGCGACGCCGTGATGACGACGCCCGCCTTGCATCGGCTCCGTGAGGCGCAACCGCAGGCGCACATCACGTTGTTGACGCACGAGAAGCTGAAGGATCTCTGGCTCCAGCATCCGGACATCGACGCGGTCCTGACTTACCGCCGAGGGGAGAGCGTGCTTTCCGTCGCGCGGCGGCTGCGGTTGCCCGCGGTCATCCAAGGATTCCGCGAGGGGGCCAAGGCATTTGAAGCGGCCACGGCCGAGGTCATCCGGGACGTTCGCAAAGCAGCCGTTGGCAAGGTGTTGGTGGAGGGGGCCGCCGCCGCCGTGTCGGAAGCGGCCGGGCGGGTACGCGAGCAGTTGTTCGATGTGGCGCTCATCTTGCCGAACTCACCACGCTCGGCGTTGGAAGCGTGGCTGGCGCGGATTCCGCACCGTATCGGCTACGCGCGTCCCTGGCGGAATGGGTTTCTGACGCAAGCGATTCCGCCGCGTCCGGAACGCCTCGAGATGCGCAAACGCTCATCGCGGGAAATTCGCGGGCTCGTCGCTGCCGCGGCCAGTGCGGTTCCCATCGACCATCGGCCACCGGCAATCGCCCATCCCCAAGCGCACCAAGTGCGCGAGTATCTCCGCCTCGTCGCGGCGCTTGGGGCGAATCCAGATCCGGTCCTGCCGTTCCTTTACGTCACGGCCGACGAAGTCGAAGCGATCCGGCGGCAATTCGCCTTGGATGCGGCGCGGCGCTGGCTCGGCCTGATCCCCGGCGCCGAATACGGCCCGGCCAAACGCTGGCCGGAAGGGCATTTCATCGCCGCCGCCGGGGAGCTTCAGCGCCGGGTCGGTTGCGGCATCGTCATCTTCGGCAGTCAGGCCGACATGCCGCTGGCGCGCGCGATTGAATCGGCCATCGGCCATCCGCCATCGCCGGTCCGCAATCTGGCCGGCCGGACCTCGCTCCGCGAGTTGTGCGCCGCGCTGAAGGTGTGTGACGCGGCGCTCACGAACGACACCGGGCCGATGCATGTCGCCGCCGCGGTCGGCACTCCGGTCGTCGCTCCGTTTGGCAGCACTTCGCCGGAGTTGACCGGCCCCGGCCTGCCCGGCGAGCCGCGGCATCGGCTCTTGAAATCGGCCGCGCCCTGTTCGCCCTGTTTTCGCCGGGAGTGCCCGATCGATTTCCGCTGCCTGAACGGGATCACGGTTCCCCGCGTTGTCGAGGCGGTCATGGAAGCCCTGGCTGCCAGGGAGCCGTCCGACGAGCGCGCGGAGTCGGGGGCATAGGCGTTTGTGCTTCAGGTCGGAGGGGATTCCGCTTTCTTGCCTTCCCCGGCCCGCTGCCAAATACTGCGGTCGTGCAACTGACCGTCACGCAATTGACCGAGCGGCTCGTGGCGTCCTATGCCCGCGTCGGCGGGATCAACCACCTCGACGGCAAGAACCTCCCGGCCCAGAGCGTCATCGCGGCGATCACCCAGGATCTGCTGCGACTGCTGTTCCCGGGCTTTTTCGACGAACGGGTGCTGCATTCTTCCGAGATCAAGGTGGAAACCGCGACGCGGCTGGATGCGGTGGCGGCCAGCCTGGAAGAGGAAATCCGCAAGAGTTTCGAGTACAATCCACCGTCCGACCTGCCGAAGAAGGAGGTGCGGTCGCACGCCCGCGCGGTGACACTGGAGTTTCTGGACTACCTGCCGCGCGTCCGCGAGTTGCTGCAAACGGACACCGAGGCGGCCTACAACGGCGATCCGGCGGCACTGAGCCGCGAGGAGGTCATTCTCGCCTACCCCTTCATCGAGACCATCGCCGTGCAGCGCGTGGCGCACGAGCTGTACCGCCGGAACGTCCCGCTCCTCCCGCGCATCATGACCGAGTGGGCGCACCGGCGGACGGGCATGGACTTGCATCCGGGGGCCGAGATTGGCACGCATTTTTTTGTGGATCACTGCACTGGCACCGTGGTCGGTGAAACCGCGGTCATCGGCAACCATGTCAAGATGTACCAGGGCGTCGGCTTGGTGGCGCGCTCCCTGTCCGCCGGGCGCCTGCTGCGCGGCAAGAAACGGCACCCGACGGTGGAAGACCGCGTGACGATTTACGCCGGGGCCACGATCGTCGGCGGGGAGACCGTGATCGGCGCCGGCAGCACCATCGGGGCAAACGTGTTCCTACTGCAGAGTGTACCGCCCGATTCGCTGGTGTTGATGGAGGACGTGCGCGTTCGCGTGCTGCCCAAAAAGGGCCGCGCGGAGGCGGCAGGCGAGACCCACATTTGACCCAATCGCTCGCCAGGAGCGCGGCGACGGGCCGTGAGGGGGGCATGAAACCTCCAACTATGTGTGCGGTTCATGCTTGTCCTCGATTCTGTCCGGCTCTTGGAGGACGAGGGGACACCGTGTCCCAGACTCCCGCACACCTTCTTTAGAATTTCCCGTTGTGCGCGCACCCGGGCCGGTTCGGCCTTGAGGGCACGGTTCTCCGCCACCCAACGGGCCCGCATAGGCACCGCGTCGCCGCAGTGGCGGCGCTTCCAGTCTTTGAGGCCGGGGTAGTGGATCCCCAGTTCGGCGGCAATCTGCGGGCCGGGCTGGTCGTTCTGGAGCCGATGTTCGACGGCGGGTTGCTTGAAGGCCCCGTCAAAGTGCTTGGCTTGGGGCCCAGCGTGGTCATTGAGGCGTTCCGGTTCTCCGTCACTTTGGTTCTGTTCATCGACGCTTATTCTGAGCGCCCCGCCCCCAAGGTGTCCATCCAACCGGGTCAACCCGATATCTCCATCACCACG
Source organism: bacterium (assembly GCA_021780115.1). Classification (GTDB taxonomy): domain Bacteria; phylum Verrucomicrobiota; class Verrucomicrobiia; order Limisphaerales; family JAJXZI01; genus JAJXZI01. The sequence continues at coordinate 15,795 of JAJXZI010000174.1, read as the reverse complement.
GGATGATCGCTCAATGTCAACGGGACCGAGCGGGCTTTGGCGTAGGTCTGGATTGGGGCGATGCCGATCGTCGGATCGAACACCTTCACCAACCGATGAGTGCCGCCCAGGTCCACCGTCACATCGTTCGTACCGTTGACCCTTTCGTTCCACACGGCCAACTCAAAGGCACCGTTGCTCTTTCGCAACAGCAGGTCATGCACGGTGGCGGGTGGGTTCGGGATTGTGTAACGGAGCTTTCCCGGTCGGGCGACGCCGTTGTCGGACAGGATCGCCGTCAGGTTGTGAAGATAGGTCGCGGACTGCTTTGGATGATAGTCGGCGTCGAACAGGCCATAGCCCGCGTCCGAACCGCCGGCATCCCGCAGCATGTAGATGAAGGTGTATTTGAATCCTTGCTTGAACTGCGCCAGGTAGAGATTCAGGTAGAGCCGGCCTTGCTGCTCCTGGGTTAGGTTCTTGCCGCCCGTCGCCCAGCCGGTTTCTGTCGTGACCCTCGGCAGCGTCGCCAACTGGGCGTTGGAATAGCCGGCGAAACCTTTGCGCCAAGTCTTGCCATACTCGACGTAGATCCCGTCGGACCAATCGTGGAACAGCGGATCGGCGTTCAGCCAGGCCATGTTGTCGATGATGGCCGGCCGGCGGCAGATGTAATTGTGGACGTTGGCGTAATCGGCGTACCGCGTGCCGTCCGGCATCAGGGTGCCCGCGCCCGTCGGGATGGTCAGGAACTGGAGTCCGACGTTGTCCGGCTCGCTTCCCCCGGCCTCGCTGGAATGGAAAACGGGGTAGTGCTGCAAGACTGGATCGCTTTTGACCTTGGCATAAAACTCCCGTTGCCAGCGCGCGACCGGTAGGAACGTCGCGTCGCCCTTTGACTTCTGTCCCTGATACGTGACGGCCCAGTTATTGGGCTCATTGGGACCTTCCATCGCCAACAATGCTCCGGCCGCCGCGAGCTGCCGGGACATACTGATGGGACGGGGGATGGCCTCGTCGTCAGGGCCGCTCTGGGTCAACACCACCTCGACGCCGGCTTGATAGTGGACCGAAATCCAATCCTGTAGGTGGCGGGGATTCCCGTCGTCCCGGATGTTGCGGATGCCGGCATACGCCAGCGCGGTGGCGCTCGGCGACGGATTGTCGATCCCTTGGCCGATGTGGGTACACACTCCGATGGAGTCGAGAAAATCACGGACGCCGACGGCGGCGACCTCGTTGGCGGCGGCTGTCGGCGGAATGGCGGACAGGAACAGAAGGATTCCCCAAGTGACCGGAACGCTCTGGGTGGCTGACCGGCGCGGCTCAGATGGGGCAAGCACACAATGCGTGAACATGGATGTCTTGACGCGGAACCAACCAAGCCGATTCATGCGAACCATCCGCCCAGCTGGCAACAAGGGACAACTGGAGACCAACAGCGTGCCCCGACCGCTCAACCGGCTGAAGGAATCCCCCGCCGATTCGGGGCCGGCCACAGAGAGTCTCCAGTCATCTACGGTCGTCCCTGAATCTGCGGACAGCCTCCGCCGGCACTGAAATCAGATCATGACTGCGCCGCTGGTGTCGAGAACGTTGAGATACTCCAGGATCGTGGTGACCGACTCGGCCACCGAGAGCCGGTCGGTGCGCAACTCGATCTCCGGCTTCTCCGGCGCCTCGTAAGGCGCGGAGATGCCGGTGAATTCCTTGATCTGGCCGGCCTTGGCTTTGGCGTAGAGGCCCTTCGGATCACGTCGCTCGCACAGGTCCATCGGGGCATTGACAAAGACCTCGATGAACTGGCCGGGCCCGAGCATTTGCCGCACGAGGTCGCGGTCGCCCCGATAGGGCGAGATAAAAGCAGTAATGCAGATCAAGCCCGCGTCGGCGAAGAGCTTGGCGACCTCGCCGATGCGGCGGATGTTTTCCTTGCGGTCCTTGGGCGAGAAGCCCAGGTCGGAGTTGAGGCCGTGGCGGATGTTATCGCCGTCGAGAACATAAGCGTGCTTGCCCAGGTTGAACAGTTCGCGCTCCAGTTCGGTGGAGATCGTCGATTTGCCGGAGCCGGAAAGGCCGGTGAACCAGACAACGCAGCCGGCATGGCTGTTGCGTCCGGCGCGCTGCGCGGTCGTCACTTTGCCGTGGCTCCAATATATGTCGTGGCTCTTGTGCAGCGAGTCGGCCGTGCGCCGCGGGTAGTTGTCATCCACGATGATGCCGCCGCCGGCCACGTCGAAGCCGTCCACGATGACGAAGCGGCCGGTGGGGATGATCTCGCTGACCGCGTCGAAGGCGATCGGCCGTTTCGTGCGCAAGGTCAACTCCGCGACTTCATGGCGGGCCACCAACGCCTCGCCGTTGGGGCGCTGAATCACCTGCAGCGTCGAGGCGTCGAGCACGCGGTCGAGGGCGTCGAGGGCCACCTCGGCCTCCTGCGTCGCGAGCTTCAACTTGTAGGACCGGCCTTGTTGGAGCGGCTGCCGACCCAGCCAGAAGAGGCGGGCCTTGAATTTCGTCAGTTCGTAGGGTGGCGCGGTCTCGTGCGCGGCGATGGCCCCGCGCTCCACGAAAATTTGTTCGGTCAGCGTGATGCCAATGGATTCGCCGGCGCCGGCGGGAGCCGTCCCAACCACATTCCAGCGCTCAATGGATTTCACCGAGCTGGTCTTGTTACTCGGATGGAAAATGAGCTTGTCGCCGACCTGGATGGTGCCGCTCTCGACGCGACCGGCGAGAATCCGGCGATCATCAAAACGGTACACGTCCTGGATCGGGAAACGCAGCGGCTGGCCGTCCGGCGGCTCGGAGACTCTGAAGTCATCGAGCGTTTCCAACACCGTCGGCCCGGTCCACCACGGCGTGTGGGCGCTGCGCGACGCGATGTTGTCGCCCTGCTTGGCGGCGATGGGGATGAAGACCTTCGGCTCGACGTGGATCGACTTGAGCCAGGCACGATACTCGGTCTCGACGTGCTGGAAGCGCGCCTGCGAGTAGTCCTCCAGGTCCATCTTGTTCACGAGCACGGCGATCTGACGGATGCCGAGCAGGTTGAGCAGGTAGCCGTGCCGGCGGGAGTTTTCCTGCACGCCTTCATGGGCGTCGATCACCAGCAGCGCGGCCTCGGCGTTGGCGGCCCCGGTGACCATGTTTTTGAGAAACTCCTTGTGGCCGGGGGCGTCGATGATGACGTACTGGCGCTTCTGGGTCTGGAACCAGATCTGCGCGGTGTCGATGGTGATGTTCTGGTCGCGCTCGGACTGGAGGGCGTCCATGAGGTTGGCCCACTCGAAGGGCACGCCGCGGCGCTCGGCGATGTGCTGGAGTTGTTCGAGCTTGCCTTCGGGCAGCGAGCCGGTGTCGTGGAACAGCCGGCCCACGAAGGTGGACTTGCCGTGATCGACGTGGCCCACGATGACGATTTTAAGTTGCTCGGTGGGAGCCATGGAAATGGCGGCGCTCATCGGGGTCTCACATGTAACCGTCGCGGCGGAGCTTCTCAAAGGCGTCCTCGCTTTCCTTGTCCTGGGCGCGGCCGGCGCGCTCGGGTGTGTTCGTGTGGCGCAGTTCCTCGATGATTTCGCGGACGGTGCGCGCGTTCGACTTGATCGGGAAGGTGCAGGGAAAGCAGCCGATGCTGCGGTACCGCTCGCCCTGGCCGTTGGCAAAGTAGAGCGGAATGATCGGAATGTTCTCCCGCTCGATATACTCCCAGATGTTCAACTCGGTCCAGTGCAACAGCGGATGGATGCGGATGTGCGCACCCTTCTCGAAGTCGGTCTTGAACTGGTCCCATAACTCCGGGGGTTGGTCCGCGACGTTCCACTCCATGTTCTTGTCGCGCGGGCTGAAGTAACGCTCCTTGGCCCGCGTCGGTTCCTCGTCGCGCCGGACGCCGACGATAACGCCGTTGAAATGGTGTTTGTCCAAGACCGCCTTGAGCGCGTCCTTCTTCAACGTGCCGCAGCACTCCACGCGCGTCGCCTGGCCGTTGGGAAAGGTGCGCCCCGCGCGAAGGACTTCCTCGTTCTTGCCGACCACCAGTTCGAGCTTCCATTCGCGGACAAGCTGGTCGCGATATTCGATCATGCTTGGAATCTTGTAAGTCGTATCGACGTGGACCAAGGGGAATGGGACGTGCCCGAAAAAGGCCTTGCGAGCCAGCCACAACAACACCGTGGAGTCCTTGCCGATGCTCCAGAGCATGGCGAGGTGCTCGAATTTGTTGAACGCCTCGCGGAAGATGTAGATGGATTGGTTTTCGAGTTTGGAAAGAGGGTCCATCGGCATTGGGGTGCTCCGGTTAAATCTGAAAATCCACTTTCTTGGGCAGGAACGTGTGAATGCCGCATTCGACTTTGTTGAAGCCGGTCCAGCGGCCGGCGCGTTCGCCCGCGCCGTTGCCGGCCGCCCGCGTGCAGGGCCAGCAGCCGATGCTCCGATAGCCGCGGTCGTGCAGCGGATTGTAAGGAATGCCATGCTGGTGGAGGTAATCCCAGACCGCTTCCCGCGTCCAGTTGGCCATCGGATTCAGTTTCACGATCTCGCGGCCGCTGTCCTCGTCGAACACATAGACTTCCACGATGTCAATGCCGGCACGGGTGTCCGATTGCTGGCGGCGCAGGCCGGTGATCCAGCAGTCCAACCCGGCGAGCTTGTCGCGCAACGGCAGGACTTTGCGCACGGTACAGCACAGGTCGGGTTGCCGTTTCCAAAGCTCCGGACCGTGGATGTCGGCTTGTTCCTCCACGGTCAGGTCCGGCTCCAATGAGTCGATGGATTGGCCAAAGAAATCCTCCAACCGCGCCTTGAGGGCCAGCGTTTCGGCGAAGAGCAAACCGGTGTCCAAAGTGAAGATCGGGAGGCGCAGACCGCGCTCCTTCGCCAGATGGATCATCACCAATCCCGCGCCCTGAAAGCTCGTGCCGAGGGCGGCGCGCGCACCGAAGCGCTCCCAGGCCCAACGAAGAATCTCCTCGGTGGGTTGCTGGTTGAAGCGCTCGTTGAGCGATTTCAATTCAGCGGCCGGAATCACGGTAGCGACGGGAACAAAGACACGAAAACGCAAACCAGCGAGGGTCCCGCAACGCGCTACCGCGCCGCGGCCAGCGGCTCCGACCACAAGGCCCGCGCACACCAATCGCCGAATCGCTCGCCGCAACTCCTTCCCTGCGCGAAGCGCGTGAGCACCTGCCGGAGCTCCGGGATGAGGTCCTCGGTTTTTACATTCTCCCGGTAGAGCCGGTTCAGGCGGGTGCTGGCCTCGTTTCCGCCAAGGTAAAACTGGTACTTGCCGGGCGCCCGGCCGACGAAGGCGATTTCGGCCATGAAAGGCCGGGTGCAGCCATTCGGACAGCCGGTCATGCGAATGATGAATTCCTCCTCCGGCAACCCCAACTCCGCGAGCAGCCCTTCGATCCGCGTGAGCAATTCCGGCAGGGCGCGCTCCGATTCCGCCAAACCCAGGCCGCACGTCGGCATCGACGGGCACGCCATCGAAGCCAGCCGGGTCCGGCTGAACGGATTGTCCACCGACACGCCGTGCTCCGACAGGATGGCGGTCACACGGTCACGGTCCTCCGGACGCACGTCCACCAACAGAATGTTCTGCGATGTCGTCAGCCGGACTCCCGGCTGAAACCGTTCGCAAACGCGGCGCAGGCCGGTCTTGAGCTGGTAGCCATCCCCGTCCCGGATGCGGCCGTTCTCCACGAAAAGCCCGAGGAAATAATTGCCATTGGTCTGGCGGTGCCAGCCGAGCAGGTCACCTTGCCGCGTGAATTGAAACGGTCGCGCCGGCTCCAGTTTGATTCCCGCCCGCCGTTCGACCTCGGCGCGGAACCAGTCCACCCCGCGCTCGGCCAGGACGTATTTGAGCCGGGCGTGCCGCCGATTCGTGCGGTCGCCAAAATCACGGTGGACGGCCACGCCGGCTTTGGCCACAGCTTCCAAATGCTCCGGCGGCAGGAAGCCGACGACGTCCGCCAGCCGGGGAAACGTCTGGGCGTTGCCGTGCGACATGCCCATGCCGCCGCCCGCCACGTAGTTGTAGCCCACCAAACGGCCGCCTTCCGCGATGACGATGAAGCCCTGGTCGTTGGTGAAGATGTCGATGTCGTTCAGCGGCGGAATCACGAACGCGGTCTTGAACTTGCGCGGCAGGTAGTGCTGACCGTAGAGCGGATCAACAAAGTCCTTGTTCGCCGGATCGTTCAAATCCAACTCCACGCCTTCGAGCCAGATCTTGTGGTAGGCCGGCGTCGCCGGGTTCAACGCGTTGGAAATGCGGCGTGCCTCGGCGAGCACGTGGTCCACCAGCGGACTGGTGGCGGGCGTCGGGGGGGCGGTGACGTTCCGCTCCACGTCGCCGCAGGCGGCAATCGTCGTGATGAGCGCTTCGTTCAGAGTTTTGATCGTCTGGCGCAGGCGGGCCTTGATGATGCCGTGGAACTGGAAGTCCTGCCGGGTCGTGATCCGGAGCGTGTGGTTGCCGTACTCCGTCGCCAATCGGTCGCACGCCAGGTACTGCGGTCCCGTCAGCGCGCCCCCGGGGAACTTGGTGCGGACCATGAAAATGTAGTGCTTGCCCGCCTTGCGCTTGTCGCGGTCATCCTGCTGATAAACCCCGTGGAACTTGAGGAACTCGTAATCGTCCTGCGTGAAGCAGTCCCGCGTCGGGTCGGCGAGGGTCTGGGCGATCGTGCCTACGAGCGTCGGCGTGCCCGTCTTCAATCCCTCGTTGTGGGTCAGCTTCGGATTCACCTGCTGTGTTGTCATGGTATTGGGATGCACCAAACACGACTATTCAACTCGGTATTTATCATAATCGAATTTGGATTATGTCGGCGACTTTGCACTAGTGCGATATAAATGTTGTAAAAATTCATTTCTAGACCGGCGTTTGTCAAGTCAAAATTCGAGTGTAAATCCTATCTTTTCGATAGATATTTGTTGTCGCTCTAAATTTTGCCTTCCCGTCAGCGCGTATTGCCACCGCGAGTTCACCGGTGTGCGACGACCTCGTCAATCGCCTCCCCCAGCACCGCCAGCCCCTCCCGCAGCGCCTCCTCCGTAATCACCAGCGGCGGCGCGATCTTGATTGTCTGGCCCCACGCCCCCACCGGCGCGAAGAACAGCAATCCCTTCTGGAAGCATCGTTCGATGACCGCGTGGGCGAGGTCGTGATCCGGTTCCTTCCTCCCAGCCTTGAGCATTTGCAGCCCGCCAACCAGGCCGCGGCAGGTATAGTGGCCGATCACGCCACGGTAGCTCTGCTGGATTTGGCGCAGGCCGGCGTCGAGGATTGCGCCCATTCGGGCCGCGTTGCCGGTGAGGTCTTCCGCGACCAGCTTCTTGAGATTGGCCACCGCCGCCGCGCAGCAAATCGGATTGCCAGTGTGCGTGCTGGTCATCGAGCCGGGCGGGAATTGGTCCATGATCTCGGCCCTCCCGATGACGGCAGAGAGCGGCAGGGAGCTGGTGATGCCTTTGCCGCAGCAAATCAGGTCCGGTACCACGCCGTAATGCTCGAAAGCCCAGAACTTGCCGGTGCGCCCGAAGCCCGCCTGCACCTCGTCGAAGATCAGCACGACGTCGTGCCCCCGGCACCACTCCGCGAGTCGGTGGATGTACTCGACCGGGGCGAATTCCGGGCCGACGCCTTGGTAGGTCTCGAACATCACGCCGGCGACGTCGCGCTCCTTCATCCCCTGCTGCTCCAGCGCGCGGAGAAAACCCTCGAAGCTCGTGTCCTCATTCCAGTAGCCATCAGGAAACGGCACATGGACGAAAGCGGGATCGAGGTTCCCGATCCAATGCTGCTGGCTGGGGATGCCGCCGGCTTGTTGCGCGCCGAGCGTGCGGCCGTGAAAGGCGCGCTGCGCGCCGACGATGCCCATCTTCTTCGTGCCCCCCTGGCGGAGACCGCGGGCGCGCGCCAGCTTGATCGCGCATTCGGTCGCCTCGGAGCCGGTCGTGAGCAGGAAGACCTTCTTCAACCCGTCCGGCGCGAGGCCCGCCAGCAACTCCACCAACTCCGCGCGCACCTCGCTGGGGAAAACGTAGTTGTGGAGCAGGCCGCGCTCCGCCTGTTCGACGATCGCCCGCCGGATTTCCCCCGCGCCGTGGCCCGCGTTGGCAACGAGCACCCCGGAACTCCAATCGAGCCACGTGTTGCCCCAGCGGTCGTGGACCTGGAAACCCTCGGCCCGCGCCCACACCGCCGGCGGCTGGCCGCGCATGGACACCGGCTCGTACTGGCGCAGCCGCTCCAAGATCGCCAGCGACTCCGGCACCGGCAACGGCGTGACGATCCGCCGGAACCGGGTCGCGACGCGCGGAACCGGTTGCGGGACGATGCTGAATTCGTTGCCCATTGATCGTGTTTCCAGACTGTCGGCAGCAATGAAACAAGACTTGTCCCGCGAAGGGAAGTCAGGAACACGCAACGTCAAAACCCAGAACGGGGTCCGTGGGCCGCCGGAACCGCCCGACTGGTGGCGGGGCCAACGCGTTCGCAGCCTCGCCCTGGAGCGGGTCGCGGCCCCCTGATCATGCCGGCGAAATGCCGACAAAATGCCTTCCCAATCCGGGCAACCCAGACTAAACCTCAGTCGGCAAGCGATGCATCGGCCTGGACTCAAGCCCAAGAACCGGAAACGAAACCCGGCTCTGGTTGCGCCACCTGCTCCGCCGCGGGAGATGGCGGCGAAAGTCGTTTCGTATCCGATTCCCGCCGGACGGCACCATCGCCTGAGTGAGGAATCCCTCGCCGAAGGCAAGACCGCTGGCACTCTGATGACGGAGTTGCTGGAGGCCGCCGTCTCGCAACGGCAGCACGTTCGCTACCCGGTTCTTCGTCCGGCAGAGGCCACGCCTTCATCATCGGCGCGCACCCGGCTTTATGAACACTTTGCCAGCCGGTTGGCGGTGAATCCGCTGCTCACCCGCAAGCTCGTCTCCTTCCAAGCCAGCAAAACCACCCCCTTCTACCGCTGGCTCAAATACAAGGAAGCGTTCTCGCCGGAGTTGGTGGACTACCTGTTCGACTGTCTCGATGTCGCACGGAACGAATCGCTCCATGTTCTCGATCCATTTGCCGGCACCGGCACGGCTCTGACCCGGGCCAGCGCCCGCCGCTGGAAGGCGACTGGCATCGAACTGCTGCCTGTGGGAGTTCACGCCTTGCACGCCCGATTCGTGGCTGACCGCGTCAATCCGAGGGTTTTCCAACGTGCAGTGGAGACGCTCAGAGGTATCGACTGGCACAAACCCAAACCGGGCTGGCGCTTCCCCCATGTGCGGATCACTCAGGACGCGTTCTCGCCCGCGACGGAGGCCCAGATGTCAGCCTACCTCCGGTTCTTGGATGGGATTGCCGACGTGGATGTCCGCTTCCTCCTCTGGTTTGCCTGTCTCTCGGTGCTGGAGGAGGTCAGCTTCACGCGGAAGGACGGCCAGTATCTGCGCTGGGATAATCGCTCTGGCCGCACCCTCGGACGGCCGTTTGATAAAGGGGCGATCCCGCCGTTCAAAGACGCCGTGCGCGAGCGTCTGGCCGACTTTCTGGCCGATCTTCAAGCCCGCAACGGCGGCATCTTCTCCCGCAATGTCGAGGTGATGGAAGGTTCGTGCTTGAAGGAATTACCCAAGCTGCCGGAAGCGGAGTTCGACCTCGTTCTGACTTCGCCGCCTTACTGCAACCGCTACGACTATACCCGCACCTACGCCCTGGAGTTGGCCTTCTGTGGCAGTGGCGAAGACGACTTGAGGCGGCTCCGCCAGACACTCCTTTCCGCCACAGTGGAGAACAAGAGCAAGCGGGCCGAACTCAGCGCGCTTTACGCCCAACTCGGTGCGGCTCGGCGCTACGGCGCCATTGAGCAAGCCTACGAGCAGCAAGCAGCCTTGCAAGAAGTGCTCGGCCTGCTGATTGCCGCGAGGGAGCGGGACGAGTTGAGCAACCCCAACGTGCCGGCTCTCGTGGCGAATTACTTTCTTGAGATGGCGCAGGTCGTCTTTGAACTGGCGCGCGTTCTCAAGCCCGGCGGACATGTCGTCATGGTCAACGACAACGTACGTTACCACGGCGAGGAAGTACCCGTTGACCTGATTCTCTCTGACTTTGCGGAGTCAGCCGGCTTGGCGGTCGAGAAGCTCTGGGTTTTGCCCCGAGGCAAAGGCAACAGCAGCCAACAGATGGGGCGCTGGGGCCGCCAGGAACTCCGCAAGTGCGTGTATATCTGGAAAAGGCCGTGAACGATGAAGGAACCTTTCCGACAGCATCTGGAATCAGCCAGTAGTTTGGAAACGACGCGCGAGGCATATCGCGCCGGATTCATCACCCTCGCGCTCGAGAAAAACCATCGGGCCACGCCGTTTGTCGAAAGGGCGCGGGCGCTGAAGGCTGCCGCCTCACGCGCCAAGACAGCCGCTGAACTGCTGGACAGGGAAGACATCCATTCCGCGCTGCTCACTGCCGCAGGTGTGTCTGACAAGGCGTCATCGCACTTGGAGGCAGCGGACAAACGGGAGGCGATCACGGGTCTCATCCGAAACTTTCTTGAACCCGCCGGCGCGGCTTTTGTCGAGGAATTGGTGTACCGCTTCCTGCTCACCCGTGGTGACACACTCGGTGGCTCCATGCGCAACCTGGGCGGCGCGCTGGCTCAGCAAAAGCTCACGCGCACGGTCATCGCCCACCTGAAGAACGGTGGCAAGACCTACCGGTGGCTGCACGCAGGGACCGGGAAGTGGTCCAACGCCCCAAATGACGAAACCGGAATCGAAATCCATTTGCGCGGCCTGAGCTGGCAGGTGGGCAACAAGCCACGAACGCTGCATTACAACGTCACCGTCGCGGTCTCCCGCAGCCACGTGGACCTGTGTGTGCTCAACTGCGCACCCGATGCGCTCGACCAGCAGATGTTGAAATCGCCGGCCTCATTCCTCGCCTTGGGCGAGTTGAAGGGCGGGATCGACCCGAACGGCGCAGACGAACACTGGAAGACGGCCCGCACCGCCTTGAGCCGGATTCACGAAGCCTTCGCCCGGAACCAGGTCCGCCCCCATACCTTCTTCATCGGCGCGGCCATTGAGCCGAAGATGGCCCGGGAAATCTGGAGTTTCCTGGAAAGCGGGATCATTGAGAACGCGGCCAACCTGACCAACGAAACTCAGATCGCCTCGCTGACGCGCTGGCTTTGCTCGTTGTGATGGCGGGTGGGTAGCTCCCGGTCCTTGCTGTCGCCGCGGGCGTTGCGGGCGGGCGGCCGGCCCCGCACCGCCAAACCCGCGCTTCAATCGCCAACAAACGCAGAACGGCGGCCCGTGGCCGGGCCGCCGTTCGCGGAGAGACTTGACCGGATGGCTTACAGCCCCTTGCCGATCATAAACTTGAGCAGCTCGGAGACGCGGCAGCTATAGCCCCATTCGTTGTCGTACCAACTCACCAGCTTGAAGAACCGCTTGTTCAACTCGATGCCGGAGCCGGCGTCGAAGATGGACGAGAGCTGGCAATGGATGAAGTCGCTGCTGACCACTTCGTCGTCGGTCCATCCGAGAATGCCCTTGAGATAGGTCTCGCTGGCCTTCTTCATCGCGGCGCTGATTTCGGCGTAGCTGGTCTCTTTCACCGTGCGGACGGTCAGGTCCACGACGGAGACGGTGGGCGTCGGCACGCGGAAGGCCATGCCGGTGAGCTTGCCTTTGACTTCGGGCAGCACGAGGCCCACGGCCTTGGCAGCGCCGGTGGTGGAGGGAATCAGGTTGAGCGCGGCGGTGCGGCCGCCTTTCCAGTCCTTCTTGCTCGGGCCGTCCACGGTCTTCTGCGTGGCGGTGTAGGAGTGGACCGTCGTCATCAGGCCTTCCTCAATGCCAAAGCCTTCCTTGAGCAGCACGTAGCAGATCGGCGCGAGGCAGTTGGTGGTGCAGGAGGCGTTGGAGACGATGGGGTGCTGGGCCGGATCGTATTTGTCCTGGTTGACCCCCAACACCATCGTCAGGCAATCGCCCTTGGCCGGCGCGCTGATAATGACCTTCTTGGCGCCCGCCGCTAGATGGCCCTTGGCCTTTTCGACGTCGGTGAACAGACCCGTCGATTCGATCACCAGGTCCACCCCCATCGCCTTCCACGGCAGTTCGGCCGGGCTTTTGGCGCTGACGACGCGCATCTCCTGGCCGTTGACGATCAAGATGTCATCCTCCGGCTTGTCCGGCGCGGACTTCGTCGAACCGACGGTGCCGTTGAACCGGCCCTGGATGGAATCGTATTTGAGCAGGTAGGCCAGGTTGTCCGCCGGGACGATATCGCCGACGGCGACGACTTGGACGTTCTGGCCCACGAGACCTTGTTCGACCATCGCCCGGAAGACCAGGCGACCAATGCGGCCGAACCCGTTAATTGCAACTTTGACTGGCATAATTGGTAAAAAACCGAGCCGCGATGTTAGGCACGGCCCGCCGACCGTCAACGAAGAACTCGCGCCGCGGCGCAGATACGAGCGCGGCTAAACCTCGCCATCAGCGCCCCGCAGCCAGAGGCGGCGGGCGGCCGGTTTTGACAAGCCGGGCGGCGCGGGCCAAGGTGGAGGACCGCAAGCTCGCAGAGATTATGGTGTCTCCAGCAACTCCGACTTCCACCCGCGGCTCCGGGCGTGCCGCGGAAGCGGGCGCTACGGCGGCGCCGACGCCGCCGGCCGCGAATGGATCGTTGGCCGGCGAACTCGACCGCCGTGCGCAGGTCGGCACGCTCTGGCGCCGCGAAGGGGACCGGCTCCGTTGCGTCGCCTGCGGCCACCGCTGCCTGATCGCGGAAGGCCGGCGCGGCATTTGCAGGGTGCGCTTCAACCGCGGCGGGCAATTGCGGGTGCCGTTCGGTTACGTCAGCGGCGTGCAAAGCGATCCGGTGGAGAAGAAGCCGTTTTTCCACGTCTGGCCGGGTTCGGACGCGCTCACCTTCGGCATGTTGGGCTGCGATTTCCATTGCTCCTATTGCCAGAACTGGGTCACCAGCCAGGCGCTGCGCGACGCCGCGGCGCGGGCGCCGGTCCTGCCGGCGACGCCGGAAGGACTCGCGGGGGCGGCGCGGCGCGGCGGCGCGCGGCTCGTCGTCTCCAGCTACAACGAACCGCTCATCACCGCCGAGTGGGCCGTGGCGGTGTTTCAGCAGGCGCGGGCGGAGGGTCTGCTGTGCGGGTTCGTCTCCAACGGCAACGCCACACCGGAGGCGCTCGACTTCCTGCGACCGTGGATCGTGGCCTACAAAATTGATTTGAAGGGCTTCGACGCCCAACGCTACCGCAGCCTGGGCGGGACGCTGGAGAACGTCACCACCGGCATCCGCCTGGTCCACGACCGCGGACTGTGGCTGGAGATTGTCACGCTCGTCGTGCCGGGCTTCAACGACCGCGAGGAGGAGTTGCGCGCCCTCGCCCGGTTCATCGCCTCGGTCAGCCGGGACATCCCGTGGCACGTCACCGCGTTCCATCCGGACTACAAGATGACGGACGCCGCGGGCACCCAGGCGCGGCAACTCATCCGGGCGGCGGAGATCGGCGCGGAAGAAGGACTGCGCTTCATTTACGCCGGCAACCTGCCCGGGCGGGTCGGCCGCTGGGAAAACACCTTCTGCCCGAATTGCGGCGCGAAGTTGATCGACCGCTACGGCTACCTGGTGCGCGCCTACCGCATCACGCCCGACGGCAAGTGCCCCGAGTGCCAGGCCGCCATCCCCGGCGTCTGGCCGCCGGGCGGCGCCGCGGAGGTGCCCACCGCCACGTCGCTCGCGGCGTATTATGAACGGCGGCCCCGGGCGGTGAGCTGGCAGTGAAGCGCGGCGGACTCCCGGCTTCAAGCGCCGTGGCAGAGGACCGATTGCGGCGCCGGCGGGTTTCAGGTTTCACCGCGCACGTCCCAGGCGTCGCGCAGACCGTCCCCCAGGAAGTTGAGCGCGAGGAGCGCGGCGACCAGCACGCCGCCGGGAAAAACGATCAGCCACCAGTAGATGCGGATGGGGTTCATCTGGTCCGCGCCTTCGGCGATGAGCGAGCCCCAACTGGCCATCGGCGGCTGGATGCCCAGACCGAGGTAGCTCAGGAACGATTCGTAAAGGATGATCGCCGGCACGGTGAGCGTGAGATAGACGATCACGACGCCGAGGACGTTCGGGATGATGTGCCGCGCCAGCAGGCGCAGCGGCCCGGCGCCCAGCGCCCGGCTGGCCTCGACGAACGCCCGGTGGCGCAGCGATAGCACCTGCCCGCGGACGATGCGCGCCATCGTCAGCCACGACACCGCCCCCAGCCCGACAAAAAGGAAGAGCAACCGGCCGAACCGGGCGACGCCGGGCGAGGCGACGGACGCCAACCAATCCTTGAACAGCCCTTCCAAAGTCGTGATGAGCACGATGACGAAGATGATCGAGGGCAGGGAATAGAGAATGTCCACGCCGCGCATCATGAGGTTGTCCGTGCGCCCGCCGGCGTAACCGGCCACGGCCCCCCACAGCACCCCGATCACCAGGCTCACGCCCGCGCCGACCGCGCCGACCAGCAACGAAATCTGCGCGCCGTAGAGCACGCGCGAAAACAGGTCCCGCCCGTGGACGTCCGTGCCGAACCAGTGCCGCGCGCTGGGCGGCTGGAATTGGTCGTCGGTGAGTTGGTCCGGGGCGTGATTGCGGGCGAACCGCGCGCCGCCCGGCCCGCAGACATCAGCGACCTTCAAGCAGACCGGCCAGGCGACAACGAGCGCGAGCAGCGCCGCCAGGAACCAGGCGCTGAGGACCGCCGGCCGGTTCTTCCGGAAGCGCTGCCACGCCTTTTGTCCCGGCGTCACGATGTCCATGTCCGTCCGAAGGCCACCGTCGCGCAGGCGGCGAGCCGGGTCGGGAAGCCGAAAGGAATGCTCACGGCGCCACGGTAACGGCCGGCCAAGCGGTGTCAACTGCCACAGCGGCGGCCGGAGACCGGCGCCGGTGATTTCCGCAGGAGGCGCTGCACGAACTGCCGGGCCAACGCCAGGCGCAAGGCCACGCTGCAACGGCCGGCTACGATGCCCGGGCGGGCGTTGGGTCCGTGCCGGTCCAGGCGTGGCCGCTGAGAGGCTCCGTGGTGGAACCCCTTCCGTGCGTTCCGCGTTTTTCGCGGCACGTCAGTAAACCAACACCAGCACCGCCGCCTGCTCCGCTGACTTCACCACGTCCTCGAACTTCCGCTCCTTCGTGCTCGGCTCTTTCAACTTCGCCGAGACTTCGGGCACGGATTCCAGGAAGCTGAGCAGGAAGCTGCTCTTCACGGCGTAATTCACGTTCTCCGGCAGCGCCCCGCTCGTGGACACCGCCACCGCCGCGATCAACTTGGCCGACACCACGCCCACCACGTTGCCACGCTCGTCCACCAGCGCGCCGCCCGGATTGCCCGGCTGCACCGGCACGTTGAAGAATAACGTCAATCAGAATTCACCAATGGCCGGGATTGACGCCTTATCCTTTCCTTTCCTCTTTCCTGGGCGCTAGCCTTTTTGAAGCATTTCCTGGACTTCAAGAGCGAGAATTAGCTTGACCCCAGCGCGGCTCTGGCAGTAGAAAAGAGCGATGAGACTGATGGTTTTCTCTCTCCTTGCATTCGCAGGAGTTGCGGTAGGCCAGACCAACGTGGCAACTTTTACCAATCGGCAAGGCCGCGTTTACAGCAACGTGCTGATTGAAAAGGTGGACGATGAAGGGATCTTGTATCGCTACTCCAAGGATTCTGGGAGTTACCGCGTAAAGTTGGAAGAACTGCCGGATGCCCTCCTGCGTGACTACGGTTACGACCC
>JAJXZI010000341.1 GCA_021780115.1 bacterium | reverse complement strand
TCTGGTGTTGCCCGGGGCGGCGGTGAAAGCCGATACCGTGCTCGTGGAGCTGAGCAATCCGGAGGTCAACCAGGCCGCCTTCGACGCCGAGTGGCAGCTCAAGGGCGCGGAGGCCGACTCGACCAATCTGTGCGTGCAATTGGATTCGCAAAAGCTGACCCAGGAGGCGGCGGTAGCCAGCGCCCAGGCCAGTTACCGCAGCGCGAAACTGGATGCGGAAGTGAACGAGGAACTGGCCAGGAGCGGCCTCGTCCCGGCGCTCACGGTCCGGCAAGGCCAGGCCAAGGCCGACGAACTGGCCAAGCTGCTGGAGATCGAACAGGAACGATTAAAGATCAGCGCCGCGGCGGCCACGGCCCAACTCGCCGTGCAGGGCGCGAAAGTCGCGCAGTCCCGCGCGCAACTTGAGTTGAAACGCCGGCAAGTCGAGGCGCTCAAAGTCCGCGCCGGCATGGACGGCGTGCTCCAGCGGTTAGGCGACGCGACCAGTCCGCTCCAAGTCGGTCAGCAACTGGCGGCCGGTGCGCTGGTCGGCCGGGTCGCCAACCCGGCGAAGCTGAAGGCCGCCATCAAGATCGCGGAAACGCAGGCCAAGGACATTCAGTTCGGCCAATCGGTGGAAATCGACACGCGCAATGGCGTCCTTCCGGGGCATGTCATCCGCATTGATCCCGCCGTGGAGAACGGCACGGTGACGGTGGATGTGGCCTTGGACGCGGCGTTGCCCAAAGGCGCCCGGCCCGACCTGAGCGTGGATGGCACCATCCAACTGGAGCGCCTGGAGGACGTGCTGTACGTCGGCCGGCCGGTGCAAGGCCAACCCGACAGCACGGTGGGACTGTTCCGAGTCGCGGAGGGCGGCAGGGTGGCGGTGCGCGTGCCGGTCAAACTGGGCCGCTGTTCCGTGAGCACGGTGGAGATTGTGGAGGGACTGCAACTCGGTGACCGGGTGATTGTGTCCGACATGTCGCAATGGGACGCGTCCAATCGGGTGCGGCTCGAATGAGGGCGTGGGCGCAGCTCAAGGAACCCCGCGCCGTCCCGGGACAGCGCCGCGGATGTGACCTGAGTAATCGCCTGGAATGACGACGGCGGCGGCGGATTGTCCCCCGCGACGCCGGCCAGGCCAGGCCTTCGCCGGTCAATGCGGCCTGCCACACGCGCAGGATGACGACTCCGGCGCATTGTTCTTCACCGGTTCGTAGTTCAAGTACGGCCCCAGCCACTTTTCGACTTCCTGCAACGTCAGGCCCTTGCGCAGATGGTAGTCGAGGAGTTGGTCGCGGCCCAGTTTGCCGACGCCGAAGTACTTCGACTCCGGGTGCGCGAAGTAGAGTCCGCTGACGCTGCTGCCGGGCCACATGGCAAAACTCTCCGTGAGCTGGATGCCGGCGTTGTTCTCCACGTCGAGAAGCTTCCAGAGGGCAGCCTTCTCCGTGTGGTCCGGGCAGGCCGGATAGCCAGCCGCCGGGCGGATGCCACGATACTGCTCTTCGATGATCTGTTCGCGGGTGAGGTGTTCGGATCGGCCGTAGCCCCACTCGGCGCGGGCGCGCTGGTGGAGGCATTCGGCGAAGGCCTCGGCCAGACGATCGGCCAGCGCCTCGGCCATGATGGCGTTGTAGTCGTCGTGGTCGGCCCGGAATTTCCCGACGAGTTCCTTGAGGCCGTGGCCCGCAGTGACGGCGAAGGCGCCGAGGAAGTCCGCCGTCGCCGGTCCGCAGTCCGCCGTCGCCGGTCGCGGGGCGATGAAATCGGCCAGGCACCAGTTGGGCGTGCCGTCGTCTTTGACCATCTGCTGGCGGAGGAAATGGAACGAGGCCAGCAACCCGGCGCGCGACTCGCCGGCGTAAAGCTCCACGTCGTCGCCCCGGCGGTTGGCGGGGAAGAAGCCGTAAACGCCCCGGGCGCGCAAGAGCTGCCGTTCCACGATGTCACCGAGCAGCCGTTGGGCGTCGGCGAAAAGTTTCCGCGCCTCCTCGCCGCGCTGCGGATGGCTGAGGATTGCCGGGTAGCGTCCGCGCATCTCCCAAGTATGGAAAAAGGGCGACCAGTCGATGAATGGAACGAGGTCGGAGAGCGAAATCGGCGGCCGGCGCGGTGCCGAGGCGGGTGGCGCAACCTCGCCTTCCGGGCGCTTCGTCCCGGCGGCAACCGCGGCGCTGTCGAGCACCCGCACGCCCAGGAACTCCGGCCGGGGCAGGTCGTCATAACGGAGCTTCGGCGCACGGGCGCGGGCCTCTTCGAGGGTGAGCAGCTTCACCGCCGGCCCGGCGTGGTGGGCGCGGAGGCGGTCGTACTCTTCGCGAATCCGTTGCGTGAACGCCGGCTTCTGCTCGGCGCTCAGCAAGCTGCTGACTACCGGCACGGCGCGGCTGGCGTCCAGCACATGGACCACCGGTTGGCGGTAGGCTGGGGCGATCTTGACCGCCGTGTGGGCCTTGCTCGTGGTCGCGCCGCCGATGAGCAAGGGCAGCGTGCAGCCTTCGCGCTCCATTTCGCGGGCGACGTGGGCCATCTCGTCCAGCGACGGCGTGATCAAGCCGCTCAGGCCAATGATGTCCGCCTTTTGTTCGCGGGCCGTCGCGAGAATCCGTTCGCAGGGCACCATCACGCCGAGGTCAATGACCTCGTAGTTGTTGCAGCCCAAGACGACGCCGACGATGCTCTTGCCGATGTCGTGGACATCGCCCTTGACGGTGGCCATAAGCACCTTGCCCCGGCTGCGCACCGTGCCGCCGGCCGCGAGCACCGCGGCCTTTTCGGCCTCCATGAACGGCAGCAGGTAGGCGACCGCCTTCTTCATCACCCGGGCCGACTTGACGACCTGCGGCAGGAACATCTTGCCTGCGCCGAAGAGATCGCCGACGACACTCATGCCGGCCATGAGCGGGCCTTCGATCACCGCCAGCGGGCGGCCGTACTTCCGCCGTGCTTCCTCAGTGTCCGGCTCAATGAAGTCCACGATGCCCTTCACCAGCGCGTGGCTCAGGCGCTCTTCGATGGTCCCGCTGCGCCATTCGGCGTCGGCCTTGGCGGCGGCGGCGGGTTGCTGCTTGAGCGACTCGCCGAACGCGACGAGCCGCTCGGTGGCGTCGGGCCGGCGGTTGAGCAGCACGTCTTCCACCAGGGCCAGGAGGTCCTTGGGGACTTCCGCGTACACGGCCAACATGCCGGCGTTGACGATGCCCAGGTCCAGGCCGGCCTGGATGGCGTGGTAAAGGAACGCGCTGTGCATGGCCTCGCGGACGGCGTTGTTGCCGCGAAAGCTGAACGAGACGTTCGAGATGCCGCCGCTGACCTTGGCGTGCGGCAGGTGCTCCTTGATCCACTGCGTCGCGCGGATGAAGTCCACCGCGTAGTTGGCGTGCTCTTCGATCCCCGTGCCGACAGTCAGCACGTTCGGATCGAAAATGATGTCCTCCGGCGGCACGTCGGCCTGCTGGGTCAGCAACTCGTAGCTGCGGCGGCAAATCTCACACTTGCGCGCGAAGGTGTCGGCCTGGCCGCGTTCGTCAAACGCCATCACCACCACCGCCGCGCCGTAACGGCGGATGAGCCGGGCCGGCCGCAGGAATTTCTCCTCGCCTTCCTTGAGGGAAATGGAGTTCACGATGCCTTTGCCCTGAAGGCATTTCAGCCCGGCCTCGATCACCTCCCATTTCGAGGAATCCACCATCACCGGCACGCGGGTGATGTCCGGCTCCGAGGCGAGGAGGTTGAGAAACTTCGTCATCGCCGCGGCGCCGTCGAGCAGCGCCTCGTCCATGCATACGTCAATGATCTGCGCGCCGTTTTCGACCTGCTGCCGGGCAATCGCCAGGGCCGCTTCGTATTGGCCGGCGAGGATGAGCTGTTTGAACTTGGGGGAACCGGCCACATTGGTGCGCTCGCCGATATTCACGAAGTTGGTCTGCGGCGTGAGGTTGAAGGCCTCCTGCCCCGAAAGGCGCAGCCAGCGTTCGACCGCCGGGATGGGGCGCGGGGCAAACTCCCGCACCGCCTCGGCGATGGCGCGGATGTGGGCCGGCGTCGTGCCGCAGCACCCGCCCACGATGTTCAACCAGCCGTTGGCCGCCCAGTCCCGGAGTTGCGGGGCCAGCGTCTCCGGTGTCTCGGGAAAGCCGGTCGGCGACATCGGATCCGGCAGGCCGGCGTTGGGATAAAAACAGGTATAGACCGGCGCCAGGCCGGACAGCTCCTCCGCAAACGGCCGCATCAGGTCCGGACCGAGCGCGCAGTTCAGGCCGACCGTCAGCGGCCGGGCGTGGGCGACGGAATTCCAGAACGCCTCCACCGTCTGGCCGCTGAGCGTCCGACCGGCGCGATCGGTCAGCGTGCCGGAAATCATCACCGGCACGCGCCGCCCCGTTTGCTCGAAGACTTCCTCGACGGCGTACAACGCGGCCTTGCCGTTGAGCGTGTCAAAGATGGTTTCCACCAGCAGCAGGTCCACGTCGCCTTCCAGCAACGCGGCGATCTGCTCCCGGTAGGCGCGGCGGAGTTGGTCAAAGTTGACCGGGCGGAACCCCGGATCGTCCACGCTCACCACCGTGCAGGCGCTGACGGGCATCGGCCCCACCGAGCCGGCCACGAAACGCGGCTGGCCGGTCGCGTTCGCCACGCGATCCGCCGCCCGCCGGGCCACCGCCACAGCCGCCGCGTTCATCTCCTGGACCAGCGCCCGGAGGCGTTCGCTGCTGACGACTTCCTCGAAGAAGGTCTGGTCCTTGCGTCCGTGCGGTTCCTGGCCGAAAAAGACCTCATGCTGGCCGAGGGTCGTGGCGTTGAACGTGTTCGTCTCGATGACGTCCGCCCCGGCCTCCAGGTATTGCCGATGGATGTCCTCGATGAGTTCCGGCCGGGTGAGGAGCAGGACTTCGCTGTTCTTCTGGAGATCCTTGCCCCGCCAATCCTGGAACCGCTCCCCGCGCACGTCGGCCTCGCTTAGCCGGCGCTGGAAGAGCATCGTCCCCATCGCGCCGTCGAGCAGGACGATGCGCTCGCGGAGCAGGCGCTCCAGGTCTCCGACCGTGTTCGACTGATTCGTCATAGCGTGCTTGGGCGGGTCCGCGCCGCCGACTGTCGCGCCGCGAACCGGAGCGAAGTTAGCTTCAGCCCCGCTATTCTGTCAAATCATCAAATCCGGATGCGACGATATGAAAGTTTGAATCCCGGCTGGCACGGCTGACACCCGGCCACGCCGACGAAGGGGGAACGCCGCAATAGGTCTGTGCATTTCGCGGATGCCCCACTAGGTTTTCTGCCGCGCGACGGACCCGATGACTCCCGAGCCAGACCTCAAGACCTGGGCGGCGGCGGATTGCGACGTGGCGTGCGACCACCTGACCCGCCAGCTCTATGCCACGGACGCCTCGCTGTACCAGGTCGTCCCGCGGGCGGTGGCGTTTCCGCGCGACGCCCGCCAGGCCCGCGCCATTATCCGGGCGGCGGCGGCCGCGGGCGTCCCGATCACGCCGCGCGGCGCCGGGACCGGCCTGACGGGCGGGGCGATCGGCGACGGCCTGGTGGTGGATTTTGCGCGCTACAACCGGCAGATCACCAAGCTGAACGCCGAGAAGCGCATGGTGCGCGTCGGCCCCGGCGTGGTGCTCGACCAGCTCAACGCCTTCCTCAAGCCGCACGGCTTCCGGTTCGGGCCGGACGTAGCCACCAGTTCCCGCGCCACCCTCGGCGGAATGATCGCAAACAACTCCTCCGGCTCGCATGTGCCGGTGTATGGCGTGACAGCCGACCACGTCGCGTCGCTGGACATCGTGCTGGCCGACGGGCGGATCGAAACCGTGGGCCAGGACCGGGAAGGCTTGCGCCCGCTCGGCGCGCGGATGGCCCAACTCGTCCAGGACCACGCCCCCCAAATCGTGGAGCGGATGCCGCCGGGACTCTTGAAGCACTGGCCCGGCTACGGCTTGGATCGCCTTCTGCGCGCACCAGGGAATCTCAGCGCGCTGCTGTGCGGCAGCGAAGGCACGCTCGCGGCCGTCGTCTCCGCGGAACTGAAGATCGTTCCGCTGCCGCGGCGCCGGGCGCTGGGCCTGGTTTTCTTTGCCTCGGTGGTGGATGCGATGCAGGCCGCCGTGGCCCTGCGCGACCTGCAGCCCGCGGCGGTCGAGCACGTGGATGCCATGTTGCTGGACCAGACGCGCGGCCACCCCGCCTTCCAGACCGTGCGCGACTTGCTGGAATTGGACGCGCAGCCGTGTGAGTCGGCGCTCATCGTCGAATTCTTCGATGACGTGGAGGACCGGCTCGCCGCCTTGACGGCGAAGCGCTGGGGTTTGCGCTCCAAGATCCTGGCCGCGCCGGCCGAAATGGACGCCGTCTGGGCACTGCGCAAAACGGGCCTGTCGCTGTTGACGAGTTGTCGCGGACGGGCCAAGCCGGTTGAAGGCATCGAGGACACGGCGGTGCGCCCGCACCAACTGCCGGAGTACGTGGCCGGTCTGCAAGCGATCCTGGCGCGGCGCGGACTGCGGGCCTCGTTTTACGGCCACGCGGCGGCGGGGCTGCTGCACGTCCGGCCCGTCTTGGACTTGCACGAGCCGGCTGGCCTGCGCGCCTACCGCGCAGTCACCGCGGAAGTCTCGGCGCTGGTCCGCCAGTTCCGCGGCTCCTTCGCGGCCGAACACGGCCTGGGCATGGCCCGCACCGAGTTCCTCGGGGAACACGTCGGGCCGGAATTGCTGGCCGTCATGCGGGCGATCAAGGCGGCGTTCGATCCCGCGAACCTTTTCAACCCCGGCAAAATCGTGGGCGACGGCCGGTTTCGCCTCGACACGCATCTGCGGTGGACGCCGGGACGCGAAATTCCGTTGCCGTTCGCGCCGGTGCTGGCGTTCGCCCGCCGCGACCACTCCTTCCTGGCGAACCTCGAACAGTGCAACGGCTGCGGCGGTTGCCGGAAGGAGACGCCGACGATGTGTCCGACGTTCCGCTCGACCGGCGAGGAAATCATGTCCCCGCGCGGCCGGGCCAACACCATCCGCGCGCTGCTGGAACCGGATCGCCTTGGCGACGGCGATCCGCTGCGCTCGGTGGAAATGGAGGCCGCGCTGAGCCACTGCCTGTCGTGCAAGGCGTGCGCCGCCGAGTGTCCGTCGAATGTGGACCTGGCGCTGCTCAAGGCGGAATTGCTCCACGCACGGATTCGCCGTGACGGGCCGAACCTGCGCGAGCGGTTGCTCAGTTCGGTGGATGGACTCGGCCGGTTGGGGTGCGCCGCCCCGGAGTTGGCGAATGCGGCGCTGGCGTGGCCGTGGTTGCGCGGCTGGATGGCCCGGACGATCGGGATCACCGCCCGGCGTCCGCTGCCGCGCTACGCGGACCAGCGGTTCGACGCGTGGTTCGCGCGCCGCCCCCCGCCGTCCGGCACTGCGCTTCCGGCCAAGCGCCGCGGGCGGGTGATTCTCTGGGATGACACCTTCGTCCGGTACCATGAACCGCACATCGGCAGGGCGGCGGTGCGGGTGCTCGAAGCGGCGGGGTTTGAAGTCGTTCTCCCCACCGGCCGGAAATGCTGTGGCCGGCCCGCGTTCAGCCAGGGGAACCTGGACGAAGCCAGCCGGCTGGGGCGGCACAATCTGCGCCTGCTTTCCACCGTGGACGGCGAGCGGCGTCCGCCCGCGCCGATTCTGTTCCTGGAGCCGTCGTGCTGGTCGATGTTCGCGGAGGACTACCGCGAATTGGGCCTGCCCGGAGCCGAGGCCGTCGCCGGACGCTGCTTCCTGTTCGAGGAGTTCCTTGACGAACGGCTGCGGCGCGAGCCGGAGGCGTTGTGTTTTGTGCCGAGGGA
Organism: bacterium; assembly: GCA_021780115.1. GTDB lineage: Bacteria > Verrucomicrobiota > Verrucomicrobiia > Limisphaerales > JAJXZI01 > JAJXZI01. Next base: position 8,550 of record JAJXZI010000341.1, on the reverse strand, counting down.
CGAACGCGTGGCGATTCACGCGCATTGCCACGCGAAATCGCTGCGGCCGCCCGCCTTCCTGGCGCGTCTGGCGCGGCGTTTGCCCGGCCGGCAGGTAACGCTGCTCGACACCGGCTGCTGCGGCATGGCCGGCGCGTTCGGCGCACTGGAGGCCCAGTACGATCTCTCGCTGAAAGTCGCGGCGCCGCTGGTGGAACGCATCACCAGCCAACCGCCGGGGGCGGTGATCGTCGCGTCGGGCACAAGCTGCCGGCACCAGATCGAGCATTTGACGCCCGCGCGGCCGAGGCACATGGCGGAAGTGCTGGCGGCGGCGCTGGCTTGAGCACGGACCGTGAAGTCCGAAACCATGTCCAAACCGCGTTTCATTGGGCGGGAGACGCATTTTCGCGTGCTGAAGCGCCGCGCGCTGGCGGCGGCGGCGCGGTTGGAAACGCGTCCCCAGACGGGGAAAAAACCGCCCGATTTCGGCCCGCCCAGGTCCGGCGAGCGACCGGTCCCGGTTCCGAGTCGGTTTTTTTCGCCATGAGCGGGATTTTTTTTGTGAACATGGGACACTGATTGAGCGTCCTTGTTGGACTATGTTTTGCGCCCATTTTGCCCGAAGGCTCGCCGTGGTCGCTTGGCTGGCCGCCCCCGCCCTCCAGGCCCAAACGCCGGAGTGGATCTGGCATGACAACCGGGGCGCCTCGCCCGGGGACAACGAGGTGCGCGTCTTCCGCAAAACGTTCCTGGCGCCGGGCACCGTCACGAAGGCCCGCCTTACCGCCGCGGGCGACAACCACATCGTCGTCTGGCTCAACGGCCAACAGGTCGCCGCGAGCGATGATTGGGAGAAGCCGGTCACGAAGAATGTCACCCGTTCGATGCAGCCGGGCGAGAACCTCCTGGCGGCGTACGGCCGAAACGATTCCGGCGCCGCGGGGATTCTCGTCGAACTGGAACTGACCCTCGCCGACGGCACAAAGCAGACGGTGGTTTCCGACACAAGCTGGCGTTCCTCGGAGAAGGAAGCCCCCGGCTGGGAGAGGCCCGGCTTCGCGGCGACAAGTTGGACCCGGCCGGTCAGCCTCGGCAAACTCGGCGTTGCGCCGTGGGGCGACGTGATCGCGGGCGAGACCGACGGGGCGAGGGCAACGGCCGCGGAATCGCTGAAAGTGCTCGCCGGGTTCAAAGTCGAGCTACTCCGCAGCGCCGAACCCAGCGAAGGCTCCTGGATTTGCATGGCCATCGATCCCAAGGGGCGCCTCATCATCTCGCCCCAAGGCCGCGAGCCGATGCTGCGCCTCACGCTCTCCCCCGAGGGCCACGTGGCCAAGATCGAGCCGATCAATCTGCCGGCCCGCGCCGCGATGGGGCTGCTGTGCGCCTTCGACAGTCTTTACGTGAACGGCCGCGGCAAGGATGGCGTCGCCCTGTATCGTCTGCGCGACACGAACGGCGACGACCAATACGACAGCGTCGAAACGATCTTCAAATGGCCCAGCGATGGCGGCGAACACGGCTCACACGGCGTGGTGCTCGGGCCGGACCAGAAGCTCTACATCGTCAACGGCAACTTCGTGAACGTGCCGCCGAACATTTCGGCCGCCTCGCCGCACCGCAACTACGCGGATGACTTGATCCTCGGCCGCATGGAAGACGGCAACGGTTTTGGCGCGGGCAAGAAACCGCCCGGCGGCTTCATCCTGCGCCTGGATCCCGACGGCAAAAACCCGGAGCTGTTCGCCGCCGGCCAGCGCAACGATTACGACATCGCCTTCAGCCCCGACGGCGAACTATTTGGCTTTGACAGCGACATGGAATGGGATTGGGGCCTGCCGTGGTACCGGCCCACCCGCATCAACCACCTCGTCAGCGGCGGCGACTACGGCTTCCGCGAGGGCAGTGGCAAGTGGCCGAATTGGTATCCCGACAGCCTGCCCACCACGCTCGACATCGGCCTCGGCTCGCCCACCGGCATGAAGTTCGGCGCCGCCAGCCATTTTCCGCCGCAATACCAGCGCGCCCTGTTCGCCATGGACTGGGCCTACGGCCGCATCTTCGCCGTCCACCTGACGCCGAAAGGCGCGACTTACTCGGCCACCGCCGAGGTGTTCCTTCACGGCCGGCCGCTGAACTTGACGGATTTCGAGTTCGGCAAGGATGGCGCGATGTACTTCATCACTGGCGGACGTGGCACGCAGTCCGGGCTGTACCGCGTCAGTTATGTCGGCCCCGCCTCGCGCCTGCCCAGCGACGACTTCGCGCCGGCCGTGGTTGACCAACAGGCCGCCGCCGCGCTCTCTCTCCGCCATAAACTGGAAGCCTTCCACGGCCGGCGTGACCCGGCGGCCATCGACTTCGCGTGGCCGCACTTGAACAGTGATGACCGCTGGATTCGGTACGCGGCGCGCCTCGCCCTCGAGAGCCAGCCAGTGGAGGAATGGCAGACGCGGGCGTTGGAGGAGGAGCGCGTCAACGCCTCCCTCACGGTGCTGCTGGCGCTGGCCCGGTGCGGCGACCGGGCACTGCAAAAGGATTTGCTCCAGTCGCTGGGCCGCTTGCCGGCGGACCAACTGTCGGAGGACCAAATGCTCGCCGCCCTGCGGGTCTGCGAGGTCTGTTTCACCCGCATGGGCCGGCCGGACCAGGAGACCAGCGACGCCGTGATCGAGCGGCTCGACCCGTTGTATCCCGCGAAGAGCGAGCCGTTGAATCGGGAGCTGTGCCAACTGCTGGTTTATCTGGAAGCGCCGGACGTGGTGACCAAGACACTGACGTTGCTCGACCAGGCGCCCACCCAGGAGGAACAGATTTTTTACGTCTTCACCCTGCGCAAGCTGAGGACCGGCTGGACGCCGGCGCAGCGGCGGCTCTATTTCAGTTGGTTCAACCGGAGTCGCACCGGCCTGCCCCACACGCCGCGACTGGCGGAGTGGTTCCGCGACACCGGCCAGGAATACCATGACGGCGCGAGCTTCCCGAAGTATTTCGCCCACATCGAAAGCGACGCCGTGGCCTCGCTGTCGGACGCCGAACGCGCGGAATTGAAGTCGATCATCGAGCACCAGGCGATCGCGCCCAACCCGCCGTCGGTGCAACGGAAATTCGTGAAGGAATGGAAAATGGACGACCTGGTGCCGGCCCTCGACGAGGTTTCTCATGGTCGCTCGTTTGAGCGCGGCAAGACGGTCTTCAATGACGCGCAATGCATCGCCTGTCACCGTTTCGGCGACGAGGGCGGCTCGGTGGGGCCGGATCTCACTTCAGTCGGCAGCCGCTTCACCGTGCGCGACATCCTCGACTCCATCCTCGAGCCGTCCAAAGTGGTGTCGGAGCAGTATCAGAACACGACGATCTTCAAGAAGGACGGCGACGACGTGACTGGGCGCATCGTCGAAGAAGATGATCAGAAAGTAGTCGTCGTCACCGATCCGCTCACCAACCAAACGACCGAGGTGCGCAAGGCGGACATCCAACGGCGGGTCGCGTCCAAGGTCTCGCCGATGCCGGAGGGGTTGGTCAATCTGCTCACCAAGGACGAAATCCTGGACCTGCTGGCCTACTTGGAGTCGGGCGGCAATGCGAAGAACACGGCGTTCGCGAAGTAGGGGGAGAACGCAACCGGGCAACGGGCGCGCCGGAACCGGCTGTGAATCCGCGGGGGCGCGAGCCCCGGCTTGAGCCGTGGCGCCCAGCCCGGCCTCATCCCGCCTCGGCGAGTGCCCGATTCATGCGCTGGATCGCCTCGTCAATCTCCGCCGTACTTTTGAAGCCGATGACGACGGCGTCGAGTTCCGGGCGCGACATGGCGAAGCGGATGGACTTCTCGCGGTCCTCGGGCTGCGTGAAATCGCCGTTGCCGATGATCTTCATGCCAATGACGCCCCGGCCCTTCGCCCGCATGGTCCGCAATTCAGTCAGCACCGGCGCGACATCGTGGCCCGAGGTGTTCCAGACTTCCTGCTCGACGCCGTCGATGTGCGCGCCTTGCGGGTTGACCCGCACCAGATGCACCTCCGTCCAGTCGGAGACGACCGCGCCGCGGAGCGCGGGCAGGCTGTGACAGGAGACGCCCTTGGCGCGAATCCACTTCTTCTCCTTGGCTTCGTCGAAGCCGTCCCTGATGCGCTTCCACTCGTCGGTCCAGCCGTCCTTGATCATGCAATGGATGAGCAGGCTGTCGATGTAATCGGTGTCATACACCTGACGATGGTGGTCGATGGCTTCCAGCACCTTCCCGGGCTGGCCGGGGATTTTGGACTGGAGGAACAGCTTCTCCCGCGGCAGACCCTTGATGGCGCCGGCCACCCAGTCGAACGTTTGGTACGTTTGCGAGCAGTCGATGTAGGTGATGCCTTGGTCGTAGGCATAGTGGATGAGCCGGTTGAAGGCCTCCGGGCCCAACGCGCGTTGGACGTTGCCGCTGTTGCTGCCGGTGCCAAAGCCCAGGCGGCTGAGCTTCAGGCCGGTGCGGCCGAGCGTGACCTGGTCCGTGGCCGTGCGCGGGCCGGCGGCGTGGGCAGGGAGGGTCGCGCCGGGGGCCAGCCACAGCGCGCTGGCGGCGGCGGCGGAGCGCTCGAGAAACTGGCGGCGGCTGAAGCGATGGGGGATCATGTCATTCTCCTCGGTTCAAGGTTTCGTGGCTGACGGCGTCATGCTGTCTCATGCTTGCCCGCACTGTAACATCTGCCGCCCGCCAGTCAACGTCGTCCACCGTGCGCCGCAGTCCGGCCGCCCGCAAACCGCCCCGGTAGCGAGTCTTCAGTTGCGCCTGAACGAACGAACGCGTGGGATCGCAGCGCGGATGTCCGATCCGTATGGTCGGACCCGTAACGGCAGACGCGCCGTGGTCGTTGGCGCTCCGGGTCCGCGCCCGCGGCCGCCGCCGGGGTGACATGAGGAGCTTGACAAGTATTGTCGGAGATGCTGTGATCGCCTTATGAAAGCGAAAGCTTCTCCAAGGAACGCGATCCTTCTCTGTGCGCTGGCTTTGGGAATCCAGTCCGGACGGGCCCAACCGCGCCCCGCGCTCTCCCTCCAGCCCGCTGGCCCGAAGGTGAATTTGTCGTGGCCCGCGACCTTGGACGTCCCGTCGCAGGGCCAGGTGTTTCCCGAATTCAGCGTCGAGCGCAGCGCCGACCTGCAACACTGGCAACCGGTCGGGGGCAAGGTGCGCGGCCTCAGCGGGCGGTCCGGACCGTGGCTCAATCTCGCGTTGGACGCCCAACCCGGCACCTGCTTCTACCGCCTCAACGCCGACCTTTTCCCCCAGGCCGCGCAGGAAACCGGCGACGGCGGCGCCGAGGTGTTCGGTTACGATGCGGCGGTCGCGCGGGAACTGGGCCGGATCGGCTTGCTGTCCGTCGCGGCCTTTGCCACCAATGTCCCGCAGCCGTCCTATCTTCCCCAGCTCACCTGGGACCCGACGACGGCCCAGTTCTGGGCGGCGTTCAACAGTAACGTCGCCTTCCGGCTGAACCCGAACGAACTGGCCTTTTTCGTGACCAACGGCTTCGTCGTCAGCGAGCGCCTGGGCACGGGCAGCTTTGGGGACAGCTACGACCGCATCTTCCATGGCGACCTGCCGGTGTTCATCACCACCGATTCCATTCTCCAGGCGTGGCACCGGACCTACGAGAACATGCTGGAGGAACTGGAGGAACTGGAACTGGCCACGCTCCTGGAGCGGGTGCTGACGAACATGGCGGCGCAACTCCCGGCGACCTGGCAGCAGTACGGGCGCGGCCCGCTGAGTAACAGCATCCTGGACGCGGACTACTTCCTGACCGTGGCGCGCAGTCTGTGGGCCGGGCAGCAGGTGAGCGGTTCGTTGAACGTGGCGGGACAAAGCCAGAACGTGACCCGGACCCTGACGGCCATCAGCAATCAGGTGCTGGTCGAGTATTTCCCCATCTTCGGCTCGCTCCGCTCGGGGGTGGATTTCTCCCAATTCACGATCCGCGGCCACTACAACAACTCGGACCGCCTCCGCCATTATTTCCAGACGATGATGTGGTGCGGGCGGATTGACCTGCGACTGGCCACCTTCCCGCCGAACCAGGAGGATGACATCCGCGAACTCGGCACGGCAGTCGTGATAAACCACCTCCTCAACCAATCCGGCCAGTTCGGCAACTGGTCCGCCATCGAACAGATCACCCGCGTCTTCGTCGGCATCACCGACTCGATGACCTTCGCGCAACTGGGCGAACTGCTGGCCGCCGCCGGCATCCAGTCGCCGGCCGACGTGCCCGACCTGCTGACGCTGACCAACCTGCAGACTCGGCTGCTCACCGGGGAACTGGGCGTGCAGAGCATCACCGGCGACGTGTTCTTCTCGCCGCTCAGCCCGGACGAAGTCAAGTTGCCGCGCTCGTTCACCGTCTGCGGCCAGAAGTTTATCATGGACAGTTGGGCGTTCACGCAGGTGGTCTTCGACAAGGTTCACTGGCCTTCGGACAACTGCGTCCCTTACTGCGGGGTGACGAACATCTGCGGGAAGGTCATTCGCCGGAAGCCCAGTTGCCTGGATACCGCGTTCGCGGTCTTCGGCAACGACCAGGTGGTGCCGGACCTCGTGGCGCGCATCACCAGCACCAACGGCGAGCCGTTCCGCGATGGTCTGCCTTACCAACACAACTTGACGGCGGCGCGGAACGTGATCGACAGCCAGGACGCGGCCATCTGGACCAACAACATCTACACCGCCTGGCTCGCAGCGCTGCGGGCGCTCTCCGCGCCCACCACCGACCCGCAGTATCCAGAGGCGATGCGGAACCGGGCTTGGGCGATGAAGACGCTGAACACCCAACTGGCCTCGTGGACCGAACTGCGCCACGACACCTTGCTCTACGCCAAACAGTCCTACACGCCGCCGGTTGTCTGCAGCTATCCGTACGGATTCGTCGAGCCGCGCCCGGAATTTTGGCAGCGGATGGCGACTCTGGCGGACATGACGGCTGCCGCCATTTCGAGCCTTCCGCTTTCCGGTTCGTTGACGGTGCCGGGGCGAGCAGGCAGTTGGCCACCATTCCCGCCTCCCGTGACGTGTGATCTCGGAACGGTCAAGGCCAGCCAGGTCGCGGCCCTTCATAACTTCGCCGCTCAGATGGTCACCTTGCAGGGCATCGCCGAGAAAGAGCTGGTTCGAGATTGTTTGACCGCCACGGAGACGGACTTCCTGAAGAGCGTCTTGGAGAATCATGGTATATGCCACGGTGGAGTGGAGGGCTACACCGGCTGGTATCCTCAGCTCTTTTACCGGAATGTCTTCTGGGGAACAAACAACAACGAATTCGATAATTGGCAGGGCTGCACCATGTGGGATCCGCTGGTCGCCGACGTCCACACCGACGTGCCCGACGACGTGGTGTGCGACCCCGGCGCCGTGATCCACGAAGCCGTCGGCAACGTCCACCTCCTGATGATCGCCGTGGACAACGGCCCGGACCGGATGGTCTATGCTGGACCGGTCTTCAGCCACTACGAGTTCGAGGTGCCGGGCGTCACCCGTTTGTCCGACGACGATTGGAAAGCCCGGCTCCAGACGGGCCAAAAACCGCCCTCGCCCGAATGGACGCGGAGCTATCTAGTGCCGAGCCCGTGACGGAGTGGGCGGCTCGGCCGCTTGGCTGCGGCATTGACCCAGTCACCGAATCATGATTTGACTATGAAAACCAACCATTCGTTTCAAACGGCGTGGCTCGTCACCTTGCTCGCGTGGGCCTGCGTGCCGGCGGCTTGCGTCGCCCAAGTCAGTCTTGAACTCAACCGTACCAACCGCTCGGTGAATCTGTCCTGGCCCTCGAGGGTGCTGGACTGGCAGGCCAGCGTGGTCTATCCGGAGTACACGGTCCAGAGCAGTGGCGACCTGGTCCACTGGCAACCCATCGGCGGCAAGGTGCGCGGGCTGAGCGGCCGTTCCGGACCGCTGCTGAATCTGTCGCTGGACGCGACGCCGGGCACCCGGTTCTACCGCGTCCTCGCCGATCCCTCGTCCCAGACGCCGAATGAAACCGGCGACGGCGGGGCGGAAGTGTTTGGGTACAACGCGCGGTTCGCGGAGGAACTCGGCCGAGTGGGCTTGCTATCGGTCGCAGCGTTTGCCAGCAGCGCCCCGCCGCCGCCGTATCTGCCTCAGCTCAGCTGGGACCCGACGACGGCGCAGTTTTGGACGAACTTTTCGCGCGTCTGCCGGCTGAATTCCAGCGAGCTTGCCATCTTCGAGCCGAACGGCTTCGTCGTCAGCGAACGGATGGGCTTTCCGAGCTTCGGCCAGGCCTACTACGGCCTGTTCAACTCCGAGCTGCCGGTGTTCATTACCGCCGATTCCATCCTCCACGCCTGGCACCGAAGCTACCAAAGCATGTTGCAGGGACTGGAGGAAGGACAGCTTTCCGGGTTGCTCGGCCAGCTTCTCACCAACATGGCGGTGCAACTCCCGCAAGTGTGGCAGCAGTACGGTCACGGCCCGCTGAGCAACAGCATTCTGGACGCGGACTACTTCCTGACCGTGGCGCGCAGTCTGTGGGCCGGGCAGCAGGTGCCCAGTTCGGTGGGGGCGGC
>JAJXZI010000054.1 GCA_021780115.1 bacterium | reverse complement strand
AAACGCTGTGGCCAGTTTTGGACCGAGCCCGGTCGCCGCCGTCTCATGGCGCTCGAAGTCGCCCGCCGCAACCATGACTGGTCCCAAGTCTGGCAGCTAAATTAAGAACAGTGTCAAGATGCACCCCGCATTTCCGGTGCGTGCTTGCGCTTGGAAATCAGGCGCCGGGTGGACAGACTCGGACCATGGCTACAGACACAGCGAAAATCGGGGTGAGGCGTGGAATCAGCATCCTGTTTTTCTCCGCGCTGCCGGTGATGTTCACGCCGGCCCTGCGTGCGGCCGAAGGGCCGGGGTCCTCCGTGCCGTCGCTTCCGAAGATCCGCGTCAGCGCCGACGGGCGGACGCTGGAAATCGCGGCCGGCCGGCCGTTCGTCCCGTTCGGGGTCACGTATTTCCGGCCCGGCACCGGCTGGGCGCCGCAGGTGTGGAAGCAGTTCGATGCCGAAGCCACGCGCAAGGATTTCGCCCGGATGAAAGAGTTGGGCGTGAACTGCGTCCGCGTTTTTCTCAGCTACGGCTCATTTTACCAGGAGCCGGGCCGGCTGGCGCCGGAGGGCCTCGCGAAATTCGACCAGTTCCTCGAAATCGCCCAGCAGGCCGGCATTTACGTCCACCCGACGGGGCCGGACCACTGGGAAGGCACGCCCGCCTGGGCGCAAGACGACCGCTACGCCGACGAAGCGGCGCTGCGCCGCACGGAGGATTTCTGGCGGCTCTTCGCCGCGCGCTACCGCGGGCGCAGCGGGATCTTCGCCTACGATCTGCTCAACGAACCGGAGGTGCGCTGGAACACCGCGGCGATGCGGGAGAAGTGGAATCGCTGGATCGAGAAGAAATACGCCTCCGGCGAAAACCTGCGGCGGGCCTGGGGCATGACGAACACGCCGCCTGGTTTCGGCGCCGTGCCCGTGCCTCCGGAAACGGACTGCGCCGGCTGCCCGCGAGTGCTCGACTTCCAACATTTCCGGGAAGAAATCGCCGACGAGTGGACGCGCCGGCAGGTGGCGGTCATCAAGACGGCGGACCCCCAGGCACTGGTGACGGTGGGGATGATCCAATGGTCGGTGCCGGCGGTACTCCCGTCCTGCCGGCATTACTCGGGTTTCCGGCCCGAGCGGCAGGCGCGGTGGCTCGACTTCCTGGAAATCCATTTCTATCCGCTGGCCCGCGGCTTCTACGCCTACGAGGGTCCGGAGGACGAAGCGCGGAACCTGGCGTATTTGGAGAGTGTCGTGCGCGAAGTGGCGCGGCCCGGCAAGCCGGTCGTCATCGCCGAGTGCGGTTGGTACGGCGGCGGCAAGCTGACCCTCGACCAGAGCCGGCATCCGCCCGCGACGGAGGAACAGCAGGCGCGGTGGTGTTCACAACTTGTCGAGACCAGCGCCGGACTGGCGAGCGGCTGGCTCAACTGGGGACTCTGCGATGATCCGGGGGCCGGCGATGTCACGCAGCTCACCGGTTTGCTGACGACGGACGGCCAGCTCAAGGCCTGGGGACGCGGCTTCGAGGGCCTGGCCCGACGGTTCGCGGGGCGGGTGCTGCCGCCGCGTCCGATCGGCCCGCGCCCGACCCTCGACTGGAGTCTTTGCACCACGAGCGCGGCCGAGGGCCGGAAATTCAGCGCAGCCTACCTCGAGGCGTGGAAGGCGGCGCGCTGAGCCACCGCGCTTCGCCGCTTCAGTCGAGCGTCCGGCGTGCGGCCGCGAGTTCCTTCCGCTTCGCCTCGTCCACTTTGGGGTACCCGAGCCGGAGCGAATCGAGCGTCTCGATGATCGCCTCCGCGACGACCAGTCGCGTGAACCATTTGTGGTCCGCCGGCACGACATACCAGGGGGCATGCTCCGTCGCCGTGTGGCGGATCATGTCCTCGTAGGCGGCCATGTAGGCCGGCCAGTGCTGGCGCTCCTGGGCGTCGGCGAGCGAGAATTTCCAGTTCTTTTCCGGCACGTCCAACCGCGCCAGGAAACGCTTCTTCTGCTCCTTGCGGGAGAGCTGAAGGAAGAACTTGCGGATGAGCACGCCATTGCGGCTGAGGTAACGCTCGAACGCATTGATGTCTGCGAACCGCTCCTTCCAAATGTCTTTCGTGACGAGCGGCGGCGGCAGTTTCTGGCGGGCCAGTAATTCGGGATGCACACGCACGACGAGCGTTTCTTCGTAATAGGAACGGTTGAAGATGCCGATCCGGCCGCGCTCGGGCAGACGACGGGTGGTGCGCCAGAGAAAATCGTGATCCAGTTCCTGGCTCGACGGCACCTTGAAGGAGACGACCTCGCAGCCCTGCGGGTTGACGCCCGACATGACGTGCTTGATCGTCCCGTCCTTGCCCGCGGCATCCATCGCTTGGAAGATCAGGAGCAGCGACCAACGGCCCTGGGCGTACAGCTCTTCCTGCAACTCGCTCAACCGCGTGACGCCGTGCCGCAACAGCTCCTCGGCCTTTTCTTTGGAGTGGAGGCCCGCCGTGTCGTCCGGGGCGAAATCTTTCAGGCGAAATCCTTTTCCCGCGGTGACGCAGTAGGGTTTGACGAATGGGCTGGGTTTCATGCGGTGGATTCCTGTTTCAGATGTTTCCGTGACCAACGCCGGCGTGCGCCGTTAGCGCACCTCCAGCGCCTGGTCGAGCAGTTCCTCCAGTTGCGGCAACAGGCCGCTGGCGCTGACGACCAGCGTGGCGCCCGCGTCGCGGGCGGCAGCCTGCATCCCCGCCTGGTCCGGGCCCGCGAAGGCGATCACGGGCAGATGTCCGGTGGACGTGCCGTTCTTCAACCGGGCGATGGCCTCGCACGCGCCGACCGTGTCAAGGTCGGCGAGCACCACCAGGGGCTTCTCGCGCTCGGCACACCCCGACAGCGACCCGGCGTCGTCCAGCGCGCGGACCCGGTAGCCCAAGTCTTGCAACCGGTTCACCACTTGGCTGCCGGGCAGCAACTTTTCATAACAAACCAGAGCCAGGGGTTGCGTCACGGGGGAATTCTGGTTCCACGCCCGGGAAAATGCAAAGACTTCCCCGCGCGGCCGTGAGAATTCCGACTGCGGATCGGAGCGTGACCCCGGGGCAGACGGAACACAGTTCGCCCGGCGGCGCCAGTTCAAACCTTCAACACGATCTTGCCGGCGAGCGCGCCGGTCTTGCCCACCGTGCTTTCCTCCTGCAAACGATGCGCCGCCACGACCTCGGACAGCGGCAGCACCCGGTCGATGCGCGCCCGCAGCGCCCCGGTGGCCAGCCAGCGGTTGATGTCCTCCGCCGCCGCGCGCACCGCCTCCGGCGCCGCGTTGAACAGCGCGAAACCGTGCAGCGCGCAATCCTTCACGTAGAACGGCCCGACCGGGAACGGCGGGCGGGCCTCCCGCCCCGCCATCAGCACCATCCGCCCGCGCGCCGCCAGCAGCGCCACCGTGCGGTCGAAGTCCGGCTCGCGGGCCGTCTCCCACCAGACGTTGACCCCGTTCGGCGCGAAGGACTTCACCGCGGCGGCCACGTCCTCCGTCTTGTAGTTGATCGCCCGGTCGGCGCCCAGCGCCCGGCACGCGGCCGCTTTCGCGTCGCTGCCCGCCGTGGCGATCACCCGCGCGCCGAGGGCTTTGGCCATCTGCACGACGCAGGAACCGACTCCCCCGGCGCCGCCAGCGACCAGCACCGTCTCGCCGGCTCGCAGCCTCGCGTGACTCACCAAGCCGAGATGCGCCGTCACGCCGACCAATGACACCGCCACCGCGTCTTCGTCGCGCACGTTCGGCGGCGTCGGATACAGCCAAGTCTCCTCGACCGCGGCAAACTCCGCGAACGTCCCGGGCCGGCCCGCGAAACCTTGATTGGTGGCCCACACGCGGTCGCCCGGCCGGAATTGTTTCACGTCCGGCCCCGTCTCGACGACGGTGCCCGCCAGGTCGTGGCCGAGAATGAACGGGAACGCCATCGCCGCCGGCACCATCCCGCCGCGCCAGTAAATGTCGATCGGGTTCACGTCCACCGCAGTCACCCTGACGAGGCACTGCGAGCGGGTCGGCTGGGGCGCGGGCAATTCGCCGCACGTGATGACTTCGGGCGGGCCGGTGCGCGTGATGTAGGCAGCGTTCATGGCTGTAAGGTGGTCGTCGTCTTCGCGTATTGTAAGCGATCCGTGGCAACGGCCCAAGATAAACGCAACCGATTCGCCGTGGCGTGCGGCTCCGCCCGGGATCGTCCGGCGGAGGTCCTTCCGGTCGGACCGGGCCGCCGCCGGGACGGACGTGCTCGCCGGCAAATCTCTCTCGAAGTCTCCAACGCCGGGTGGTAACTTGGCACGCAAATGGGCGTGGTCGAGCCACCGAGCCGGCGGCGCTCCAAGCAGGAAAGGACCATGGATTGTGAAGAAGCCTTGTTCCGGTTGAAAGCCGGGAACCGACGGTTTGTCCGGGGCGAATCGCTCCACCCGCACGAAGAGCGGGAATGGCGCCGTCACCTCACGCACGAGCAGCACCCGTTCGCCGTGATCCTGGGTTGCAGCGGCTCCCAGGCGCCGCCCGAGCTGGTGTTCGATCAGGGCTTCGGGGATCTGTTCGTCATCCGCGTCGCCGGCAACGTCGTGTCGCCCGAAATCATGGCCAGCCTCCAGTTCGCCGAGGCGCGTCTGGGGACGCGCTTGTTCGTGGTGCTCGGTCACGAAGGCTGTCGTATCGTGCGCGCCGCTTTGGAGGAAAACCTCGCCGCACCCCGGCCGCCCAGCGGAATCGAAGGGTTGGTGCGGCTCATGATGCCGGCGCTCCGCGGCTTTGGCACCGGCAGCGACTTGGACGCACAGCTTTCGGCCGCCGTGGAAGCCAACGTGCGCTGGTCGGTGCAGCAGTTGATCGAGCGGCCGGAGGCGCGCCAGCCGCTTCAGGAAAAGCGCATCCAGGTCGTAGGCGCCGTGTGCCAATTGGAAACCGGTGGGGTGCGGTTCCTGGACTGACCGCCTTTCCCCTTGCCGCTCGGGGGACCGTTCCGCATCTTGGCGCGCACATGGCCGAGCGACCCGTGACCGTTTTGAACAAACCCGACGCCGCGCTGGAAATGACGTTGCGGCCGTCGGTCTTCGCCGATTTCACGGGCCAGGCCAAGGTCAAGGAACGGCTCGAAATCGCCGTTCAGGCCGCCCGCCAACGCGGGGAGGCGCTCGACCACATCCTGCTCAACGGCCCGCCCGGTTTGGGCAAAACCACGCTGGCCAACATCCTCGCCAAGGCGATGGGCGCCAACCTCAAGAGCACCAGCGGCCCCACCATTGAGAAGGCCGGCGACCTGGCCGGCTTGCTCACCAACTTGGAAGAAGGCGACGTGCTGTTCATCGATGAGATCCACCGCCTGCAAAAGACGATCGAGGAGTATCTCTACCCGGCGATGGAGGACTTCAAGCTGGACATCATCATCGACCAGGGACCGAACGCCCGCAGCGTGCGGCTGAACCTGCCGCGCTTCACGCTGATCGGCGCCACCACCCGCAGCGGCTTGCTCACCGCGCCGCTGCTGACGCGCTTCCCAATGCGGGAGCGGCTGGATTACTATCACGCCGAGCAGTTGCACACGATCGTCCTGCGTTCCGCGCGCCTGCTCGCCGTGGAGATCGAGGACACCGGGGCGCACGAAATCGCCCGGCGCAGCCGCGGCACGCCGCGCATCGCCAACAACCTGCTCCGCCGCGTCCGCGATTACGCGCAAGTCCGCGGCGACGGCCGCATCACCGCTCCGCTCGCCGATCGCGCGCTGGCCATGCTGGAGATTGATCAGAACGGCCTCGACGAAATGGACAAGCGCATCCTCGAAACCATCATCGTGAAATTCGCCGGCGGCCCGGTGGGCGTGGGTTCCCTGGCCGTAGCCGTCGGCGAGGAAGCAGACACGCTGGAGGAGGTGTACGAGCCTTATCTGATCATGGAGGGCTACCTCAAGCGCACCGCGCAGGGGCGCGTGGCGACGGAACTGAGCTACAAGAAACTGGGGCTGAAGGCGGCGGCTGCGGGGCAACCGGGTCTCTTCTGAAGCGCGGCCTTGCCCCGGCGGTCAGCTCGACAGCGTGCCGGCGGCGGCAGCCGGGGTTTCCTGGACGAACACCAGTTTGTCGCCCTCGACGTGAACCTGGATCGGGTCGCCCTCGTGGAGGTTGCCGCGCAGGAGCTCCTCGGCCAATGGATCTTCCAGAAACCGCTCCACCGCGCGGCGCATCGGACGAGCGCCGTATTGCGGATCGAAACCGCGTTCGACCAGGAAGTCCTTGGCCTGGGCTTCGAGTTCCAAGGTGACTTTGCGGCCTTTGAGCCGGTCGGTGACCTTCCGGATTTCCAGGTCCAGGATCTGGATGAGGTCGGGCCGGGTCAACGCGCGGAACACAATCACGTCGTCCAGCCGGTTGAGGAATTCGGGCCGGAAGACCTTCTTGGCCTCGTCCATCGTGCGCTCCTTCATCTTCTCGTAGCTGGTTTCCTCGGTGGCCGACGCGAAACCCATCGTGCCGGCCTTGCGCAGCGTGTCCGAGCCGACGTTGGAGGTCATCAGGATGATCGTATTGCGGAAGTTGACGACGCGGCCGACGTTGTCCGTCAGTTTGCCCTCTTCCAGGATTTGGAGAAGGATGTTCCACACGTCCGGGTGCGCCTTCTCAATTTCGTCGAACAGCACCACGGAGTAGGGACGGCGCCGCACCTGCTCGGTGAGCTGGCCGCCTTCCTCGTAACCGACGTAGCCCGGCGGCGAGCCGATGAGGCGGGAGACGTTGAACTTCTCCATGTATTCGCTCATGTCGAGTTGGATGAGCGATTTGGCGTCGCCAAACATCTGCTCGGCGAGCGTTTTGGCGAGGAGCGTCTTGCCGACGCCGGTGGGCCCCAGCAGGGCAAAGGTGCCGATGGGCCGGCGCGGGTCTTTGAGGTCGGCCCGCGAGCGGCGCAGGGCCTTGCAAATGGCGGCGACGGCCTCGCGCTGGCCGACGACGACCTTGGACATCTCCTCCTCGACGGCGAGCAGGCGCTGGATTTCGTCCTTCTCCATGCGCTTAAGCGGAACGCCGGTCCATTTGGAAACGACGTGCAAGATGTCCTCGTCGCCCACGACGACGTGCTTCTCCTCGCGGTTCGTGCGCCAGGCGGTGAGCACGGCTTCCAGGCGCTCCTTGGCGTGCTTCTCCTTGTCGCGCATGGACGCCGCCCCTTCGAAGTCCTGACTCTTGATGGCCTTTTCTTTCCTGGCCTTGATCTCCTCGATCTCGGCTTCGATGTCCTTGGCCTCGGCGGGGCGCGTGAGCGTGCCGATGCGCGCCCGGCTCCCGGCCTCATCCATGAGATCAATGGCCTTGTCCGGCAGGTAGCGATCCGTGATGTAGCGGTCGGAAAACTTGACGGCGGCTTCCATCGCCGCGTCGGTGAACTCGACCTTGTGGTGCTCCTCGTATTTCGGGCGGAGGCCCTTGAGGATGAGCACGGCCTCGTCGATCGAGGGCGGCTCGACTTTGACGGCCTGGAAGCGGCGCTCGAGGGCGGCGTCTTTCTCGATGTATTTGCGGTACTCGTTGAGCGTGGTGGCGCCGATGCACTGCATCTCGCCACGGCTCAGGGCGGGTTTGATGATGTTCGAGGCGTCCATCGTGCCTTCGGCCGAGCCGGCGCCCACGATGGTGTGCAACTCATCAATGAACAGAATGATGTTTTTGGCGCGGCGGATTTCGTCCATCACCGCCTTGATGCGCTCCTCGAACTGGCCGCGGTACTTGGTGCCGGCGACCATGAGCGCGAGGTCGAGAATGATAAGGCGCTTGCTCAGCAGGATTTCCGGAACGTTCCCTTTTGCGATCTCCTGCGCCAGGCCTTCGACGATGGCGGTCTTGCCCACACCGGCCTCCCCCAGCAGCACCGGATTGTTCTTCGTGCGCCGGCAGAGGATCTGGATCACGCGCTCGATCTCGTTCTTGCGGCCGATGACCGGATCCATCTCCCCCTTGCGGGCGATCTCGGTCAGGTCGCGGCCAAAGGCTTTCAGCGCGGGGGTCTTGACTTCGCCCTTCTTTTCGGAGCTTTTCTCGCCGCTGTCGGGAATGGAGGACTCCTCGCCGGTGAAATTGGGATCAAGTTCCTTCAGAATCTCCTGGCGCGTCTGCTCGATATCGACATCCAGATTCCGGAGGACCTTCGCCGCCACGCCGTCGCCTTCGCGGAGCAGGCCCAGCAGCAGGTGTTCGGTGCCGACGTAGGTGTGGTTCAGCGCCTTGGCCTCCTTCTGGGCCAGCGCCAGGACTTTCTTGACGCGCGGCGTGAAGGGGATCGGTCCCATGACCTTCTGATCCGGGCCGGTGCCGACTTGCTTTTCGACTTCCAGGCGGACCGTCTCCAGATCAAGCCCCATCTTCTGGAGCACGTTGACGGCGACTCCCTGGCCGAGCTTGATGAGGCCCAGCAGCAGGTGCTCCGTGCCGATGAAATTGTGGTTGAACCGGTCGGCCTCCTTGCGCGCCAACGCCAGCACTTGCTGCGCCCGGGGAGTGTAATTGCTCATCGATTCGTCGCTCATAACGTGCCTCAAGTTGCAGTGCCGGCGGGGATTTGTCCAATCAAGTTGCGGAATCCGCGCCAGCTTGGGCGTCCGGGCCGGGCGCCGCCGACAAGCGCAGAATCTCCTGGCGCATCCGGCCGAGGTCCACGCCGAGGTTTTGGAGCGCGCGGGCGCCGAGATTGTTGCCGTCGCGCAGCAGGCCCAACAGAAAGTGTTCCGGGCCGATCTCCGCGTGGTTCAGCCCCCTCGCCTCTTCCAGCGCGAGCGCCAGGATTCTGAAAGTACAGTCGGCGCGCGGAAGGGAGGGCGCCGCTTCCCGCGTGGGAGAGAGTTCCTGCAATATCTCCCACCGCGTCTGCTCGAGATCCACGGCCAGGTTTCGGAGAACTTTCGCGGCCACGCCGTCACCTTCCCGCAAGATGCCGAGCAACAGGTGCTCGGTCCCGATGTAGGTGTGATTGAGCGCCCGGGCTTCCTGGCCGGCGAGGGCGAGGATCTTTTTGACGCGCGGTGTGTAGGGGATCGGTCCCGTCACCTTCTGGTCCGGACCGGTGCCGACCTGCTGCTCGATGTCCGCGCGGACCATCTCGAAGTCAAGGCCCCGCTTTCGCAGGACGTTGACGGCAGTGCCTTGCCCCAATTTCAACAGGCCCAAGAGCAGATGCTCGGTGCCGATGAAATTGTGGTTGAACCGGTCGGCCTCCATGCGGGCCAGGGCCAGCACCTGCAGGGCGCGCGGGGTGAAGTTCCTCAACGATTCATCGCTCATGGGACGAAGCTATTCCTCGGTGGGCGGCTCCGTGGCCGCGCTGGTAGCGCCGGGCGGTCGGGGGACGGGCCGGCTGACGATCTTCAGCCGCTCGCGCAACATGTCGGCCCGCAGCAGATCGCGCTCATCGCCGGAGAGCTTCTCGGCGTGTTGCTTCTGGAGGTGGTAGGGCTGGACCAGGATGAACAACTCGTCCGTCAGCGCGCGGTCCACGCCGGGAAACATTTCCAGGTCGATGCCCAGGCGCATCAGCGAGAGCAGGTTCATCGTCTCCTTGGAGGAAATCCGGTGCGCGTTGGCCAGGACGCCAAAGGCGCGCCCGATGTGGTTGAGCACGTCCTTGGGCTTTTTCTCCAGCAGGAGCGCGCGGGCGTTCTCCTCGTGGTCAATGAGCTGCGACACCACTTTGTCGAGGCGCTCCACGAGGGTCGTCTCGGACTCGCCCAGCGTCATCTGGTTGGAGACCTGAAACACGTTGCCCAGGGCCTCGGTGCCCTCGCCGTAAAGCCCGCGCACGGCCAGACCGAGCTTGTTGACGGACTGGATGACCGGGTTGATCTGCTCCGCCAGGACCAGGCCGGGCAGGTGCAGCATGGCGCTGACGCGGATCCCGGTGCCCACGTTGGTCGGACAGGCGGTGAGGTAGCCAAGCTGCGGGCTGAAGGCGTATTCCAGCCTTTGCTCCAGCGCCGAATCGAACTGGTCGATGGCCGCCCAAGCCTGCTTGAATTGCAGACCGGGCCGCAACGCCTGCATGCGGAGGTGGTCCTCCTCGTTGATCATCACGCAGAGCGATTCGTCGCGGCTTAACACCAGACCGCTGCCGGCGCTCCGGGCGGCGTGCTCGCGGCTGATGAGATGGCGCTCGACCAGAATTTGCCGGTCCAGCGCCGGGAGGTTTTCCATCAATTCGGAAAACGCCCCGGTCATTTCGGGCAGGCCCTCCACCGCCGGGCGGATGATTCCCAGCGCCCGGAGGCGGTCGGGCTTCTTGGCCCAGCCGGGGAACGGAGCGTCCTTGATGTTGCGCGCCAGCCGCACCCGGCTCGACATCACAATGCGGTCATGCGGGCCGCGGCGGCGGGCCATTTCCCCCGGCGGCGGAAGGAACTCGTGCAGGTTCATGCTAGGTCGCCGGCACCGGGCGCGGCGGGGCAAGCCGGGGGGTCAACTGCTTGATTTCGTCGCGCAGCACGGCCGCCTGCTCGAAGTTCTCCTCCTCGATCGCCTTGGCCAGCTTCTTCTGCAACGCCTTCATCCGCTCGGAGGCGTCGCGGGACTGTTGCAGGGCCGCGGGCACCTTGCCGACATGCTGGGTGCCTTTGTGCATCGACTTGAGCAGCCCCGCCAGCCCCTCGGCGAAGGTCGGGTAGCACTGGGGACAGCCCAGGCGGCCGGACTTCTTGAAATCGGCCTGCGTGAAACCACACCTCGGACAGCGCAACTCCTTGCCGCCGCCCGCCTGCTCGAAATCCTGCGCGGCGCCGATGCCCAGCAACAGGTCCGCCAAGGCGAAACCCGTCGGGTCGTTCACGCCCTTCTGCTTGGCACAATCCTCGCACAGGTCCACTTTGTGAACTTTCTCCCCTTCAATCTGGGTCAAGTGGACCGTGGCTTCCTTCTGCTTGCAGACGCAGCACAGCATAAATCATCAATCGTCGATCGGTTCGCCGGAAACCTGGGTCAGGCTGTGGTACTGTTGGACGAGCTTCGCCGTCACGGGCCCGGGCTTGCCGCTGCCGATGGGGCGGCCATCAATTTTGACCACCGGAATGATCTCCGCTCCCGTGCCGGTCAAAAAGCACTCGTCCGCGTTGAACAGGTCGTAGCGGGTCAGGTTCGGCTCCGAAACCGGGACGCCCTCATCTTGGGCCAGTTGCATCACCGTCTGGCGCGTGATCCCATACAGCGCGCCCGCCGACAGCGGCGGGGTCTGCAGCCGGCCGTCTTTCACGATGAAAATATTGTCCCCCGTACACTCCGCGACAAATCCTTCGGCGTTGAGCATGATGGCTTCCTCGCAGCCGGCGTTGTTCGCCTCGATCTTGGCCAGGACGTTGTTTAGGTAATTCAACGACTTGATGGCGGGATTGAGCGCGCTGTGGAGGTTGCGTGTGGTCGGCACAGTGACGATCTCCAGGCCGTTCTGGTAAAGCTCCGCCGGGTAAAGCTGGATCTTGTCGGCAATGATGATGACCGAAGGCTCCTGGCAGCGATTGGGGTTCAACCCGAGCGTGCCGCGCCCCCGCGTCACCACCAGCCGGATGTAGCCGTCGCGCACCTTGTTGCGGCGGCAGGTCGCGACCACGGCGCGCATTATCTCGGCGTGCGAAATGGGAACGGAGAGCAGGATCGCGCGGGCCGAGCAGAACAGCCGGTCGATGTGCTCCTTGAGCTTGAAGACGCGCCCGTTGTACGCCCGGATGCCTTCGAAAATCCCGTCGCCGTAAAGCAGGCCGTGGTCGAACACGGACACCTTCGCGTTGCGCTCGTCATAGTACTGCCCGTCGATATAAACCTTCATTGTGTCTGGCTCAACCTAGAGGAGAGCCGCCCGCCGACGCAACAAACTTCGCAGCCTGGCCCGCCCGCCGGCATCCGCGTCGAATCAGTCGTTTCAGCTTTGAATGCGGCATGACAACGACGCGAAAAGATATCGCTATTGGGCGCGGCGAGGCGTAGGCTCGGAAATGGAATCATCCCTCCAGAATTTGGTCGCACACATCGAGGCGGGCATCGCCAAGCGAGCCATGCGCACGCTGTTCGAGGAGACGCTGCGCGCTCACTGGCCGAAGGCGCCGCAAAAACAGGCCGCCGCCATCCAGGCCTTCGCCAAGGCCCACGGCTGGGCAGTCGCCATCCACGGTCAGGGACACCGCGCCACGTTCACCAAACTGTGACGGGCCGTTGCCGCTCGCTTCCCACCGAAGCGCCGGGCGCGCCATTCCGCCAACAAAGCAGGCGGATCATGCCTCCGCTGGCCGCCCGCCAGTGATCAACTCACTCTCGCCAAGAGCTTCGGCAGGGTGCGGATTCGTTTCGCCTGCTCAAAGCCGAAGGCGATCCGCAACAAGGTCGGCTCGCAATCGGCCCGGCCAAAGAAGGAAATAACCGTGGACAGGCCAGTCACCGGTCCCGCCAGAACGGTGACGTTTGGGTAACCAGCCACCGCCACGGGCGGCCAATCGCAGGAAGCCTCGTCCCTTGATTCGCTCCTTCGTCGGGACGTTTGCGCGGAAACGTTTCCGCCCCGGAGCTGCCCTGCGCGGCGGGCCGGCAGGGCACTCCGGGCGGTATGAACTTTATCGCACCAGGCGGAAGTAGGCGTCGCCAGCGCCGACCGGCACGGTCATCTCGAACGTGTCGCCCACCTCGACCATGGCCGGCTGCGGTGAAACGTCAGCCCAGGCGCCGGTGCCCAGGGCGGAGCGGGTCTGCAGCCGGAACAATCCCGCCTCCCATTGCCACGTGATGATGGCGTTGATGCCGGAGGTCACGATGGTCATGTCGGGTCGGGGCGCGGGCATGGGAGCCGGATGACTGATCACGGTGTAGAGGGTCGTCTCGGCCTTGGTATCGGGGCCGCCGGTCGGGTTGTTGGTGCTGTTGACCGTGCCCTTGCCGGCGATGCAAATCTGCCGCGGGGTCATAACAACGCTAGGGCTGACGGTGACGAGGCCGAGGCTGCCGGTCGGGTCATTGTTCACGAAGGGGAAAAACGAATGGGTCAGATAGCTGACATTCGTGCCGTCGAACTTCATCACGCGGGCGGCGATCTGGGACCGGATAACATACGCCACGGTGAAACGGTCCCAGCCGTCCACGGCGACCGAAACCCGGTCGGCCGGGTAGGTGGCCGGGTCGGTGTCGCTGACGGTAGCCGAGGTCACGAACGCCTGGGTTCGCGCATCCCAAATCGCCACGCTGACCGGACTACTGGGGACATCCGGAGTTCGGCCCGCCAGGTACACGTAATGGCTGCGCACGTCCGAAGCAATGCGGGTGCTGTCTCCGCGATCCGTCCCGAACGGCAGGTTGCTGCTCGACACGGGGCTGCTGCCCAGGAGGTTGCCGGCGTTGTCGTAAAAGTAGATCGTGTCTTGGCCCCGCACGGCGAACCCGCCGCGGTAGGCCGCCACATTGTCCCAGATGCTTTTGGCGGTGACCAGAGTGTTGGTCCTCAGGACCGTGCCGGTCGGGGTAATGATGGCGAAGGTGGTGACCTCACCCGGGGCGGTGTACCCGGTCTTGTCATCCAGCACCACCACGAAATTCCCATTGTCCAAGCCGGCGACGGTGCCGCCGGTACGGGACACTTCCGGTTGATTGCCGGGCGTCGTGGCAGTCGCGAATGGGCCATAGACAAAGTCCCACGCCTTGTGCAGCGGCGTCTGCGCCAGGGTGGCGGGGTTGAGCGAGAACGGCTGACTGGTGACGTATCGGTTGTTGGCTTGGTAGATGGGGTTGTTGGTCCAGCGGTTATCCGACTGGAACTGGGGGAGCTGACCGGCAGACGTTTCCGCGGCGGAGATGAAGTTGGCGGCGCCGTAGCGCTTGTCACCACCGACGCGCTCGGGATTCCCATTCTGCCGCGAGAGGTTGATCTGGCCCCGGAAAGGTGTGCCGTCATCGGCGAAGAATTCATCGCCGAGCTTGGGGGCGCCGCCAGCGGCCGGCTGGAAGATCACGGCGAAGCGCTGGTTCAACTGTGTTCCGTCATCGGCGAAGGTGTTGGCGCCAACCAGGAAGGTGCTGTCGCCCAGCACGCTGATGTACGGTTCCCAGTTGCCAAGGTTGGCCACCTGGGCGCCGCCGGCCACAGGGCCGTTGGTGTAATAATTGGCCGAGCTGTACCAGAGCAGCACGTCCGGGACGATGTTGGTCAGTCCCACCGAAGCCACACCGGCGGGGACGTAGGGCACGACAATCGGGACGGCAAACTCGCTGGTCTGCACCCGTCCGTTGTGCGTGCCGGGCGGGTCAGCGGAGTAGTTGGCGGTCACGGTCACGAAACCCGATCCCAGGTTCAGCGCGGAGATGTCGAGATCGAACTCGCCCGGCGTTGGGTCGCGGTCCAGCGGGCCGTTGTCCGCGAACGAACCCAGATAGGTCCGGCCCTGGGAGAAGCCGCCGAAGATTCCCGTGTTGGGATCCAACAGCTCCGTGAACGTGAATGCCTGCCCGTTGGTCCAGCCTTCCGGATCGGCCACGTACACGTCGATGACGATGTTGGTGTAGGGAGCCACGCCCAGGCCGCAGTAGCCGATGAGGTGGCTTTGGCTGGAGTTGGTGGACAGCACCGGGAAATTACCGTTCGTGGCGGTCGCATCGATGTACGGCGCGAAGTAGTTGGCCAGGCCGCCCGCCCCTCCGTTGGCCCCGTTGGCATAGCTGAAGGGAACGCTGTTGTTGTTGACCAACTCGTTGCCGCGGAGGGAAACGCGGGCGCCGGCGCTCAGAGTGAAGAAGGGGGGCACGGCGCTGCTTGGGTTGGGGCTGGGGAACTCTGTGGCAAAAGGATTGTTGTTGAAGACGACGTTGCCCTCCAGCGCATCGCTCTGCCCGTCAAAGTCCGACCCGAACCGGAGTTGGGCCGTGCCCGGCACGCCGTGAAGGACGACGGAGCTGTTCGTGAAACGGGTCACCCCATCCACGGCCACGCCGTACCAATTACCGGCAACCACAAAGTTGGTGGCATTATCACTCCACAGATAGGTGTTGGCCCAGTTCGGGCTGTTCACGCCGCCAAACATATTCCCCTCGTCGGCGTCGTTCACGCCATCGCCGTCGGTGCCGATCACCACGTTGTCCGCCACGCGTCCCACCTCGATGTCACCGTCGCCCTGCTGGTTGCCGCCGTTGGCCTGGGCTGGGTCGAAATTATGCATGCCGTCCGGCAGGACATTGAAGAAGTTCCCGGAGATGCGGAAATTCAGCCCCTCGGAGTCAAATCCGTAACCGGTGACGAGCACGTTAGATTCCGCGCGGGGGTTGGACGAACTGGCGGCCACGCCGATCGTGCCGGGCTGCGGATACCTTGGATTGCTCCCGTCATTGTTCCGGGTCCGGTAGGCGGCGATGCAGATGGTGGGCATGGCGACGGTGACGCCATCAGGCATGTACGCGACCTGCCGGGTCGCCGGATCCACCCCAAACCAGCAGCCGCTGACGTGCCAATTGGCGCAGTTCGCGCCGCCCACTTCCTGGGAATCCGCGCAAAAGCAGATGCTCTTGACCACCCCGGCCACACCGAAGCTGGTGCTTGTCGGCGCACTCAGGAATGCCAGGCCTTTGACGGTGACATTGGTGGCGCGGAAGAAACCGAGAATCGCCTGTTCCGACTCGCCAAAACCAAGGTTGTTATAAACGAATTTAGCGGCATTCGTAACGGCAATCCCCATGGACAAGGCGTTCCCGTTGGTGGAACTGAGGACGATTTTGAGTTGCGCGTTATTGGGGGCGTGAATCGGGTTGGAGTTGGGCATCGCTCCCGGCTGGCTGTAACCGTCGATGGTGACCCCGTTGGCGGTGATGAGGTTGTATCCATCCGGAGGAGTATTGATGTACTGAACTCCGGAACCGGGGATGTTGAATTGCATGGTGTCGCCGTCCGCCAGCAGTTTGATGGCGGTGACGAGGTTGGTTTTGCCAGCACTGAAGTCGGTGTTGTCGGCAGTGTTAACGGTGATGATCTTGGCGCCAGCCACGGTCGCCAGCGCCGTGAGTCCGATGGTGAGGATCAGTGTCTTTGGGATTTTCATAGGAGTTTGGTCGCTTTCGGGACGACTGTCGTTACTTATCGACTAATTCTGCAAAAAGGCAAGCTTTTTTCTCCGTCATGTCGTGTAGTTTTCAAAATCGGAATCTTGCGTGCGATCAAAGGCGATCCGGCCTGGACGGCGCGGGACTGGATCGGTGGGGGGGAGCCACGAACCGGATTCCAGGCCTTGGGGGGCGGCACGCAGGGCAACGCCTCACGCCGGAGGCAAAAAACGGGCGCGACCCTGTTGGAAGACAAATCCAGTGCCCGCGTCGCGAAGCGATTGACGCACGATTGCCGCTACCAAGGCCCTGACACGAACGGCATGTCACACGCCAGAGAGAG
>JAJXZI010000141.1 GCA_021780115.1 bacterium | reverse complement strand
ATCAGGCGCTGATTGAGCTGCTCGGCCAGATCGCCAAAAAGAAAAACGCGACGCCGGCGCAGATCGCGCTGGCGTGGCTGCTGGCACAGAAGCCGTGGATCGTGCCCATTCCCGGCACGACCAAGTTGCATCGGCTGGACGAAAACCTCGGTGCGGCATCCGTGGAACTGACGGCGGAAGATTTGCGCGACATCGAAAGCGCGGCGGCCAAGATCAAAGTGGAAGGAGCGCGTTATCCGGAAGCGTTGGAGCAGTTGACAGGTCGCTGAAAGAGACAAACAAATAATATGGAAATCAAACGAAGTGGCTCACAGCCATCCGCCAAAGGGCCGGCCGATTGGTTTACCGGCACGGTGCGCATTGACTCACCGTTCAAGGGAAGCGATCCCGCACGAGTCACCGGCGCCATCGTCACATTTGAACCTGGCGCTCGAACCGCCTGGCATACCCACCCACTGGGGCAGACGTTGCTTGTGACGGCGGGCTGCGGACGCGTGCAGCGCTGGGGCGGTCCAATCGGGGAAATCCGGCCGGGCGACATCGTCTGGTTTCCGCCGGGCGAAAAACATTGGCACGGCGCCGCGCCCACCACGGCCATGACCCACATCGCCATTCAGGAACAACTCGACGGCAAGGCCGTGGACTGGTTGGAAAGCGTCAGCGACGAACAATATCAGAGCTGAACGCCAGGTGGCGGCAGAAATTCCAGACCGAATTGTTTCGCAATCGCCATCACGCGCGGGATGTGCTGCTGTTGTTGCGGACTCAGCGCGCCGATTTCCTCGAAGAATCCCTCAAAGCCCGCTGGCGTGATGACGCACGAGAGCCGACCGGGCGTCTGGCCGAGATAGCGGTAGGTGTGCGGTACCCCGCGCGGCGCAAAAACCGTCGCGCCCTTCTGCGCGACGAACGTCTTCCCGCCAACGGTCCATTCGTATTCGCCTTCGAGGATTTGGAACGTCTCGTCCTCGCGGCGATGGATGTGCGGCGGCGGGCCACCTCCCGGCACGTCGCGTGACTCGACCACGCTGAGCACGCCGCCCGTATCGCGGCCGTGGATTCGAATGGCCATGGGAATGCCCAATATGTTGACCCTCTTAGCTCCATTGGCGGGAGTGAGGATGGGCTTCATAGGAAGATGGGAAACCGGATTGTTGACACACCGCGGTTCGCGGAGGATTGCTTTTCCATTGGGTTCGCGGGCGACAACGTTTCACCACGCCACGCCGGTTTGCACGTTGACATTCCTCCGAACCGCACCGCGAGTGCGATCCATTCGGTCCTTGCCGGCGTCCACCGCCGCCGGCCCCGTCCGCCGCACCGTCGGCGTTGTTTCCATTTCCGAATGCCGATAGCAGCGGTCTGTGACCGCCGGCCTCGCGGACGGCCACCATTGCCCGCGACCACTGTCCGTCGCTCACCAAACGACGCTGGAGAAGGGCGGTTTTGAAATCGTCAGAATTATCCGGCGCCGGAATCTCCCCGGTCATTTCAGATTGGGCTGCTCGCGGTGGGAGTAGGCAAACACGCGGTCCGCGGCAGCCAGTGCGGCGGCATCGTGATGCACGAGTCCGTAGTAGGTCAGGGCGAACACCACTTCGTTGTAGTTCACATTCTTCGGCTGGCCCGTGTAGGACTTCTCCTTGCCGACCCCCGTCCGCGTATTGCCCTTTACGTCCACCTCGCCGCTGGCGCGAATCTTGGTGAGTTCCCACGCCACGGCCGCAGGCAGGGCGGCTTCGAACTGGGGCAACGGCACGTGGAGCGCGAGCACCTGACCAAAGAAGATCGAGACGACATTATAGCTCGAATCGCGGCCGCCATTTTCGATGAACACACCGTCCTTGTCGCGCAAGGTGAGCGCATGGGCGATGAGTTTGCGCGAGGTGTCGAGGAGCGCATCGTCGTGCAGCACGAGACCGCAGGTGCCGAAGGCTTTCGCGGCGATGATGATCCGGTTCACGGCGCGGCTGCTGTTGGCGATGATGGTGTCGTAGCCGGCGGAGATGAATTCGCAGCCGCGGCGAATCTTCGGCTCGAGCGCGACGATCCGAGCGTGGAAATGTTTCTCGTACGGCGACTCACGGATCACCAGGATCGCCCGCCCCAGTTCCTGCAGAAAGAAGTACGCGGTCTCGACGGCCGCCCCGTGCGGTCTGGCGCTGGCGCCATTGGGCCGGATTTCGGCGTCGAAGCCGCCGTCCGGGCGCTGATGGGCGAAAGCGACATCAATGCCGCGCCACGCGTCATCGGCCGCGGCCAAGTCGCCGGCGACAACGGCGGCGATCACGGCGCGACAACTGCCGCGCTGCGGACCCGCCTCAAGCCAACTGCCGTTCCCGCGATTGCCGCCGGTGAGACCCTGGGCATCGGGTTTGTCGCCGGCGCTGAGCGCCGCCAGCCGGCCCGGCGGAAAAGACCGCAGCACGTCGTATTCAAGCAGAGAAGAGCGAGCGGTTTCGGCGCCGAAGGAGGAAAGGGTGAGCAGCACGAAGGCAGCGAAGGTGAATCGGTGGAAGGGCTTCATTTTGGCGATGGTGAAGTTTGCTTTGAACGGGAGAATTCAACCTGACCGGTCCCGTTTCAGCAAGCGGCGTTTTCCGCAAGCTGGCTTGCTTCGCACTCAACACTTGGGAGAATTGGGTAACACCGTTTTTGAGCTAACGAACCCCTTCCCGGCCCCCGCTTGGGCAACACCCCTTTTTGAGTATAGGCGGCAGCCAACCCGGCCTTAAGGCGATGAAGCACATTCCCGGCGCAGGTTTCCAACGCCCCAGGCTGCCGCTCATCAGGATGGATGCCGCAGTGAAAGCGAAGGTGGAAAAGCATTTCGGTCCGCGGTAATCTCACACCGCCATGAGCACGATTGAATGGGCCGCCGGCTCGACGCGACCCGCGAGACAATCCTTCGCGCTGGGCAGACCTTGTCCGACGAGCTCGGCAAACAAGGCGTCCCCGGCGAAGTTTGTCTGTTCGGAGGCACGGTGATGGCAATCGCGATCACCGTCCGGCTGGCGATGAAATGCCGGGCTGCTCCATGCCAACCAACTCAGGTCATACGGAGTTGGCGCGACGCATCGCCGCCGATCTGCCCGCCGACTGGTTGAATGCTGGCGGCGAAGGCTCTATTTCCGCACGCCCAATGAACGCAGGCCGCTTACTCGAATGACACTCCATCCAGGTTTCAACGTCGCCTTGCTGCTCGGCCTTGCCGTGCTTGACGGCGCGGCAACCGATTTAAAACCCGGGCGCGAATTGATCCCAGACAATCATTTCCGCCAAGGCTTCATTCTATGGGATCCCAAGCCCGGGCACCATGTGGCCAACGGCGAACTGAAAGGCTTTGATCCAAGAGCCAAACCTATCTGGGGTTTGGCGCAATGGACCAGCAAGTTTCCCCTCAACGCTGCCGCGCTCCGCGAGATCCCCGGTGGCGTCCTGATCTGCAGCAACGCCGCCAAAGGGATCACGCTCGGAAGCGCGGGTGCGCCACAGGCGGATATTTCCCTGGCGGCGAATAGTGCCGTCGAATATGGCGCAAACGCCCGCAGGCCTGGCGATCCCTGGGTCCACCTCCTGGTCGAGCAAGAGTTCAAGGTACCGGCCCCCATCGAAAGGCTCAGCGCGGCGAAATTCCATCTCGAAGCGCGGCTGTTGCGTTCACGCAATCTTCACCGGAACGATTATTCACCGGCGGTTCATGCCGCCCAGTTCCAGGTCTTCTTCACCGTGCAGAACCGGAATCCGCAGTCGCCCGGTTATGGCGATCTGCTCTGGTTCGGCATTCCGGTTTACGACAATCGCGCCCGGTTTCCGAAAGAGCACAAGTCAAAGGATTTTGGTGGCACGGCGAAGTTCATTTTCACGCCCGACGGCAGAACCTTCACGCCCGACAGCGCCCACGACGGACAATGGATTACCATTGACAAGGATTTGTTGCCGCTGATGGGCGAAGCCCTGGAAACGGCGTGGGCCAGGGGCTTTTTGTCCGGCTCGAACAATCCCGGCGACTATGCCATTGGTGGCATGAACATGGGCTGGGAACTCCCCGGCACCTTCGATGTGGACATGCAGGTCCGAAATTTGAGTTTGAAACTCACTGAAAAATGAACTCGCCCACGCCGGCACGGCTGATCCCTTCCGCGATTCATCAACGAAGCATTGCGGCCATGCCCGCCGATCTTTTCGATCCGGCCAGCCCGGCTCTGCCCGAATGAATTCCATGAAAGTCACCCTTTCCCTTGTCCCCCTCGTCGCCGCGCTCGCTTGCTCCGGCCCGCTGTTCGCCGCCGCGCCCGCATCGTGCGTCGCACGGCTCCAGCCCTTCGTGGACCAACACGAACTCGCCGGCGCGGTGGCGCTCGTCGCGGACAAGGACAAGGTGCGGTCGGTGGAGGCGGTCGGCTTCGCCGATCTGGCCGCCGGGCGGGCGATGAAGACGGACGCGATGTTTTGGATCGCCTCGCAGTCCAAGGCAATGACAGCGACGGCGGTGATGATGCTTGTGGACGAAGGGAAAATCGCGCTCGACGATCCGGTGGAGAAGTACCTGCCGGAATTCCGCGGCCAGATGGTTGTCGCGGAGAAGGACAATGAACATGAGTTGCTCCGCAAGCCCGGGCATCCCATCACCGTCCGCGAAGTGCTCAGCCACATGAGCGGGCTGCCGTTCAAATCCGCCGTCGAAGAGCCGACGCTGGACGGCCTGCCGCTGGCCGCCGCGGTTCGCAGCTATGCGGCGGCGCCGTTGCAGACCGAGCCGGGCACGCATTACCAGTACTCCAACGCCGGCATCAACACGGCGGCGCGCATTCTCGAAGTCGTGAGCGGAATGAAATACGAGGACTTCATGCAGCGGCGGTTGTTTGATCCCCTGGGGATGAAAGACACGACGTTCTGGCCAAGCGAGGAACAGGCGCGGCGCCTCGCGAAGTCGTATCGCCCGGATGGCACAAAGACCAACCTCGTGGAGTTTCCCATCACCCAACTCCTCTATCCGCTCACCGACCGGACGCGCCGTTTTCCGATGCCGGCGGGCGGCCTTTTTTCCACGGCACAGGACACCGCGCTTTTCTGCCGGATGTTGCTGAACGGCGGCGAACTGAACGGCCGGCGCTATTTGAGCGAAGCGGCCTTCCTGGAACTCACAAAGCGCCAGACACCAGAGTCGGTCAAGGATAGCTACGGCTTCGGTCTGGCCATTGGTCCTGACGGGTTTGGCCACGGCGGAGCCTACGCGACGAGCATGGAAATCCGCCCCGCCAAGGGACTCGTCCTCATCTGGATGGTTCAACATGGTGGTTTCCCCGGGGACGGCGCGAAGGCGCAGGGCGCGTTCAAAAGCTGGGCGCTGGAACGATTCGGGAAATGATGAGGCTCCACAGACACAGAGCAACGGCAGGGTGAAGAGGTTGACCGATGAAGAACGACACGACGAAGAAACTCCCTGGCGAAGGCGGCAACCGTCCCCCGGCCGCCGCTCATCAAGGTGGGCGAAGCGGTGAGAAGGCGAAGGTGGCGAGACCTCTGAACATGAGCCTCGGAGTTGCGATGAACGGCGGCCTGAGTGCCAGCGACGACGCGCGCTTAATTCCCTCTTCCCCACCGGGGGAGAGGTGAGGTTGTTTGCGGGTGCGGCATGTGAACGCCATGAGCTGAATTCCCTGCCAAGGTGGTTTGGGCAAGGCGGGCTGGCGGCCACTTTCGCTCAGTGTGGCGATGGCCGGCGGATTGCACCCCAGGCTCGACAGCCCCGCTGTTTGCTGCTTCCCTCCGCCGCCCATGAAACAGTCAATCGTCACGTTGGACATGGAAGGCGTGCTCACGCCGGAGATCTGGATCGCCGTCGCCGAGCGGACCGGCATCGCGGAACTGCGCCGGACCACGCGCGATGAGCCGGACTATGACGTTCTCATGCGCTACCGGCTCGGTTTGCTGGACCGCCACGGCCTGAAGCTCGCCGACATCCAGGCCGTCATCGGCGCGTTGCGTCCGCTGGAGGGCGCGCGGGAGTTCCTCAACGAACTGCGCTCGTTTCTGCAGGTCATCATCCTGTCCGACACCTTCGAGCAATTCGCCAGCCCGCTCCTGCGCCAACTCGGCTGGCCCACGCTGCTTTGCCACCGGCTCATCGTCGAACACGACCGCATCACCGGCTACCAGTTGCGCGTGGCGGAGCAGAAGCAGAAGGCGGTCGCCGCGCTCAAGTTGCTGAACTACCACGTCATCGCCGCCGGGGATTCCTTCAACGACACCGCCATGCTGATCGAGGCGCACGTCGGTTGCCTCTTCCGCGCGCCGGAAAACGTCCAGCGCCAGTTCCCGCAATTCCGAGCCGTCGAAACCTACGCGGACCTGATGGAGTTGATCAAAACCGCGACGGGGCAAGGGTAGCGGCGCGGCGCGGACGCTTGGCGAGCCGGGGGGGAGAACAGCCAACGGCGCGTTGCCTGGGCGTGGATTTGGCGTTCGGGGTTTTCCGCCTACCGGCCGACGACTTTGACGCCCTCGTTGTCGGCCGTCAGAATCTTGACCTCCGATTCGCGTAGTTGCCGCTGCATCGCCTGGGCCACGGCGACGGCGTTTTTGAGCGTGATGCAGAGTACGGCGGGGCCGGAGCCACAGAGCCAGCCGCCGATGGCGCCGGCCTTTTCGCCCGCCCGGATGATCCGGTGCAATTGCGGGATCAACTGCTCGCGGTACGGCTGGTGGACGCGGTCCTCCAGCAGCCCGCGCAACGCCTCGTAGTCGCCGCCGGCAAAGGCCGCGCTGATGAGCGCGGCGCGGTTCAGGTTGTGGACCGTGTCGGCGCGGCTGAAGGTGGGCGGCACCAGTTGCCGCGCCTTGACGGTGCTGACGGTGTAACGCGGAATCAGGGTGACGAACTTCAAGCGCGGGCTGACGGCAAAACGCAGGCAGCGCACCCCGCCGTTCAAGAAACCTGCCGCGGTGAAGCCGCCAAACGTGGAAGGCGCGGCGTTGTCCGGATGGTGCTCCAACTCCGTCACCAGCTCCATGAGTTGGTGACGCTCCAGGCCGGCCCGGGTCAGGGCGTTCAGCGCCGCGATCACGCCCAAGCGCACCGTGGCGCTGGAGCCCAGCCCGCGGGACATCGGCACGTCGCTCTTGAGCGTGACCTCCACGCCAAAGGCCCGCTGGCGGGCCCGCCGGAAGAACAGCCGCGCCGCCTCGGCAGCCATGGCGGTGGCGCCGTCGTGCTGGCCCGGCTGGGCGGCCGGCACGACGGTCACGGCCCGGCCGGCGGTCGGCCGCACCTGCACGGAATTGTAGAGCTTGAGGGCGACCCCGAGCGTGTCGAATCCCGGCCCAAGATTCGACGTGCTGGCGGGCACCCGCACCGTGGCGGAAGGCTCCGACGACTTTTCCGCAATGCGTTTCTTCATGCGTTCGCTTCGATTCTCCAATCGACGAAACCCGAATGTGCAACCGTCAGGCGGGCGCGGTCAATCTTCCGCTTTCGTCTCGCGGCCCATCAAGGCGCGCACCGCCTCGCCGGGATCCTTGCCCGCGTAGAGCACGGCGTGGACCTCATCAATGATGGGCGTGGTGACGCCGCGCGTGCGGCCCAACTGGTGGGCCGAGCGCGCGGTGGGGTAGCCTTCGGCCACCGCGACCATGCGGGCAAGGATGTCGTCAATCTTCTCCCCCCGGCCCACGCGCTCGCCGAACCCCCGGTTGCGGCTCAATTGCGAGAAGCACGTCACCATCAAATCGCCCAGGCCGCTCAAGCCGGTGAACGTGTCCGGCTGCGCGCCGCAGGCCACGCCCAGCCGGCGAATCTCCGCAATGGCGCGCGTCACCAGCGCCGCCTTGGTGTTGTCGCCGAAACCCAGGCCGTCGCACGCGCCGGCGGCGATGGCGATCACGTTCTTGAGCGCGCCGCCCAGTTCGACGCCGAGGACATCGGCGCTGGTGTATACGCGGAAGGAAGCACGATGGAAAAGCGCTTGCACCGTCTGGGCCGTGGTGGCGTCGGCGCTTGCGGCGACGATCGCCGTCGGCACGCCGCGCGCCACTTCCAGCGCGAAGGTCGGACCGGACATCGCGGCCAGGCGGGCGTGCGGGGCGTTGGCGGCCAGGATGCCGGACATCGTCAGGCCGGTCTCATATTCGATGCCTTTCGTGACACTGACGACACACCCGCGAAAGCTGGCGAGGTGCCGGGTAACTTCGCGGAAGGCCTTGGAGACGATGGCCACCACCACCAGATCCGCGCCGGCCAGCGCCGCGTCGGCATCCGGCTGCACGCGGAGGCTCGATGGCAGCGCGATGCCCGGCAGGTAACGCTCGTTGTGGCCGGTGCGCTGGATTTGCGTCAGGGTCTCCGGGAAGAAATCCCAGAGCGTGACCGCGTGGCCGCTTTGGGCCAGCAAGCGGGCCAGCGCCGTGCCCCAAGCGCCGGCGCCGAGGACGGTGATCTTCATCGCGCCGCCTCCGGCGCGGGTTTTTTTGCGCCGAGGCGGTGCTCGGTGCCGCGGAGCAGGCGCTGGAGATTGGCCCGGTGTTTGTAGATGGCGAGCGCCCCCAGCGCCAACGTCACGATCCGGAGCGCCGCGTTAT
Source organism: bacterium (assembly GCA_021780115.1). Classification (GTDB taxonomy): domain Bacteria; phylum Verrucomicrobiota; class Verrucomicrobiia; order Limisphaerales; family JAJXZI01; genus JAJXZI01. The sequence continues at coordinate 7,820 of JAJXZI010000141.1, read as the reverse complement.
CCTGTGTCAGCCAGACCGCGACCGGCAGCGCGACCGCCGCGGTGACGGACGCCAGGGAAACGTAGCGGGCGACGACGAGGACCACGACCCACGAGCCCAGCGCGAGGAGCGCCGCCTGCCACGCCAAGGCGAAATAGACACCGGCGCTCGTCGCGATGCCTTTGCCGCCTTTGAAGCGGAGCCAGCAGGTGAAATTGTGGCCAAGGACCACCGCGATGCCGGCGACGATCCGTTCCGCCGGCGCGCCCGTCAGCGGGATGCCGAACGCATCCAGAATCAGGTCCGTGCACCAAGTGCAGGCGGCGAAACCCTTCAAGCCGTCCACCACCAGCACGGTGACGCCCGCCGGCTTGCCGAGAGTGCGAAAGACGTTCGTCGCGCCGATGTTGCCGCTGCCCACGACACGAATGTCGAGGCCCTTCGCCCGGGCGACCAAATAGCCGGTCGGCAGCGAGCCGACCAGGTAAGCCATCAGAGCGACGGCCGGATAAACAAGCCAGACCACGCGCCGAATCTAGGCCGACGCGCCGGGCGGTTTCAAGCATCGAGAGTCCTTGGGCGCCAGTTGCCAGTTGTCAGCAGTCCGCCGCCGATGGCAGACTCCGCACCGTGGCTGCGACGGACAACACACAACGCCCCGCGGAACGAATCCGCGTCGCCGTGATCGGCACCGGCTCGCTGGGCAAGGAACACGTCCGCCTTTATGCGGAGTTGGCGGCGGCGGGACGCGTGACTTTCGCCGGCATTCACGACGCGTCTCCGGAGGTGGCGCGCAAGCTGGCCGCGAAGTACCAGGTGCCGGTGTTCCCCTCCGCCGCCGAGGCCGCCGCCGCCAGCGACGCCCTGAACGTCGTCACGCCCACGACGGCGCATTTCGACCTCGCCCAGGCGCTGCTCCAGCAAGGCAAACACGTCCTGCTCGAAAAGCCGATGACCGACAACGCGGCGCAGGCGGCCGAGTTGGTCCGGCTCGCGCAGCAGCACCACTGTGTGCTCCAAGTGGGCCACGTCGAGCGGTTCAATCCGGTCTTCCAGTATCTGCAGACAGTCGCCACCGAACCGCGGTTCATCGAGACGCACCGGCTCTCGCCGTACCCGGCCCGCAGCACCGACGTCGGCGTGGTGCTCGACCTGATGATCCACGACCTGGACGTGGTGCTGGCGTTCGTGAAAGCGCCACTGGCCAGCGTGGACGCGGTGGGGATTCCGGTGCTGAGTGCCTCCGAGGACATCGCCAACGCCCGGCTCCGGTTCGCCAACGGCTGCGTGGCCAACCTCACCGCCAGCCGGGTCAGCCCCGAGCGGATGCGCAAGATCCGAGTCTTCAGCGGCGGGCCGGCGCCCAGTTACATCTCGCTCGATTACCGGGCGCAGGAAGGCTTCATCTACCGCATCGCTCGCGACGGCGAGGAAGAAAGCTCGCTGCTCCGGAAGCTGCTCGCGGCCAAAGACCGCACCGTCGTCAGCGCCTTTGCCGGCCGGCGGATCGTGCGCGAGCCGGTGCCGATTGCGAAAGACGAGCCGCTCAAGCTGGAGCTGCAACACTTCGTGGAGTGCGTGCGGGTCCAGCGCACGCCGGTCGTAAGCGGGGAATCGGCCAAACGGGCGCTCGACCTGGCCTTCGAGATCACCCGGCAGATCGCGGCGGCACACTAGCGCCGTCCGTCCCCGGCCGCCTTTGTGCTTCCGGCTCAGCGACGGGCGGAACTGTGTGCCGTGGGAACCATTTGCAGGCAGACCGGACTGCCCACCGTGAGCGTCTGTCCCGTTGGCGTCAACCGGCCGGTCGCGCCCTCCACGCGGAAGAGGACGATGTTCCCGGAATCCTGGTTGCACGCGAAGAGGAATCGGCCCGTCGAGTCCAAGCCGAAAAACCGGGGCGTTCTTCCCAGCGTGGACTGGCGTGCGACGAACGTCAGCCCGGCTGATTGGGGATCGGTCGCGAACACCACAATGCTGTCGTCGCCACGGTTGGAGCCGTAAACGAACTTCCCCGAGGGATGCACCTGGATTTCGGCCGCCGTGCTCTGGCCCGTGAAACCAGCGGGCAGGGTGGAAACGGACGGGAGCTCCGCCAACGTTCCGCGTCCCGGCTGCCAGCGGAAGGCCGTGATGGTGGAAGCCATCTCGCTGATCACGTAGGCGAAGCGGCCGTTCGGGGAAAAGGCCAGATGGCGTGGGCCGGAGCCGGGCTTCAGCCGCGCCGCAGGCGGGTCATTCGCGGCGAGCGTGCCTCGGCCCGCGTCGAAACGATAGACCAGCACCTGGTCCAGCCCCAGGTCGCAAGCGAGCGCGAAGCTGCCCTCCGGGTCCAGCGTGATGAAATGGGCGTGCGGACCTTCCTGGCGCCGCGGATTGACGCTGCGGCCCTCGTGCTGAACAACGGCCGTCGCCTCGCCCAAGCGCCCGTCTGCCTGGACCGGGAGCACGGCCACGCTGCCGCTGCCGTAGTTGGCGACCAGCGCCCAGCGGCCGGACGGGTCGAGGCTGATGTGACACGGCCCGCTGCCGCCGGAGGGTTGCTGGTTCAGCAACTTGAGGTGGCCGGACGCGGCATCGATGGCGAACGCGCTCACCGCGCCACTTTGCTTCCCGCCGAAGTTGCCGATTTCGTTCGCGGCGTAAAGAAAGCGGTGGTTTGGATGGACGGCGAGGAACGTCGGATTCGGCGTCTCCGTCACCAGTTCCGGGGACGTCGCCTGGGCCGTCGCCGCGTCGAAGTCAAAGGCGTAAATCCCCTTGCTGGCCGCGCCGGTGTACGTGCCGACATAGACGCGGTCCCCGGCTGATGGGGCCGCGAAGAGCCGCGACGCCCCATGGACGGCGGCGAAGACGAGGAGCAGCGCGGGCAGGCGATTTGATTTCATAGCAGGCATGGGCCGAAATCCGAATACCGGAATCCGGACCCCGAAGAAAGTCCGAAATCCCCCGGCCCGCCGCCGACCTGCGGCCAAGAGGAGTTGACCGGGCGGTTGCGGATTTCTTACCGTGGCTCCATGAGTTCCGCCGCTGAAGAAACGTTCAAGGTGTGGGCCGAGGACAACATGGTTTACGGGCCGATCGACCTGCCCACACTCATCCGCTGGGTCCAGGAGAACCGCGTGCTGGCGGAAACGTGGGTCCACCTTCCGGCGGAGGACCGCTGGGAACAAGCCCGGGCGCTGGCGCCGTTGCGGCCGTACTTTACCAGCGCGCCCGCGGCGGCCCCGGCCGCCGGTGCGCCGGCGGGGTCGGACCAGGTTTCTTCCCCCGAACTGCGGCAGTTTGACGTGTTCTCTGGCTTGGCGGACCACGAGTTGGAACAGTTCGCGTCGTTCGGCGAGTTGCAGGCGGCGGAGCCGCCGGCCCTGGTCCTGCGGCAAGGCGACCCTTGCGACGCCATTTATTTCATTCTGGCCGGCACGCTCCGGGTGCGGCTGCTCATCGGCGTGAACCGGGAGGACACCACCCTGTGCCGGATTTCCGCCGGCGAATTCTTCGGCGAAGTGGGCATGTTTCAGCAGAGCACCCGCACGGCGGACGTGATGGCCGAAACCCCCGCGCGGCTCCTGCGGGTGACGGCCAACGCCTTCCAGTTGCTGGCGAAGGAGACCCCGCACCTGGCCGCGCCGATCCTGTTCGCCATCGCCCGCACCATGGCGCGGCGGATCGCCGAGGACAATCAGCGGTTCTACCGCGAGGCCACGTCGCAGTTCCTGTGGCGCTGAGCGCGGGGCCGGGCGGGAGAAGTAATCCGGGCGGACCGCGCCGGCCCAAAACCGTTTGCGCAATGACCGCGGTTGGCTACGTTGGCGCCCAATGAAAACTGCCGTTCGCTGTTGGTCCGTTTGGTTGCTTCTTTTGCTGGCCATCGGCCCGGGGCGGGGCCAGGCCCAGACCTCCAACACCTTCCAGGTTGCCCAGGTCGCGTCCCGCGGAGGCGGCATCCAGCTTCAGTGGAGCAACGCGGTGGCGGGGCTGGCGTACACGGTGCAATTCCAGGACACGCTGACGGACGGCATCTGGCGGCTGGCACCGGCGGAACAGCCCTGGCCCACGGCGTCCTCGCAGTGGCTGGACGCGCCCGCCCCGGAGAACCCGACGCGCTTCTACCGGGTGCTGGCCGTTCCCGCCGCCCAGCGCGGCCGGCTCCTTTCGGTCACGCTCTCCAACACGTTGGCGGCCGCCCAACTCGCGTTTCTGTTTCACCTGGCCGGCATCACCATCACGCCGCAATACGACGTGCAGCTTTACAAGGTGGATTACGAAACCATCTCGCCGTGGGGCGCCCGCACCATGGCGTCCGGCGCGCTGGTGCTGCCGTTAAATACCACCAACGCCCTGCCTCTGGTCAGCTACCAGCACGGGACCCTCACCGTAACCAACCAGGCGCCCTCCTCCATGGACCTGACCGGCGAGGTCACGGTCGGCGTCGCGTTCGCCACGACCGGGTATGCCGCCGTCGTGCCGGATTACCTGGGTCTGGGCGACTCGCCGGGGTTGCATCCGTATCATCACGCCCGGTCGGAAGCCACGGCGTGCGTCGATCTGCTGCGGGCGGCCCGGACGTTTTGCGCGACCCACGGCCCGCCGCTCGACGGCAAGTTGTTTTTGTGCGGCTATTCGCAAGGCGGCCACGCCACGATGGCGTTGCTGCGGGAACTTGAAACCTACCATACCAACGAATTCACCGTCACCGCCTGCGCCCCGATGGCCGGCGCCTACGACCTGTCCGGCGTGACGGCCAACGACTTTTTGTCGGGCCGCGCGCAGCCCAATCCGTACTACTTCGCTTATCTGCTGGCGGCCTACCAGGACGTTTACCATCTCGCGCCGAGCCTGGCCGACCTGTTGCAGCCGCCCTACGACACCTCGATCCCGCCGTTGTTCCACGGCAATGCCGACGGCGGCCAGATCAACACCAACATGCCGGCCGACCCGACGCTGATCCTCAAGCCCGCCTACCTGGCCGCCTTCAAGGCCGATCCACGGCACCCGTTCCGGCTCGCGCTGCAGGACAACGACGTTTATGCGTGGACGCCACGGGCGCCGATGCGCCTCTACCATTGCCTGGCCGACAACGACGTGCCGTTCGCCAACTCCCAGGTGGCTTACGCCAGCTTCCAGAGCCGCGGCGCGACGCAGGTGCAATTGATTGATCCCGTGCCGACGGCGGACCACACCGGTTGCGCCCTGCCCAGCCTGACGCTGGCGAAGGCGTGGTTCGACTCGCTGCGCTGATGGCGGGACGCCGGGGCTACGTTTCCGACTGCCGGTGGCGGAGGTGGAAGTGGTGGTGATGGTGGAACAGGCGGTGGCGGTACTCGAAGAGATACCAGACGATAAACACGTTGAAGGCGAGGATGCCGAACACCGTCCACGTGAACCGATGCTCCAGTTCGAAGATCTCGATTGGGACGAAGAACGCGGATTCGCCGATGGCCAGCCAGCCGGCCCAGCCCACGCGAAACATCAGCCCCACACCTTCCACCAAGGCAAACAGGCTGTAGAGAAACGTGCCCACCGCCGCCCACAGGACGTTGGCTTCGGTCAGCCGGCCGATGGCGGCGGCCAGATCGACCCAGAACTTGCGCTCCGGGTTGAGCCGCAGGAAATGAAGCACGCTCCGCAATTCAGCGGGCAGGTCGTTGTCGGACATCGCGTAAAGGTAGATCGCCAACGCGATGAAGAGCGCCGCCTTGAGCAGCTTGGAAACGATGATGAAGTAGAGCGTCGGTGCCCGCTTCTTGAACTGCTCTTCCCCCGGCTCGGGGTTGGGTGGAACCTCGGCCATCTAGCGAACTTTCTCCAGTAGCAGCGGGAGCAACTCGGCGATCTTCACCCGTTCCTGTTTCAGCGTGTCGCGGTCGCGCAACGTCACCGTGTCCTGCAACTCCGGGCCTTTCTCGCCCAGCGTGTCGAAGTCAATCGTCACCCCGAACGGCGTGCCCGCCTCGTCCTGGCGGCGATAGCGCCGGCCAATCGCGCCCGCCTCGTCGTAAAACACGTTCAGGTGCGGGCGCAACAGGTCGCGGACTTGCCGCGCCTTGGCCACCAGCTCCGGCCGGTTCTTGAGGAGCGGAAAGACGCCCACCTTGATTGGCGCGATGCGCGGGTGGAATTTCATCACGACGCGGGATTCGGGCCTGCCCTTTTCATCCGGCGCCTGATCCTCGGTGTAGGCGTGGCAGAGCAGCGCCAGCGCGAGCCGGTCCACGCCGGCGCTCGGCTCGATGACGTGCGGAATGTAGTAGCCTTTGGTCAGCGCCTCGGCATCCTCCGCGGCCTGCCGCTCCGCCTTTTCAGCCGGCTCGCCGGTCTTCGTCAGGTACCGCAGCCGCGCCTGGGCGTAGCGGTCACGCAACTCGGCCTGCCGGGCCGGATCGAGCTTTGGCCACGCGGTCTTCAACTCGTCGTCGAACACGGTCATCGGTTTGCCCGAGAACCGTTGGTGCTGGGAGAGGTCAAAATCGCTGCGGGCCGCGATGCCTTCCAGTTCCTGCGTGCCGAATGGGAACTTGAACAGGAGGTCCACCGTGGCGCGGGCGTAGTGCGACAGTTCCTCCGGCTTCTGCCAGTATTCCTCCAGCGTCGTGCGCGGCAGGCCGATGCTCTCGTAGAACCGGATGCGCTGCTCGACCCAATACTTGTGCCAGACCTCCCAGCCCCAGTTGGGTTGCGGCTCCGGCAAAGTTCCGGCGGCCGCCGGCCCGGTGCCGCCGGAAGGCGGCGTCCCGAACACCTCCGCCACCGTGGCGACCCGCCCGCAAATGGCCTCGACCGCCTCGTCCGGCCGGATGAAAAACTCCAGCTCCATCTGCTCAAACTCGCGCGAGCGGAAGGTGAAGTTGCGGGGCGTGACCTCGTTGCGAAACGCCTTGCCGACTTGCGCGATGCCGAACGGCACTCTCTGGCGCGCGGTTTCGAGCACGTTCTTGAACTGCGCGAAGATGGCCTGCGCGGTTTCGGGGCGGAGGTAGGCGACGCTGCCCTCGTCGGCGACGGGGCCGACGTAGGTCTTCAGCATCAGATTGAAGTTCTTCGGATCACCCAGACGAGCGCCGGAATCGGGGCTGTAGTGGGCTGTGTTTTCAAGTTTCTCCGTCCGCTCGCCCTGCAAAACCGGATTAAGAACCCCCTTTCGTCCGTAGAATTCGAGCGCGACCTTTCTCGCGCTTTCAGGAGGCTTCCCATGGATAATCAGCACCGAAAAGGGTAGATTGCTTCCACCTCCAACTGGAGAGTCCCCTAGCTTCTCCAGTAGTTCTGAATTCGAGTGGGGATATTTTTTCTTTAGGGCGTCAGCCACCTCAGAGCCAGTTGGACCGCCACTCTTGGCTCCCGTATAGAAGTAGGCGACTCCGCTCTGCGGCTCTACCTGATCCGCCCGGTATCGTTTGTTCGTTATCGGGCATTCCACCATCAGGTCCACAAACGTCTCCACGTGCCCGCTGGCCTTCCAAATCTGCGGGTGCATGATGATGGTGGCGTCGAGGCCGGCCACGTCGTCGCGTTCGCGCACCATCCAACGCCACCAGAGGTCCTTGACGTTGCGCTTCAATTCGGCGCCCAGCGGGCCGTAGTCCCAGAAGCCGTTGATGCCGCCGTAAATCTCCGACGATTGGAAAACGAACCCCCGTCGCTTGCACAGCGACACGATCTTGTCCATCAACTCATTGGTTTTCGGCTCGGCCATAAAACGGGGAGTGTTCGGCACGTCAGCCTGCCTGTCAAGGTGCGCGGGACCGCTGTGTCGGAACTGGGTGTGATTAAAAGTGGGTGAGGTTTAATTCCACAAAGTTGGCCATAGGCGGTGGGCTCGCAGAACGCGCCGGCTTGCG
>JAJXZI010000342.1:9571-16417 GCA_021780115.1 bacterium | reverse complement strand
CGCCGAGGCGGACCCGGCGTTTTCGTAATATTCCATCCGAATCGCGTAACGCTGGCCGGCGTTCAGCGCAATGGCGCCGCTCCACTCCGTGGCCGCCTGGTCCACCCAGGCGTTGATGATCTCCTGGTTGTTCACCCAGAGGCGCGCGACGTCGTCAGTCTTGGTGTAGAACGTGTAGGTCTCGTTGAACTGCGGCTGCACGTCGCCAGTCCACCGGACCGTGAAGTCGTCGCTGGAAATGCTCGGGGCGGGCGAACCGCTGCCCCAGTCGAAATTCACCGCCAAGTCAATGCGGGTCAGCGTCGGCGGATCGTTGAAGGTCATGAATTGGTTCGAGTAGTAGGCGCCGGTCAGGCCGGTGCCGCTGCCGATGGACGCCCGACTGAAGAACGTCGCGCTCACCACCGGGCTGTCCACCGCGCCCGCCTTGACGGCCTCCACTTTGACGACCGCGGTGTTAGTCAGGACGAACGGCGCGGTGTACCGCGCAGAAGCGGTGGTGGGCGCGCTGCCGTCCAGCGTGAAGTAAAGGCTCGCGCCGGGCGTCGCGTCGGCCAGCGCGACGGTGACGGCGTCGGTAAAGACGCCGCCGTTCGGCGCGATGGTGGGCGCGGCGACGAAGGCGCCGCTGCCGAACACGGAAAGCGCGTGCTGGGCGCCGACGTACACCTTGCCGTTGGCGATGGTGGGCACGGTGAACTTGACCGCGCCGCCGGGGTTGTCACGGGCGCCGGCCTGGCTGCTGTTATAGAGCTCCGTCGCCAGGTTCGCGGCATTGTAGGCGTGGAGCACCGCCGGCCCGCCGCTGGCGAAGGCGTCGGTCTGGAGCGCCCACACAATGCCGTTGGTCGCGCCGTTGGCGGAAACGCTGGGCGTCGCGCCGGGCCAGCCCAAGGTGGCGGTCGAGCGCGAGACCGGGTTGGCGCCGAGCAAGCCGCCGGACAGCTTGAAGGCCTTGAGCGCGTCGCCGGAACCGCCGTAGTAAATGGCACCGTTGAAATAGGCCGGCATGCTCCAGGCGCCGCCGATGGCGCCGGGGAGGGACTGCACGATTTGCGTGTCGCCCGCCGCGTTGAAATGGCCCAGGTGGTCGCGGTCGATCAGATAGATTTTCCCCTCCTTGCCCGCGCCGACCAGCAGGTGTGGATGCGCGGCGCTGCCCACCGCGTCCGGCAGCACCAAGGCGCCGCCGGAACCCAGATCCTGATCAGCGCTGTCCAGGCTCGCTTGGTTGTACGGGGTGAAGTAATCCACGAGCGCCAGCCCGTTGGTCGCGGTGAGCTTGAGGAAGCTGTCGCCGAAGTTGTCCACGGCATAGTTGCTGGAGCCGACGCTGAAGGTGCCATTGCCGGTCAACAGGAAAATGGAGCCACTGGCGTCGGTCGCCGGCCCGGCGCCGCTTTGCCAGAAGCCGCCCAGGCCACCGTTGGGCGTGGAGTTATAGACGCCCGCCGGAGCGAGTGTCTGCGCGTTGTAGCCCAGCAGCCAGCCGTGATACGGCCCGTTGTCGCCGTGCGAGGCGTAGGCGAGATAGACCACGCCGTTGGCCAGGAGCAGCCCGCATCGGTTCATCTGGCGCAGCGGATTGAACGGCACGTGGCCGCTGCCGTCGGTGCCATCGCCGGTGCCCGGCACCGTGGCCTGGATGACCACCGGGCCGCCGAACTTCTCCGTCCCCGTCGCCACGTCCAGCGCGTGGAGTCGGTGGACGTATTTCGTCACTCCGCCGACGGTTTCCTTCGTTTTCGCCTCGACGTAGATCGTGTCGCTGCCCGCGTCGATCACGGGCGTGCTGGTGATCCCGATCTCGGGCACGATGTCGGTGGAGTTCACGTCCCCGTTGGGGACCGTGGTGATGCCCGCGGCGGGATTAATGAAGCTGACCTGCCAGAGCGGCGCGGTGTTGGTGTCGGCGTCCAGCGCGTACACGCTGTCGTGCTCCGTCACCACGTACACCACGTTATGCGTCCCCCGGCCGGGGATCGCGACGCCCGTCAGCACCAGCGGTTGGCCATAGACGTAGCCGTCCACGGGATCGGTGAACAGCCGGCCGAAGGTGTTGACGTTGACGTTGGCCGGCGTGAGGGTCGTCTCGCCCAGGTTCTGGCCAGTGCGGGCGTTGTCGTTGTGATAGGTCAGGACGTTGACGGCGGCGCCGGCCGGAATCGCGGCCGCGACTGCCAACGCGACCACCAAGTTCCGGAGGCGGGAGTGGGTCGCCGGGCGCGGCGAGACAGACTGGCATCCTTGCCGGGTGGGCACGTCCTGAATATTCCGATTCGGATTTCGAGAGCGCCCGGAACGCGCACCCAGAGGATGACATCGCATCTTAGTACAACAATCCACGCCGGCACTGCCTGCCTGCCGAGCGGCGATAAGCTGCCCCAGAAGCCGGGACGGCGCAAGGGTGCGATGCCAGGTGGCCGCAAACAGGTTTGGCACGGCGCTCGCGTCCGCATAGAGTTCCTCGTGCCCAACCCCAGTCAACGGCCGCGCCCAGGGGACGGCGCCGTGATCTCCATTCACGGCGCACGCGAGCACAATTTGAAAAATCTCTCGCTGGCGGTTCCGCGTGATCAGTTTGTCGTCGTCACCGGCGTGAGCGGCTCGGGCAAGAGCACGTTGGCGTTTGATTTGTTGTTCGCGGAGGGCCAGCGGCGGTTTTTGGATTCGATGAACGTCTATGCCCGCCAGTTTGTCGAGCAACTCGCCCGGCCGGACGTGGACCTGATCGAAGGCATTCCGCCGACAGTCAGCATCGAGCAGCGCGACCGCGGCGGCGGGGGCAAGAGCACCGTCGCGACCGTCACGGAGATTTACCACTTCCTGCGATTGCTGTTTGCCCGGCTGGGCACGCCGTATTGCCCCGATTGCCAATGGCCCGTCGCGCCCCAGACGCGCGACGAGGTGCGCCGCCAGCTTTACGCGCAGATGAAGCAGCGGGGCGACCTGCGGCTGCTCGCCCCCGTGGTCAAAGGCCGGAAGGGCTTCCACACCGACGTCGCCGAATGGGCCGCCCAGCATGGCTTCGCGGAGGTCCGCGCCGATGGGAAGATTCTCCCGTCCAACGAGCGGCTGCGGCTGGACCGCTTTCGCGAGCACAACGTGGAAATCGTCACCGGCATGCTGGAGCGAAAGGCCGCCCGAGGGGTGCGGTCACGCGGCCGGGGTGCTGCGCGCGAACCGCTTGGAGGCGGGTTGCTGGCCCCCACACCGCAGCAGCTCATCGACGAGACGATCCAACTCGGCAACGGCAGCTTGCTGGCCCTGGATGGCGCGGGCCGCCTTTCGGTGCATTCGACGGAGCGCGCTTGCCCGAAGTGCGGGCGGTCGTTTGAGCCGCTCGATCCGAAGAATTTCAGCTACAACTCCCCGGCGGGCTGGTGTCCGAAATGCCGGGGGTTCGGCGAGTTGTTCTGGATGCCGGAGGACGTGGACCGGGGCGCGCGCGCCGATGCCATCGAGGAATCGTGGTTCGGCTGGATGGAAGGCAAGCGCGAGCGTTGTCCGGAGTGCCACGGCGCCCGGCTCAATCCGGTGGCGAGAGCAGTGCGATTGCCCCTTGCCCATTGCCCAATGCCGATGGGCGCTGGGCGCCCGGCGGTTGGCAGTGCGAGATCCGATCCGACGATAAACGACTTCTCCCAACTCGCCGTCGAGACGGCCTGCGATCTCTTCCAACGACTCAGGTTCACCGGCCGCGCCGCGCTCATCGCCCGGGACATCCTGCCGGAAATCCGCGAACGGCTGAAGTTTCTCCAGGAGGTGGGGCTGGGCTACCTGCAACTGGGCCGCGGCGTGCCCACCCTTTCCGGCGGCGAGTCGCAGCGCATCCGGCTGGCCGCGCAACTCGGCTCCAACCTGAGCGGCGTGCTCTACATCCTGGACGAGCCGACCATCGGCCTGCACGCCCGCGACAACGAGCGCCTGCTCGCCGCGCTGGACGCGCTCAAGGCCCGCGGCAACTCGGTGCTCGTGGTCGAGCACGACGAGGCCACCATGCGGCGGGCCGACTGGGTGATTGATCTCGGTCCCGGCGCCGGCGTTCACGGCGGCGAAGTCGTGGCCGCCGGGACGCTGGACGAACTGGAGCGGCATCCGGAATCCGTGACCGGCCAGTGCCTGCGGCAGCGGCGGCAGTTTCCCAGCCGGGGCCAGCGGCGGCCCGTCGCAGGTCCGAAGTCCGAAGTCCGAAGTCCGAAGGAGGTCCGAATCCGAAAACCTGAACCGGCGCCTGGCCGACCGCTTCTTCGGATTTCCGATGATGCGCTTTCTTCGGACTTCGGACTTCGGACTTCGGACCTGTCCTGGCTCACCCTGCACCACGCCGCGAAGAACAATCTCCAGGACGTTACCGTCCGCTTCCCGCTCGGACGGTTGGTGCTCGTGACCGGCGTGAGCGGCTCCGGCAAGAGCACGCTCATCCGCGAGTGCCTGATGCCCGCGCTGACGCGCGCCTTGAAGTCAGGCCCCGCGCGCCACGCTCCCCGGTCCAAGGACGAGGGCAAAGGACGAGAAGGAGCACAAGGTGCCGCGCCTTGCGTCACCGGCTGCGAATCCATCGCCGCGGTTCACGAAGTGGACCAGTCGCCCATTGGCCGCACGCCACGCTCGACGCCGGCGACCTACGTCGGATTCTTCGACGACATCCGCGCGCTGTTCGCCCAGGTGCCGGAGGCGCGGCTGCGCGGTTATGGTCCGGGACGGTTTTCCTTCAACAGCCCGCACGGACGCTGCCCGGAATGTCAGGGGGCCGGCCAGGTGAAGCTGGAGATGAATTTCCTCCCGCCGGCCTTCGTGCGCTGCGAGAGTTGCGACGGCGTCCGCTTCACCCGCGAGACCCTCGACATCGAATACCACGGCAAGAACGTCTCGCAGGTGTTGGACATGTCGGTGGAAGAGGCGCTGGAATTCTTCTCCGCGCTGCCGCGAATCCGCCGCGCGCTGCAGGCGTTGCACGACACCGGACTGGATTATCTCAAGCTCGGCCAGACCAGTCCCACGCTCAGCGGCGGCGAGGCGCAGCGGGTCAAACTGGTGACGCATCTGCTCAGTGGCTTGAAAGAACAACTCGAACTGCCGGGCCGCGCGAACCGCCCGTCGAAGCGGAATCTGTTCCTCCTCGAAGAACCCACCATCGGTCTCCACATCGCCGACGTGCGCCGGTTGGTGGACGTGCTCCAGCGGTTGGTGGACGCCGGCCACTCGGTCATCGTCATCGAGCACAACCTCGATCTCATCGCCGAAGCGGACTGGATCATCGACCTCGGCCCCGAAGGCGGCGACGGCGGCGGTCGCCTCGTAGCGGAGGGCACGCCGGAACAGGTGGCGCGCCACGCCCGCTCGCACACCGGCCGTTTCTTAAGGAGCCTCCTCGCCGCAAACGCCAGCGGACGATGAGAGCCAAGGCCTCCGGCGCCCCCGGTTCTTTCCACGTCCGCCCGTTGCCGTTTGCGCTCCTGGCGCTGCTCGCCGGGGCGGGTGCGTTGGCCGGCGCGAGCGAACGGCCCGACGCGAAGATGGAGTGGATTGGCGTGTCGAAGGACGAGAAGGGATTTGTCGGCGCGGCCTCCGGACGGAGATTTGTCCCGTGGGGTTTCAACTATGACCGCGATTACCGGAAGCGCCTGCTGGAAGAATATTGGGACCGGGACTGGGCGACCGTCGCGGAGGATTTCCGGGAAATGAAGGCGCTCGGCGCCACCGTCGTGCGCATCCACCTGCAGTTCGGCAGGTTCATGGACGCGCCGGACAAACCGAATTCCCACTCGCTCCACCAACTCGGCCGACTGCTCCGCCTGGCGGAAACGACCGGCCTCCACCTCGACCTGACCGGCCTGGGCTACTACCGCAAGCGCGCCGTGCCGAGCTGGTACGACGCGCTGGGTGACCCGGAGCGCTGGGCCGCGCAGGCCCGCTTCTGGGAGGCGGTCGCCCGCCGGTGCGCCCACAGCCCGGCGGTGTTCTGCTACGACCTGATGAACGAACCGGTGGTTTCCGGCGGTCGCCGCCGGGCCGGCGACTGGCTGGCCGGGGAGTTGGACGGCTTCAGCTACGTCCAGTTCATTTCGTCCGCCCCCACCAGCGGTCCGCGGGTCGAGGTCGCCCAGCAGTGGATTGCCACGCTGACCCGGGCGATCCGCCGGAACGATTCCCGGCACTTGATCACCGTCGGGCTGCTGCCGAACAGCCAGGCGAGCGATGCCCTGAATTCCGGCTTTTTTCCCGGGGAGATCGCCCCGGACCTGGATTTCATCTCGGTCCATCTTTACCCCCGGTCCGGCAAACTGGCGGAGGACTTGAAGCTGCTCGACGGGTTCCGCGTCGGCAAACCGGTCGTGATCGAGGAGATTTTTCCGCTGGCCTGCTCGGCGGCCGAATTGCGCGCGTTCATCCAGCAAGCCCGCGCCAAGGCGGCGGGGTTCCTCGGCTTCTACTGGGGCCAGACGCCGGACCAATTGCGCGCGTCAGCGACCCCTGGGGCTGTCCTAACGCGCCAGTGGTTGGAAATCTTCCAGGAACTCGATCCGGAAAAAACGCGCTAAGCGACCAGACGCCCGCGCCGGGCCGATTCCGGGTGGAACTCAGTACTTCAACACGCGCGCCAAAAAGTCCCGGGTCGGCCGCGTGTGCGCCTGCTCGAAGACTTGCCGGACCGAACCGACTTCCACGATACGCCCGGCGGCCAGCAGCGCCACCTGGTCCGCCACCCGCCGGGCGAAGCCCATTTCGTGCGTCACGAGGATGAAGTCGCGGCCCTCGGCCCGGAGTTCTTCGATCACGTCGAGCACTTCGGCGGTCATTTCCGGATCGAGCGCCGACGTCGGCTCGTCGAACAGGAGCAGG
>JAJXZI010000342.1:0-9561 GCA_021780115.1 bacterium | reverse complement strand
GCGCAGATGCGCTGGAGGTTATCCTGAATGATGCGCTCGGACTCATAATCCAGGGCGCTGGTCGCCTCATCAAAGATCAGGAGGCGGGGATCGGTGACCAAGGCCCGGGCAATGGCGATGCGCTGACGCTGGCCGCCGGAGAGTTCGGCCGGACGCTTGTGGGCGTGGTCCTCGAGGCGGAAGCGTTTGAGAATTTGCCGCGCCACGTCGGCCGCCTGCGCCGGCGGATGGCCGTGGACCTTTTCCAGCGGCAGCGTGATGTTCCGCAGCGCGGTCAGGTGAGGAAACAGGTTGAACGCCTGAAACACCGTGCCGATGGTGCGGCGGTGGCGGAGCAACGACGCCTCGGCGAAGCTCACGCGCTCGCCGTTGATCTCCACCGCGCCGGCGTCGGGCCGCTCCAGGCCGGCGATGATCCGCAGCAGCGTGGACTTGCCGCCGCCCGAGGGGCCGATCAGCACCAGCGTATGCACGTTCGCCAGCGTGAGCGACACGGCGTCGAGCACCCGGTGGCCGTCGAAAGTCTTGGTGAGGTTGTCGAGTCGCAGTCTCATGGGGGAACGTGAAACGTGAAGGAGGCGCGCGGCCGCGGCTCACGCCTCACGTTTCAAACCTCATCCGTTTCTCCAGCCACCGCGTCCACAGCGAGATCGGCAGCGTCAGCAGCAAGTAGCCGGCGGCGAGCGGCAGGTAGCTTTCCAGCGTGCTGAACGTGTAGGAATTCACTTCCTGCGCATTCAAGGTGAATTCGCTGATGGCGATGACCGAGAGCAGCGAGGAGTCTTTGATGAGCGACACGAACTGGCCCGCCAGCGGCGGCAACGTCTGGCGCAGCGCCTGCGGGAAAACGACGTAGCGGAAGGTCTGCGCGCCGGTGAGGCCAATCGCCAGCGCGGATTCGAGCTGCGACTGGCCGACGCTCTCGATGCCCGCGCGGATCACCTCGGTAAGGTAGGCGCCGCTGAAGACCGCCAGCGTGAGAATGCCGACGAGGTAGCGGTTCTCCACGCGGACGGCGTCGGCCACGACGTAAAAGAAGATCAGGATCTGCACCAGCAGCGGCGTGCCGCGAATGGCCTCGACGTAAATCTGGCTGAGGTAGCGCAGCGGCAGGAAACGGCTCCGTTGTCCCAAGGCGAAACTCACCCCGATCAGCGTGCTCAGGCCCAGCGCCGCGAGCGAAATCCAAACCGTCGTCAGCCAGCCCGCCACGAATTGGTGGCGGTATTTGTAAACCGCGGCCCAGTTCCATTGGTAGTGGAGCTGGTGGAAGGAGAACCAGAACACCAACGCAAGCAAAAGGCAGACGAGGGTAAAATTGAAAACCCGCACCGGCCCGGACAGCGGCGTCGGGGCTCCGGCGGGCGGCGCGAGGAAGAGTCGCTTCACGTTCAGAAGTAGAAAGGAATCCCGCGCTGGCGAAACGCCTCCTTCTGTTCCTTGAGCCAGCGGTCGCCAAGCTTCTCGAAGCCGCCGCGCGCCCGGAAGTCCTCCAGGAAGGCGTTGACCCGCCGCAGCAATTCGGAGCTCCCTTTGCGCACGCCCATGGCCCAGTGCTCCACCTGAAAAGGCTCCAGCAGGGCGCGGGTGGTGTCAGGATTGCGCTGCCAGTGCTGAAAGACGGACATCTGGTCGTAGATGAAGGCGTCGGCCTTGCCCTGCACCACCTCCAACACGCACGCGGCCTCCTTGTCCAGCACGAGCACCTTCGCCCGCTGGATGTGCGCGGCGGCGTACGCGTGGCCCGTCGTGCCTTTCTTGACGGCGAGGATTCTTCCCGGCTGGTCGGCGTCCCGAAGCGCCCGGATGGGCGAGTTCCTGCCGACCAGCAAACACAGGCCGGTCTTGAGGTACGGCTCGGAAAAGTCGATCGACTGCGCCCGCTCGGCCGTGGCGGTCATGGACGAGAGGATGAGGTCGATCTTGCCGGTCTTGAGCGCAGGGATCAGGCCGTCGAACGGAAGGTTCTCGATGACGACCCTCTGGCCGAGAAACTGTCCCAGCGCCGCCGCGAGATCCGCGCTGACGCCGGCGGGCCGCCCCTGCTCGTCGGTCATTTCGAACGGCGGGTAGGCCAGTTCCATGCCGACGGTCAGCGTGTCATGCGGCTTTGGCGCACAACCGCCCGCAAGCAGCGCCAGCAATGCGGCGCACGCTCCGGCGGTGGACCATTGGCGACGGGAAAGCATGGGCCACTGTGCCGCATCCGACGCCACTTGACAACGGGCGGCCAACACACCGCCGGCGGTGCAAGGGCGGAAATGGTCGTTCCTTTCGCTCACGCCGTTTAACGCCCTCCGTTTTTTGACTAACGCATCGGCGTGCGCCACAGTGACGGACCAATGAAACAAGACTTTCCACCTTTCAGCCTTTCCCGGCTGTTACGAACCTGCTTCGCGCCGCGTGCCGGCGAGCGAGTGGCCATCCTCATCGACCTCGAAGATCCGCACGGGGTCGCCGGCCTGGCGTTCCTCCAGCGCCCGGAGTTGACGATCCAGCGGTACGCTTACGAGGTGTTCCACCAGGGCTTGCGCCAGGGCGTCATGCAGGAACTCGGACTCAGCGCCGTGGATCTGTTCGCCTACCAGATGACCGGCGGCAGCAATCTCGACCTGCCCGATCTGGTAGTGGACGCGAGCGGACGGGAGTTGAGTTTCGAGCGCGACCTGTATCCCTGCTACCAACTGGTCCTCTGCGTCTCGACCTACTCGGCGACGGCGCCGCTGACGGCGTTTGCCAAGCGTTTCGGCTTTCGCGGCGCCACCATGCACGGCGTGAACGAGACCATCCTCCGGACCGGCTTGGCGGTGGACTACAACGAGGTCAGCCGCAACGCCGAAAAACTCCGTCTTGGCATGACACGGGCGGACTGGGTGGAGATTGATTACGCGGTCGCCGGAAAGCGCCACACGCTGCGGCTCGACCTGGCCCGTCAGGAAGCCCAAAAGAGCCACGGCCTGTGCCGCGGCGAGAAGCCGGACATCGCCAACCTGCCCGCCGGCGAAATCTACTTCGTGCCGGCCGGCGCCGAAGGGTTCTTCCCGATGAAGTACCACGAAGACGGCACCCTCGGCCTGATGAAGGTCGCCGGCGGCCGGGTCGTGGACGTTTCCCTCATCCAGGGCAATCCCGCGACCGTCGAGGCGCATCGCCGGAAGCTGGCCAGCGATCCGGTGACGGGCGAGCTGGGCGAGTTGGGCTTCGGCACGCAGGTGCTCCCATTCGCCGGCCGCGACATTCAGGACGAGAAAATCCTCGGCACGTTCCATCTCGCCACGGGCCGCAGCGACCATCTGGGCGGCCACCTGACACCCGACAAATTCGCCAACCGGCAGAACGCCACGCACGACGACATTCTCTTTGCGCCGCCGAAGACGCCGGAGATCCAGGCGCCGCAAGTACGGATGTATCGGGAGGGCAAGACGGTGGTGCTGCTGGAGAACTACCAGCCAGCCGCGTATATGCAGGGCCTGCTGGCCGGTTGAGGTCGTGACGCCGCTCCGACGCGCTGCCGGCATCTCGCCGGCACATCTGAGAATGGGGCCTGCCCGCAAAATGCCGGGAGCGCACAGCCTTGACCCTTACGAGAGCGACGCCCTGCTGGGACAGTACCTCCTGTTTCATTATGGCACGCCGGAGGAAATCCTTCCCTACGCCTTTGGCCCCAGAGACGCCCTCCAGTTCCCCGTGCGCTGCGTCGCCGAGTGCCTGGACTTGACCCGGCTGCCACCGAACGCGCGCGCCCTCGACCTCGGCTGCGCCGTGGGCCGGTCCAGCTTCGAACTGGCGCGCCATTGTGCCGACGTGGTGGGCATTGACTTCTCACGCCGCTTCATCGCCTCGGCTGCGCATTTGAAACGACGCGGCCGGATAGCCTACGAGCGCAGCGAGGAAGGATATCTGTCCACGAAGACCGTCGCCGTCGTGCCGGAGGAGATTGACCGGCGGCGCGTGACATTTGAAGCGGGCGACGCGACGGCGTTGCGCGAGGACCTCGGCGAGTTCGATGTCGTCTTGCTGGCCAACTTGATCGACCGGCTGCGGAATCCGATGTCGTGCCTGACGCGCCTGCCCCGGCTCCTCAAACCCGGCGGTCAATTGATCCTGGCCTCGCCCTACACCTGGCTGGAAGCCTTCACGCCGCCCGCCCGTTGGCTGGGCGGCTTCCGGCGGGGCCGGAAACCCGTGCGGACCTTCGACACGCTGACGGAGGCGCTGGGAGACAGCTTCACGCTCGCGGCCCGCAAGGATCTGCCCTTTCTGATCCGCGAACACGCCCGCAAATTCCAATGGAGCGTGGCGGAGGCGACGGTGTGGATCCGGCGATGAGGCGACCGGCCACGACCGCGGCCGGATGCGGTTGATGCGACGCAACCGCCGGGGACGACTCCGTCATCGGCTCACGAAGGCGTAGCGGCCGGAGCCGGCGGAAAAGACGGCGCAGCCATTGTCCATCCGCACGAAGCTCAAGCCCCGCGCCCGCTCGGCCGGCCGGCCGCTTTCGGTCACGCTCGCGGCGTCTTTCGCCGGCACCCAAAGCGTCGCCGTTGTGTTGGGGGGCACCGTCACGTTCCAGCGGAACGCGCCGCCGGCGCGCTGCCACTCGCTGGCGATCAGGCCATAGGGCGAGCGGTGTGAGGCCTTCACGAACTGCAAATCGCCGACTGGCGTCGGGCGCATGAGGACGTGCCGGAAGCCGGGTTGTTCGGGGTCCGGCTTGATGCCGGCCAGGTTTTCATAGAGCCAGATCACCAGGTCGCCGACGAGCATGACGTGGTTGCCGGAGTTCATCGCCGGATCGGCGGTGTCGCCGTTCCACAGTTCCCAGATGGTGGTCGCGCCTTTCTCGACCATGTAGCCCCAACTCGGATAGGTGGTGTTGGTAACGAACGTGTAAGCGAGGTCCGGACGGCCGCCGGCGGTGAGGACACGGTTGAGCCACTGGCCGCCGACGAGGCCGGTGCCGATGTGGTCGGCGGTCTCGCGGGTGATCTTGTTAACCAGATGGTCAAAAATCCGCGGGCGCTCGTCCGCCGGCGCCAGGTCGAAGGCCAGTGGCAGGACGCAGGAGGTCTGGGAGCCGTTGTCGTACTGGCCGCGGTCGCGGTTGAGAAACCTCGCGTTCAACGCGGTCTTCAATTGGCCGGCCAAGGCGTTGAAGCGTTCGGCGTCGGAAGCCCGGCCCAGCAGCGTCGCATACCGCGCCATCAGGCGCAGGTCGTAATAAAAATAACTCGTCGCCAGGATGCCCGCCGCCGTCTTCCGCATCGGGTCCTGGGAATGGATCAGCTTCGGGTTCTCCGGCGGCACGCACCAATCGCCGTAGTTGTCCTTGGTGATGAGACCATCCTGGAGGTAGCCGCTCATGTGGTCGATCCACTTCACCATGCTGGAATAGTGCTGTGCGATGATTCCCACGTCGGCGAACTGGTCCAGCAGCGTGCCGGGAATGATGACGGTGCTGCTCGGCCAGGTGACATTGTCGTTGTAGAGCGGCCAGTAGGCCGGGCAGACATCCGAGACGCTGCCGTTGGGCTTCTGCGAATCCGCCATGTCCTGGAGCCACTTGGCATAGAGCGTCGCGGTGTTGAACAGGTAGCTCTCCCCCTTCGACTCCGCCGAGCGGTCGCCCAGCCAGCCCTGGCGTTCGTCACGCTGCGGGCAATCCGTCGGGATGCTGCGGTAGTTGCCGCGCACGCCCCACAGGATGTTGCGGTAGATTCGGTTGATCATCGGCTGCGAACAGGCAAACTCGCCGGCGCTCTCCAAATCGTCATTCACCACGTGACCTTCAATCGCGGCGAGCGTCGGTTTGCCCAGAAAACCCGTCATTTCCACGTACCGAAAACCGTGGTAGGTGAAACGCGGTTCGTAGGTTTCCACTCCCCTGCCCTTCAGCGTGTAAACGTCCGTGACCTTCGCGCCGCGGATGTTGGCCAGGTAAAGGGTGCCGTCCGGTTGGAGCGTCTCGGCGTGGCGCAGGGAAACCCGCGTGCCACGCGGACCGGAAACCCGGAGCCGGCACCACCCGACCATGTTCTGGCCAAGGTCGAAGATGAAAACCCCCGGCCGCGGCTCGGTGAGGGCGATCGGCCGGATCGTGCCGGTGACGCGGATCGGCTCCTGCATTTGCGCGGACAGGCTGCCCGCCACGGACGTGAAGAGCCGCCCCAGAATGGGCCGGCCGTCGCCGAGCTCCGGCATCCCTGCGGAGTCAGGATTGAAGGTCGGCGCGGCGACCAGTTGCGCTGGTTGCCATTTCTCGTCGTCGTAGCCCGGCGACGCCCAGTTGCCCAGTTCCATCCGCGCGTCGTATTCCTCGCCGTCGTATTCGTTGTTGGCGCGGATCGGTCCCTCGGTGGTAAGCTTCCAGGTCTCGTCGCTGACGATGTCCGCCGCGGAGCCGTCATCGTAGTCCAGGTGGAGTTGGAAAAGCAGTTTCGGGAAGCCGTAGGTCTGCGTGAACGTCGGCTGCTCGCGGCGCGGCGCGAAATAGCGTCCGTTGCCCAGAATCACGCCGACGGCGTTGGCGCCGGATCGGATCATCCCGGTGACATCGTGCGTCACGTAGAACACGCGCTGGGAATACTCGCTCAGCGCCGGCGACAACACCTCGTCACCGACGCGCCGGCCGTTGAGGTACAGCTCCGACAAACCGAGGCCGCTCCAGTAGGCCGTTGCGCGTCGCAGTGTGCGCTCCGCCACGAACTCCTTGCGCAACCAGCGCGCTGGCAACCGGCGGTCGTCCGGCAGGCCGATCTGGCCCCACGGCGCCATGCCCACGGCGCCGAGGTTCTTCGCGGCAACCCACGCGGAATCGGCGAAGTCCGGCGCCAGCCACTTTGCCGACTCCCGGTCCGCCGTCCTCCAGTTCTCGTCCGTCGGCAGGACCAGTGGCTCGCCGGCGGCAAACTCCACCCGCAGCAGCGCGAGGAATCCCGCGGGATTCGGCGCGTCGCCGGTGTTGGCGACCGACGCGGCAAGGACGTTGCGGCCGGGCCGGAGTTTCGACTTCACGTCGAGGACGGTCGCCGATTTGAAGTTGCTGCCTTGGCCGACCTCGCCGCCATTCACGAAGGCCGCGAACTGGTTGTCGCCGGTCACGAGCCACGTCGCCGACTTGATTGTCCGGCCCGCCGGCAGTTCGAAGCTGCGCCGGAAGTAGCGCGTGCCGATCGGGGCGGCCTTCTCCGGCTCGCCTTCCGGAAACCAAATCCAGCTTGTGCCGGCGAGCGCGCCATTCTGGTCGTCGCCGTCCAGCCCGATCCATCTCCCCTTCCAATCGCTGGCGGCCAGCAGCCCCATCGTCCAGCGGGCCGGTTTGCTCCACGCCGACGAGTTGCCGTCCTGGTCCCACGCGCGGACCTTCCAGAAGCACTCCGCCTGCGACCCGAGCGGCCGGCCGGCATAGCGGACGTGGATGGATTGGTCGGACGCGATCTTGCCGCTGTCCCAGAAATCCCCCTCATTCGCGTCGAGTTTCCTCCGGTCGCTGGCGACAACCACCTGGTAAGCCGACTGGCGCAGGCCGCGCGCCCGGGGATTGCCCGGCGCCAGAATCCAGCTCAAGCGCGGCTGCGGGGCGTCGATCCCCAGTGGGGTTTTCCGATACTCACAGCGGAGGTCGGTGGGCGTCAGGGCGCCGGAAGCGGCCATCGCGACGTCCAGGAAGCCCGCCAGAATCAGGACTGTCCCTATCCAAATCTTCATGGCTGATTTCGTTTTGAATTGTCGGTTCGCAGTGTAGCCGGCGGCGCAAGACGACGGCGATCTTTTTCGAGATCCTTTCTCACGAACCGTCTGTGTGTTACGCGCCGGGCGGGCGTGTCGGGCAGCCTCTCCAGCCCGCTGGTGCGGGAGTACCTGCCTCCACTTCGAAATCCGGCACCAACGCCACGCGGACAGGCTCGGCACGGCGAGAAAAGAGCAGAGACGGAAGCCGCAGTATTTCGATACGGCACACTGGCTTTGGCCGATGGCCAGGACTGACCCATGCTTTCCGCGGGTAGGTACACTTCGAGAAGTGTGCTTGACTGGCCCATTTGATCTTCCCCCCGCTTCTCAGCCCCAGCGTGGACAGGAGCAACGCCACCCAATCGTCGGTTGACGATATATCCGTTCGGACTTGACCTTCTTCGAGACGAACGGCCGAAGCCTGATAGTCCTGCGGGGTGAAATCAAAACGCCCCCGATGTCCGAGGCGGCGCGCCGGGAGACCGGCTTTCTGCTCTGCCGATTGCAAAAATAATGAATGCCGAAAAGAAAGATTCCTCCGGAATTTCCTTGTGATTTTTGACGGGGCGGCACCGCTGGTGGCGCCGGAATTGGGCGAGAACGTCGTGCGGACGTGCGGCGTCGATCGCGTGGGCGGGTTCGATGAGGCCGGAGTAAGACAGCGGCGGATCGGCCGGCAGGGCAGGATGAGTTGTTCGCTTTGGATCATGGATTGCAGGGGCCTCCGGGCCGGAGCGGTAGCCCCGACCCGGAGGGGGATGCCGACCTGCACTCCACGGGCGAGTGGGGGCTCAGGTTGCACTCCTGTAGAGCCCTATCCTCCCAGCCGCGAGCCAACGATAGCCGGGGGCGGGTGCCCGGCAAGAGGGCCGCCGGGGCGGGCGGGCCGGGGCGGGCTGTGGCAGACTGGGGGGGCATGAAAGATCTGCAACGGTATGAGCAACTTCTGCGGTTGGCTCAACCGTGGTATGTGGCCGGGGTGCGTTTGGACGTGAAGGCGCGAGAGGTCGAGGTCACCGTGGCGGTGCGCCAAGTGCTGTGGGGCTGTCCCCAGTGTGGCTGCCGGATGTGCATGTGCATCAGTGGGAGGCCCGTCGTTGGCGGCACCTGGATAGCTGCCAGTTCAAGACGTTGATCCGGGCCGACGTGCCGGTGGGCAGTGCCCCGAGCCTGGGAGCCAGACCGGGGCGGTCCCCTGGGCCGAGAAGTACGGGCGGTTCACCCAACGGTGCGAGCGCCTGGCGATCGACCGGATGCGCGAATGTTCGGTGGCCGCCGCGTGCCCGATGATGCGGATCCGTGGGGACGCAGCCGACGGGATCAAGCAGCGGGCGGTGGCGCGGGACCTGGCGCGCAAGCCAGCGCAGCCGGCCCAGCGGCTGGGGGGCGATGAAATGAGGGGGCAGAACGACGTGACGGTGGTCGCGCGGTTGGAGCCGGAACAAACGGCCACAGTCGAGTGCGTGGGGGACGGGCGCAAGCCAGCGGCGCCGGACACCTACGGGCAGCGGTGCCCGCCGAGCACCGCTGCCCGTAGGTGCGCATCCTAGTTTTGCGGGGGCGAAGGGAGCGGCGTGGGGAAAGAGCAGATGCCAGCGGCCATTGCGCCAGAGCATTTCCCAACTCAACAACGCCTCATCGCCGGTCGCACTCCAGAACTGCCCCGTCCGCTTGAACTGGCATTGGCTCTGCCGGCAGCTAGGTCACCACCAGCGCGGCCATCTCCTGCACCGCGGGCGCGTAGCCGGCGGTGTCCGCCCAACCCAAGGCGGCCTCGGCGGGGCAGCGCCCTTTGTGAGAGCGTTTGCACTAGCCCCGAGGGCGACG
>JAJXZI010000013.1 GCA_021780115.1 bacterium | reverse complement strand
GTGGGAGCTTGGGCGCTGCTCTGAGAGGACGCTGGGGTCTCGATCTTTTGGAGACTCCCGAATGGGCTGTCCGTGCCGCTTCCGCTGGACGCAAGAGTCCCGGAGTCGAATCGGGGAGGGGGCGTTGCTGGGCTTGAAAAGGCTCGGGCTTAAAGGCGCTGGCATCTGCCCGTTCCTCAGAACCCGCCTTCCACCGTGCCGGAATTGAAACGTACCCAATTACTGCGAAAGTTGGAAATTCGGCGTTGCAAATCCGGCGCGGAGGCCCCAAGGTTCCCGCCCGTTGGTTCGGGGCGTAGCGTAGCCCGGTAGCGCGCTTGTTTCGGGTACAAGAGGTCGTGAGTTCGAATCTCACCGCCCCGACCAGCTTTTTCCGCCTTTCCTTTGGATTTTTGCAGGTCGTCGTGGAGTTGTGACAGAATTCTGCCAAGCCGGATCCGGAATCAAAGCCGGAACCGAGATCGCACTGGTCATCCGGAATGCCGGGGCGCGGACGGCGTCTCGGCGGGAACCTTGCGCCAAAACGGTTTCCCGCCGACGGACCGTGGGGGGCGGGGTTGCCGGCCCGTTTGTATCGGTGGATGTCAACGACGCGCCGACCGTCAGTTGGCCGCTGGCCGCTGGGCGCACGGTGGCGGCGCCGTCCGGCTCGGCCCGGGCGCGCACCGATCCGGCGGCCACGCGTTGGCACGGCGTCGGAGCTGGGACTTCGGTTCTCGGATTTCGTTTTCAGCCATGAGTTCGCCAACGCCTCATCTTTCGGCCGAGGGGCGCGCCTCGCTGCCCCGCCACGTCGCGGTGATCATGGACGGCAACGGCCGCTGGGCCAAGCAGCGCGGGTTGCCGCGCGTCGAGGGCCATCGTCAGGGCGCCGAGTCGGCGCGCACGATCATCCGCACGGCGGGCGAACTGGGCATCAAGTATCTCACGCTCTACGCCTTCTCGCTGGAGAACTGGAACCGGCCCAAGGACGAGGTGGACGCGCTGATGAAGTATCTGGTCCACTACCTCAAGACCGAGACGCCGGAGTTGAACAAGAACAACGTGAAGCTGGAGGTCATCGGCCACATCTACCGATTGCCGGAAGCAGTGCAGGAGCAGTTGAAGAAGAGCGTCACCACGCTGTCGAGGAACAACGGCCTGACGCTCATCATGGCGCTGAGCTACGGCGGGCGCACCGAGATCGTCGATGCCGTCCGCGCCATCGCTGAAAAAGTGCAGCGGGGCAGCCTCGATCCGGCCGATATCAACGACCAGGTTGTCTCGCAGCACCTTTACACCCGCGCCTGGCCCGACCCGGATGTCCTGATCCGGACCAGCGGCGAGATGCGCGTGAGCAATTTCCTGCTCTGGCAGATTTCTTACGCCGAACTAGTCATCACGCCCACGCTCTGGCCCGACTTCCGCAAGCCGCAGTTCTATGCGGCGCTGGAGGAGTATGCATGCCGGCACCGGCGGTTTGGCGGAGTCTGAGGGTTTACGATGGACGATGGATGATTTACCCTGCCAGGGTCCGTGGGGCGCTGCGGCCGAGCCAGCCGGCGCACTCGTCAATCGTAAACCGCGAATTCACTGCCATGCCTGACGCCGCTGCTTCCGCGCCGCCGCCATCCAAGCTCAGGATTTTCCTCCGGCGCCTGCTGAGCTTCGTGGTGCTGTGGACGATCGTGCTGGCGGCGATGTTTTCCGGCCGCGAGTGGCTCGCCAACTACGTCTTCCTGGCGATCATGATGCTGCTGGCCACGCTCGGCTTGGTGGAGTTCTACGAACTGGTCGAGAAGCGCGGCCTGGTCTGCTTCCGGTGGATGGGCGTCCTCGGCGGCTGGGTGCTGATGGTGGGCACGTTCCTGCACTGCACTGGCAAGCTGGGCCTCCACACCTCGCCGTCCCGCGTCAACGATTTCGAGTCGGCGCTGCTCGTCCTCTTGGTGCTCGGCTTGTGTGTCCGCCAATTTGTCTCGAGGACCAACACCGCCGGCCTGCTCGCGATCTCGACGACGCTCTTTGGCCTGATGTATGTGCCGTGGCTCTTGAACTTCATCCAGGCGATCAACTTCTTCCCGACGATCGGCGGCGACGGCAAGTTCTACGTCCTTTACTTCATCCTGGTCACCAAGTTCAGCGACACCGGCGCCTATGCCGTCGGCTCGCTGATCGGGCGGCACAAGATGATCCCGCGCATCAGCCCGGCCAAGACGTGGGAAGGCTTCGGCGGGGCGGTCTTCGGTTCGGTGGCGGCCAGCTTGGTGTTCGTGCCGTGCGCCCGGGGCCACCTGCCGGGAATGACGCCGTTACACGCCGTCGTGCTTGGCGTGCTGCTGAGCGTTGCCGCGGTAATCGGCGACCTGATCGAGTCCCTCTTCAAACGCGAGGCGGGCGTGAAAGACTCCGGCCGGTTCTTCCCTGGCATCGGCGGAATTCTGGACTTGCTGGACAGCCTTTTGTTCAACGCGCCCATCATGTATCTCTACCTGCGGCATGTGTTGACGCACCCATGACCGCGAAGCCACTGAAGATGCTGAAAATCGATTGCTGGATGTCAGATGCCCGATACCAGATGCCGGATGCAACGGCCTGGCGTCCGGGATCCGACATCCAGTATCTGGCATCCGGCATCCGGTATCCAGCTTCTGGCATCCGCTCATGAAAAAAGTCGTCCTCCTCGGCAGCACCGGCTCGATCGGTACCAGCACGATCAAGGTCGCCCAGGACCTGCCGGACCACATCCGCCTGCTTGGTCTGGCGGCGGGCAACAATGCCGAGTTGCTCCTGGAGCAGACGCGCCGCTTCCAGCCCGAGGCGGTCTCGATCGGCGATCCCACCAGGGCGAAGGAATTGCGCGACGCGCTCGGCACCGCAGCAGAGGTCTATTGCGGTCCGGAGGGCCTGCTCAAGCTGGCCACCTTGCCGGCGGCGGACATCGTCCTCATCGCCATCGTGGGCACCGCCGGCCTGCAACCGGCGCTCGCCGCCATCCGCGCGGGCAAGGACATCGCGGTGGCGTCGAAGGAAATTCTCGTCATGGCCGGCGAGATCGTCATGGGCGAGGCGCGCAAATTCGGCGTCCGCGTCCTGGCGGTGGACAGCGAGCACTCGGCCATCTTTCAGTGCCTCGACGGCAAGCCCAGCGCCTCGGTGCGCCGGCTGTGGCTGACGGCTTCGGGCGGACCCTTCCGCAACACCCCGAAGGAGGAGTTTGCCGGCATCACGGTGGAACGCGCCCTCAAGCACCCCTCCTGGGTCATGGGCACGAAGATCACCATCGACTCCGCGACGCTCTTCAACAAGGGCCTGGAGATGATCGAGGCGCGCTGGCTGTTCGACGTCGGCATGGACCGGGTGAAGGTCGTGGTGCATCCGCAGAGCGTGGTCCACTCGATGGTGGAGTTCGTGGACGGCTCGATCCTCGCGCAACTTTCGACACCCGACATGTGCCTCCCGATCCAATACGCGCTGACCTACCCGGAACGGGTCTTCAGCGAGCGGGTGCAAACCGACTTTGCTAAACTGGGAAACCTCACCTTCGAGGAACCGGACCCGGACCGTTTTCCAGCGCTGGCGCTGGCGCGCTTCGCGGGGGAAACGGGCGGCACCTTGCCCGCCGTGCTCAACGCCGCGAACGAGGCCGCCGTCGCCGCGTTCGTCCAGCGACGCATCACCTTTCCCCAAATCAGCGAAACCGTCCGGCGAACGATGGACCGCCACCAGTGCGTCGCGCATCCCACCTTGGCGCAAATCCTGGCGGCCGACGCCTGGGCGCGCTCCGAGGCCGCCGGTTGAGGGAACCGTCGCGATCCTGCGCGAGAATTCGTCTTGTCCAGGAGGCGGGAAGCGTTAGTGTCGGCGGCAACAGGCGAAGGCGGTTGATGCCCGGCCGCGGGTGGCCGGGTTGGTAGCCTTCGCCCTGAAACAACATCACCACACCCGCCAAGTCGCAACCCCGGTTATGGCAACACACCGCAACAGCAATCGTCCGCTCTGCTCCTGCCTCGGCATGGCGCTCGTGATTCTTTTGGCGAAGACGAGCCTCGCCGCGCCGCTCGGCACCGCCTGGACCTATCAGGGCCGGTTGACCGCCGGAGACTCTCCCGCCAAGGGCAACTACGACCTGCAGTTCAAACTCTTTGACGCCTTGGCGGACGGCGTACAACAGGGCGGCACGATTGTTTCCAACGCGGTCGCCGTCAGCAATGGCCTGTTCACCGTGACGCTCGACTTCGGCGCGGGCGTGTTCGACGGCAGCGCCCGCTGGCTGGAGATCGCGGTGCGCACCAATAACGGCCCCGCCCTCACCACGCTCACGCCGCGCCAGTCGCTCACCGCCGCGCCGTACGCCCTTTACGCGCTGACTCCGACCGGCCCGCAGGGACCCGTGGGACCAACCGGCGCCACCGGCCCGCAAGGTCCAATCGGCTTGACCGGCGCCCCGGGATCCCAAGGTCCGACCGGGACGACTGGGCCAGAGGGGCTGCCAGGCGCCCCGGGAGCGACCGGACCGCAGGGGCCGCAAGGGGCACCCGGCGCGCCGGGATTGACGTGGCGCGGGACATGGAGCAGCAGCAGTAACTACGTGGCGGATGATGCGGTGCAAGCCAGCGGCTCAGCTTGGTTGGCCCTGCGCGCCAACAACAACGTGGCGCCCGCCGAGGGCAGCGACTGGACCTTGCTGGTGCAAGTGGGGGCCACCGGGCCGCAAGGGCCGACCGGCTTGACCGGGGCGACCGGCCCACAAGGACCCACCGGGCCAACGGGAGTGACTGGCCCGGCGGGTCCGCCCGGGCCGTCCGTCGTGACCGGGAACAGCCCCACCGCCGTCATCGCGGGAAGCAACACTGGCTCCGGTCCAGGAGTGCAAGGCACCGCCGCAGATACCAGCGTTCTGGGAGTGAGCGTCCTGGGTGATTACGGCTACCTTGGCGGCGCCCGCTACGGCGCCTACGGCTCGAACGTCCTCGGAAATTCCGGTTCCTTGGGCGGAGCATCCAGCGGCGTGTATGGTTATGGCGCGGGCGCAAACATGCCCGGCGTTCAGGGGACGAATGTGAACGGACACGCGGTGCGCGGGGACAGTCTCAACAACGTGGCCGTGGTTGGGATCAACGGCGCCGCCACTCTGGATGTCAGTGGGAACGCCGGCGTTTACGGCATCAGCGGCAGTGGCGCCGGCGTTCAGGGCGAGTCAGACAGTGGTGACGGCGTGGTCGGCGCCAGTTACAGCGGCTACGCCGGCCATTTCTATGGCGCGGTTAAGGCCAACGGTCTGATTTTGAGTGATACCGGGTTGCAGGCGACGAATTCCAACGGGCACGCCGTGATCGGGAACAGTCTTTCCAACATCGCGGTGGTCGGGATCAACGGCGCAGTCCCCGGTAATCCCAGCGGGAACGGCGGCGTTTACGGCGTCAGCGACATGGGCTACGGAGTGGAAGGCGCCTCCGGCGGAGGTGACGGCGTGCTCGGTATCAGTCTCGGCGGCTACGCCGGCCATTTCTATGGCCCACTCAAGGCCACAGGCGTGATTTCAAGCGACAGCGGCCTGGACGTCCGGGCCTCACGAAACACCGGCTACTGGAACGACGCGGTCGCCTACCTCGAGAATCTGAACAGCGGCG
Source organism: bacterium (assembly GCA_021780115.1). Lineage (GTDB taxonomy): Bacteria > Verrucomicrobiota > Verrucomicrobiia > Limisphaerales > JAJXZI01 > JAJXZI01. The sequence continues at coordinate 10,827 of JAJXZI010000013.1, read as the reverse complement.
CCAGCAGCAGCCCGGCGTTGCGCGTCGTGGCCAACGGCGACGCGCCCAATGGCGCCTTGAGCGTTTCGACGCAAGGCACGGGCCTCATCGCGCGCTTCGGCAACAATGCGGCCTGGGTGGCGGCCCTCGACACCAACGGCAACTGGTCGGCGACCTCGTTCAACCCGAGCAGCGACCGTGGCCTCAAGGAGAACTTCAAGCCGGTGTCGCCAAGCGCGGTGCTGGACAAAGTTGCCGCGCTGCCGATTTCGGAATGGAACTTCAAGACCGAACCTGCCACCCGGCATCTCGGCCCGATGGCGCAGGATTTCGCCGCCGCGTTCGGCACCGGCTCCGATGACAAACACATTGCCACCGTGGATGCCGACGGCGTGGCGCTGGCGGCCATCCAGGGGTTGAATCAGAAGGTGGAGCGCCAACGCACTGAGTTGGATCGAAGAGAATCGGAGATCACGGAGTTGAAACAGGCGGTAAGTGAACTCAAGGACCTGCTCCAGGCGGTGCAGGCACGGGTGGGCGCGGCGGTGCGGTGAAGGCCGCGCGATTCGGGGCGGGGTCGGCTGCGCCCGCCCGATCCCTTGTTGTCAGATCGCCGTCCGATGACTAAAGTAACCGGACGGTTTTCAAAGAAAGCTCAAGCATGGTGCAGATTCTTAGCTGGTCGTACGTGATCGTGGCGGTCGTGCTGCTGTTCGGCGCGGCGGTGTTCGTCCACGAGTTCGGACATTTTTGGATGGCCCGGCGGCGCGGCCTGAAAGTCGAAGGCTTCGCCATCGGATTCGGCCCGAAGATCCTGGGGTGGAGCCGCGACGGCATTGACTATGCCTGGCGGTGGATTCCGGCCGGCGGCTACGTGAAGCTGCCGCAGATGGTCACGTCGGAAGCCCTGGAGGGCAAGAGCGAGGGGACGGAGCCGCTGCCGCCCATTTCGCCTTTTTCCAGAATCCTTGTTGCCCTGGCCGGGCCGCTGATGAACGTCGTCTTTGCCTTCGTCATCGCCACGGTCCTCTATTTCGTCGGCCTGCCGATCGCCGTCAACCCCTCGATCATCGGCCAGGTGGATCCCGATTCACCCGAGGCCCGGTTGGGCATCCGCGCCGGCGACCGCATCGTGGCGGTGAACGGCAAGCTGGTCCGGTCCTGGCAGGACGTCCAGATGGCCGCGGCGTTGGCGTTGACCAATGTCCTGCCCGTGACTGTCGAACGGGACGGCGTCCAGCATACCTACCCGCTGACCGCGCGGGTCAACGAGCAGGTGGGGCTGAAGCTGTTCGATCTGGACCCGAAGGAGCATCCGGTGATTGTGGAGGTGCTGGCGGGCAGCGCGGCGGAAAAAGCCGGGCTGAAGAAGGAAGACGTGGTCCTCTCGTTCGCCGGCGTGCCCGTGGTGGGTCAGCAGCAACTCATCAGTCTCATCCAGAAGCGCCCGGACCGGCCCAGCACCATCGAAGTCATGCGGGGAAAGGAGCGGCTCAAGCTGGCCGTCACGCCGGCGCTCGATCCCGCCGGCAAGGTCGGCCGCCTCGGCGTCTTGATCAGCCCCAACACGACCACGGTCTATGTGGTGCAACGGCCCGGCCCATTGCCATGGGAGACGATGGACGACGTCTGCCAACAGGTTCTGGGAACGCTCACGGCGTTGGTCCACTCCAAACAGACCGGCGTGGGCGTGAAGGACCTGAGCGGTCCGCCCGGCATCCTGGCCATGCTGGCGGCCCAGGTGAAGGCCGACTACCGGCTGGCGCTGAAGTTCATGGTGTTGCTCAATATCAGCCTGGCCGTCCTGAACCTGCTGCCGGTGCCCGTGCTCGACGGCGGCCATATCATGATGGCGATCTTCGAAAAGCTCCGCGGCCGCCCGTTGAGCGCCCGCATCCAGGAGTATGCCACCACCGCCTTCGCCGTGTTGCTGATTTCCTTCATGCTCTACGTTTCCTACAACGACATCCGCCGCTTTCCGCTTTTCAAATCCATGTTCAGCCAGCAGGTGCAGATCGAAAGCGGCGGTGGCGATTCCAATCCGCCCGCGCCCGCCCGGTGATTCCGATGCGTTACTGCGAGTCGCCTTTCTCCCACCAACGGCGCCAGACTCGGGAGGTCGTCATCGGCGACCCGGCGCGCGGCGGTGTTGTCGTGGGGGGGGACCATCCGGTCGTCATGCAATCCATGCTGACGTGCGACACGATGGACACCGCCGCGTGTGTTCAGCAGACGCTGGAGCTGGTCGCTGTCGGCTGCCAACTGGTGCGCATCACCGCGCCAACGGTCAGAGACGCGGCGAACCTGAAAAACATCGTGGCCGAACTGCGGGCGCAGGACTGCCGCGTGCCCATCGTGGCGGACATCCATTTCAAACCCGAGGCCGCGCTGGAAGCCGCGCAGTGGGTGGAGGTCGTCCGCATCAACCCCGGCAACTACGCCGACTCGAAGAAATTCGCCGTCAAGGAATACACCGACGGGCAATACGCCGCCGAATTGAAGCGGATCGAGGAGAAATTCACCCCGCTGGTCCTGCTTTGCCGGCAGCTTGGCCGGGCGCTGCGCATCGGCACCAACCACGGCTCGCTCAGCGACCGCATCATGAACCGGTTTGGCGACACGCCGCTGGGCATGGTTGAGAGCGCGCTGGAGTTTGCCCGCGTCTGCCGCCAGCACGACTTTCACAATTTCAAGTTCTCCATGAAGGCGAGCAACCCGAAGGTGATGATCGAGTGCTACCGGTTGCTCGTCGCGCGGTTGAACGAACTCGGCCCCGACTGGAATTATCCCATTCACCTCGGCGTCACCGAGGCGGGCGAAGGCGAGGACGGCCGCATCAAGAGCGCCATCGGCATCGGTTCGCTGCTCTGCGACGGCCTGGGCGACACCATCCGCGTCTCGCTGACCGAGGATTCGCCCCGCGAGATCGAAGTCTGCCGCGATCTGTTGGCCCAAGTCCCCACGCTGACGACTTTGGACTTCGACCTTCGGACTTCGGACCTCGGATTTCCTTTCGATCCATTCACCTTCACCCGCCGGGCGACGCCGGAGATCGAACTGGCCGATGACGTGAAGTGCGGCGGCGAGCAGACAGTACGCGTTGTCGTGACCCGCGCCACCTGGGAGAACGTCGCGCCGAAGATTTCCCCGAAGGCCGACGTGAGGCCGGAGGCGGTGTTTGAAGACCTCAACGTCTGCGAGGTTGATCCCACACAGGACTTTGAGATCAACTGCGACACGCAACTGGTGACGGTGAAGGATGGCGTCGCGCTGCCGGCGGTCGCCGCCTTCCGCCTGCTCGCCGCGAGACTCAAGCGGCTCGGTCGGAACAACCCGATCTTGCTCAAAGACTGTTTGAGCGGGACCGATTTTCCGCCCGCCTCCCCGGATAGCAACCTGGCGGGCGCATCCACGGCGCCCGGCCGGAAGCCAGTTTCGCTTGAGCCAAAGATCGCTTTGCTTCGCGCCGCCGCCGTCCTTGGCTGCCTTCTGGCCGACGGCATCGGCGACGCGATTCTGGTCCGGGGCGAGCCCGGTGCGGGACAGTCGCTGCGGCTCGCTTACAACATCCTGCAAGCCGTCGGTTGCCGTTCCTTCAAGACCGATTACGTGGCCTGCCCAAGCTGCGGTCGCACGCTCTTCAATCTCCAGACCGTCACCGCCCACATCAAGGCTCGCACCGAGCACCTCAAAGGTGTGAAGATCGCGATCATGGGTTGCATCGTGAACGGCCCCGGCGAAATGGCCGACGCCGACTTCGGCTACGTCGGCGGCGCACCCGGGAAGATCAACCTCTACGTCGGCAAGACGCCGATCAAATTCAATATCCCCGAGGCCGAAGCCGTGGACCGCTTGGTGGACCTGATTCGGGAGCATGGCAAGTGGGTGGAACCGGTTTCAAAAGAACCGGCGCTGGCTTTCTGAACGGCAGTGGTTAGCTGATCCGCCCCGGCGGAAGGCGGTCCAGGTGATGGATCATGAACCCGTGGAGGAAGCGGCGCAATTCCTCCGCTTGCGGTGCGCTCACCCGCAAAGACTCCAGTCCGCTCCACTCGCTTCCCAGGAACCGACGGACGATTTCCCGGGCGCCCGGCGAAAGGCGGGCACGGTCCAGATCCGGCGTCAGGCCCAGTTCGCGGAGCAGCTTGAGTTCGAAGGCAAACGTGCCCTGCGCTCCGCCCGTCGCCAGGTGTGCCAGCCAGCCTTTCAGCAACGCGAACACCGCCGGCAGCGGCGTCTCGGTTTCCGTGGTCTGCTCGATGAGCGCCGCGGCGTAGGCTGCCTGACGCAGGAGCGTGAGGTCCCGCCGCAGCGCCGGGTGCGTTTCGCGGAGGCCGACCTCGCGCAGGACGTGCAATTCGGAGCGCCGGCTGCGGACGAAACTCAAATCCGCCAGATAAAACAAATCCAGCTTTCCCGCGAACGGCGACTTCGGGCGGCGCGCGCCCTTCGCCACCGTGGCGAGGCGTCCGAACTCCGGCGTGAGCCACTGGACGATCAGGCTGGTGTCCGTGAGGAGGCGCGTGCGGAGGATGAGGCCGGTGGTGGATTCGATCATGCGGCGGGAACGCGGAAGCACCGGGCATCCGGCGCCAAACTGTCAACGCTGCACGGCTCGCGGACCCGCCGTGGCCGCGCGGGGCGGCGTTCGGCGCGGGCGGTTCGACGTTTTTCCGCGGCCATTCCTTTTCTCACACCACGACGGCGCCCGGCCGGATTGGGGCCATCGGTCCCGACCACGGCGGCGCCACCGAGCCGAGGCTGATGATGTATTTGATGCCGTCGCCGACCGACATCTCGAGCTTCGTCACTTTGTCCTCCGGCACGAGCACCAGGAAGCCCGACGTGGGGTTGGGCGTCGTCGGCACGAACACGCAGACCACTCTCTCCTGGGTCTTGGCCTGCACCTCGGCGCGCTGTTCGCTGGTGAGGAATCCGAGCGAATACATCCCCGGCCGGGGAAACTCGATCAGCACCACGGTCTTGAAAGAGCCACGTTTGTTGGACGTGAAGGCCTCGTTGACCTGTTTGATGGCGGAGTAAATCTTGTTGACCAGCGGCACTTGGAGCAGCGCGGCGTCCATCCACTCGATCAGCTTTCTGCCCAAGTAGTACCGCGCCAGCAGGCCGACGAGTGTGACGAGCACGACGGCCAACAGCAGCGCTGCGAGACTCCAGTACCAATACATCGGGCCGCGCGCGTCGCCCGGCTGGACGAGGTCGGCGTGGGTCAGGCGCATCGGCACGAAGAACAGCAGGTTGTCGGTGACGTTGGCGACGCTGCCGAAGAGCCAGCGCACGATCGCGAGGGTGGCGACAGCGGGCAGCAACACCGCCAGCCCGGCGACGAAATTCGCGCGCCACCGGGCGAAAAGGGGTTTCTTCACGGGGCGAATCTACGGTCGCGCCGCGTCCACCTCAAGGCAAAGCCGGCCGGCGGGAACGCGGCGCGGGTGAGGCCGCGGCCCAGCTCCGGTCGAGTTGCCACAGTGGGAAACGGCGCGCGAGTTCCCGGACCAGGCGGTCTTCCTCGCGCTTCATCCTCCGGCGCTGGGCGGCGGTTAGATCGTCGTATCCCAGCAGGTGGAGAACGCCGTGGGTCAGGTAGCGGACGAGTTCCGACGGCCAGGTCGTGCGGAATTGGCGTGCCTGGGCAACCGCCTCGTCCACGCAGATGAGGATTTCGCCCTGCACGGTGGCGGGCGGGCAGCCGGACGACGAGACTTCGTTCTCGGCGTAGTCGAACGTGATCACGTCCGTCGAGCCGGCGTGGTGGACGAATGTCTCGTTCACGCGCGTCATCTCCGGGGCGGCGAGGAGACTGACGGTCAGGTCAGACTGCTCCAGGTGAAGCAAGTCGGCCAGGAGCTCCCGCGCCACCCGGCGGAGCAGGCGCAGATTGACTGGCCGGGTGCGCTGGTCGTTGCGCAGGGAAAGGACGCGGCGCATTTATCAAATCAAGAGAGAACGTCAAAATCCAACGTCGAGCGCAAAGGTCAGCGACTGGAGCCAGCCGCCGATGATGGTCCATCTGTCTCGGAGCGCAGCGGCTGGCTCACGTTCGCTGCACCGTTTGGTTCGACACTCTTGCTTCTCTCTTCCGAACTTTCTGTCCTCTCCAGTGTTTTGTTTGCAATTTCGGCCTGTTGCCGGATCCATGGATCAGAATCGGTCAGAGCAGCTTGGATCGCCTTCCTTGCACGGAGTGCGTTTGTGCCGAAGGAAAGCAACGCACCCATCGCTCTCTGCCGGTCGCTCACGTTCGGTGATGTCAAGAATGGCAGGATGGCCGGAATGCACTGGTCTGGCTGTTGAGCAATCATGCCCAAGGCAACGAGCGATTGGGCTTGGATGAGGTTATTAGTGTTCTCCAGCGCACCAAACAAGATCGGAACCGCCGATTCGGCCAAAGCACCAAATTGCGCGGCCATAATCGCATTATCACCCCACGCCTGCCAGTCACTGGTATCCTTCAGCTTTTGAATTAAAGAATCAGGCGGTTGGTGTCTGATCTTCATCAGCGCAACCGTGGCCGCCTGGCGCAATCCCCGGTCCCCGCTGACTGCCGCTTTGCTGAGATTAGCTTCTGCAGACCGCGCTTCTGCACCCATCTCCCCAAGCAAATACGCCGCCCGGGCTTGCCAGATCATCTTTCGCTGTCGATAAAACTCGCTTCCGGTTGAGGAGACCTTTGCGAGCAAATCGGTGAGCTTCGCTGAGGGAGCATCCTCCAGCCTGCGAACCAGGAAAGGAACGGATCGACCGCCCATGGCGCGAAATACTGCTCGGTCACTGTCGGGATCAGGTGAAAGAGTAAAGGTGCGCTGCCGGTAGAACCATTTGCTGATCGGTTGCCCTTGGTAAGACGGTTCCGAAGGCAAGAGCAGCAGTAACACTATAATGGCCGCCGCAAGGAGCGCCACCGCAACCAACTTCCGATGTTTCTTCAGGGAACCTCCGGTAACTGTTCTTCGGAGTCGGATTGATGGTGGTAGCTCAGTTTTCGGTGTGGATGATTTTATGGCGGCTCCTTCGGTTGGTTGTTCGAGGTTGCTTCATTGCCGCGCTTTACTCCGATGCTCTTCGTAGGCGCTGATGATGCGCTGCACCAGCGGGTGGCGGACCACGTCCCGCTTGGTGAACTCGACAATGGCGATGCCTTCAACGTGCTGAAGCGCCCGATGCGCTTCCAGGAGGCCGGATTGCTTGTGCGACGGCAGGTCAATCTGCGTCTCGTCGCCCGTCACGACCGTTTTCGAGCCGTGGCCGAGACGCGTCAGAAACATCAGCATCTGCTCCATCGTGGTGTTCTGCGCCTCGTCGAGGATGATGAAGGCGCCGTTGAGGGTGCGGCCGCGCATGTAGGCGAGCGGAGCGATTTCGATGACACCGCGCTCCAGGTGCTTCTGGATTTCCTCGGCCGGCAGCATGTCGTGGAGCGCGTCGTGCAGCGGCCGGAGGTAGGGCGTGATCTTCTCGTAGAGATCGCCGGGCAGAAAGCCCAGCGCCTCGCCCGCTTCGACCGCGGGCCGGGTGAGAATGATCCGTGAGACTTTCCCTTCGCGCAACGCGCCCAACGCCATCGCCACGGCCAGGTAGGTCTTGCCGGTGCCCGCCGGCCCCACGCCGAAGACCACGTCGTGGTCGCGGATGGCCTCGACGTACCGCTTCTGGCCGACGGTTTTGGGGGTCGTGCTCGCCTTTATTTCCGACGTTTGGATGCGCTCGGCCATCAAGCCCTTGAGCGCGGCGACGCCGTCGTGCTCGACCACGTGCAGCGCGTGGGCGAACTCGCGGTTGCGCACCGGGGCGCCGGTCTTCAGCGAATTTTCCAATTGTAGGAAGAGGTGCTTCGCCTGTTCGAGGGCCGCGGCCTCGCCTTCGAGTTTGATCCAGCCTTCGCGCGAGGTCGCTTTGACCCCCAGGTGCGCCTCCAGGGACTGCAGGTTGCGGGGCTCGTTGTTGAAAAGCTGCTGGGCGACGCGGGCGTTCTCGAAATGAAGTGTTTCCGTCGGCATTTTATGAAACAGAAAATCCCGGCACGTCATGGGGGCGGACTTGAGTCAGGCACGGGGAAGAAACCGTGGGTTCCTTTCGATTGCCGTCTTCCGGCCGTTCCACCGGGTGGCCGTTCATTGGCTCAGCGCGGCGCGCAGCCGGGCCGCGACTTCGGAGAGCGCCTGCGGCAGCACGGTGGTGCTGGCCAGCACTGGCATGAAATTGGTGTCGCCCAGCCAGCGCGGCACGACATGCATGTGGAGGTGTTCGAGGACGCCCGCGCCGGCGACCCGCCCCAGGTTCAAGCCGACGTTGAAACCGTCGGGTTTCATCACCTGCTTGAGGGCGTTGATACAGCGGCGCGTGAGTTTCATGATATCGGCCATTTCCTCCTCCGTCAGGTCGTTCAGGTCCGCCGTTTGTTTGTACGGCACCACCATCAAATGGCCGCCGGCGTAGGGATACTTGTTCAGCACCGCGTAGCAGGTGCGATCCCGTGCGATCACGAAGTTGCCCTCGTCGTCGCCCGACTGGGCGATCCGGGTGAAGAGCGAGCCGTCGGAAGCCGCCTCTTTGGGGGCGAGGATGTACTCGATGCGCCACGGCGCATGCAGCGATTCCATGGGCCAAGCCTACGCGGAGGCGCCCGGCCTGTCAAAAGCCTCCAGCGCAAAGAAACGTTGCGCCCCCACACCGTGCGCCGATACACTGGGCGCATGGTTGAGGCCGTGCTTGAGCACCAGCGCGTGGAGCCAACGGGATCGTTTCCGGAGCTTTATGCCAAAGCTTACCGTGTCATGTTGCTGGCCCGCATTCTGGATGAGAAACTCGCCAGTCTCTATCGCACCGGCAAGATCACCGGCGGCTGTTTCCTCGGGCGCGGACAGGAGGCATTGAGCGCCGCCACCGGGCTGGCGCTGCGGAATGGGGACGTCTTCGCGCCGCTGATCCGCGATGCGGCCGGGCGCCTCGCCTTCGGGGAGCCGGTCCTCGATGCGGTGCGGACCTACCTCGGCTCCGCGCTCGGCCCGATGCGGGGCCGCGACGGCAACGTGCATCGCGGCCGACCCCGGGAAGGCGTGCTGGCGATGATCAGCCACCTTGGCGCGATGCCGGCGGTGGTCAACGGCATCCTCTTCGCCCGGCGCTTGAAAGGCATTCAGGGAACGGTGGGCGCGGCCTCGCTCGGCGATGGGGCCACTTCCACGGGCGCGTTTCATGAGGCGCTGAACCAGGCGGCTATCGAGAAGCTCCCGCTCGTCTTGGTCGTCGCCAACAACCAATACGCCTACTCCACGCCGAACACGCGGCAATTCGCCTGCGCGGATCTCACGGACAAGGCCGTCGGCTACGGCGTCGAGGCCCGCAAGCTCGACGGCACGGACTTGGCAGCGTGTCTCCGCGGACTGGGCGAAGCGGTGCGCCGGGCCCGCGCCGGCCACGGTCCGCAACTGGTTGTCGCCGAACTGCTCCGCATGTGTGGACACGGCGAGCACGACGACGCCAGCTACATTGACCCGCGCATCAAACAGTCCCCCCTCGGCCGCGATTGTCTGCGGGCGGCCGAGCAACACCTGCGCGAAACCCAACCGGCCGACTCCGGCCAGTTGGACGCCTGGCGCCGCGAGGCCCAGCAGCAGGTGGACGAAGCCATCGCCACGGTCCAGCGCGAGGCCGGTCCCGACCCATCGACCGAAGATTGGTGCGCCCTCTCCACGCGCCATTTGATTGGCATCCACTCCGAGTTGTTGCCCGCGGTCGCCGCCGGCGGAGTGCTGGACCTGCCATGAGCATCACCTACCTGGAAGCCATCCGCGAAGCCCAGGCTCGGGCCTTGGCGGAGGATCCGCGCGTCTTCATTTACGGCCAGGACGTTGGGGCGTTCGGCGGCGCGTTCAAGGCGACCAAGAACCTGGCGGCCGAATTTCCGGGCCGCGTCCTCGATGCGCCCATCAGTGAGGACGCCATCATCGGCTTGGCGGTGGGGGCCGCCATCGAGGGTCTGCGGCCGATCATCGAGATCCAGTTTGCCGATTTTTCCACGCCGGGCTTTAACCAGATCGTCAACCAAGCCGCCACGCTCTTCTGGCGCACCCAGGTCCCGTGCCCCGTGGTGATCCGCCTGCCTTCCGGCGGCACCGCGGGCAGCGGCCCCTTTCACAGCGTCTGCATGGATTCGGTGTACGCCCACTATCCCGGCCTGATCGTGCTGACGCCCGCGACCGTCGAGGACGCCTACAGCATGTTGCTGGAGGCGGTGGCGATCGACGACCCCGTCATCTTCGCCGAGCACAAATATCTCTATTATCACCTCAAGGCGGAACGGTTGCCGACGGAAGCCCTGCCGGTCGGCAAGGCGCGGATCGCCCGCGAAGGCCGCGACATGACCATCGTGGCGTACAGCGCCATGGTGCATGAGGCGCTGGCGGTGGCCGAGGAGCTGGCGACCGAAGGCGCCCAGATCGAAGTGGTGGACCTCCGCTCCGTGAAGCCGCTCGACACCGACACCGTGATGGCCTCCGTGGCCCGGACCGGCCGCCTCAGCTCCGACCAGCCGAACCTCCACAACATCCCGATCCGAAGCGACGAGGGGCGACGGTTCAGGGAGTGCTTCATACCGGCAGACGGATGCCGTTTTCTGGTGGCCGACTACAACCAGATCGAGTTGCGGGTGATCGCCCACCTGGCGGAGGCGCCGGCGCTCATCGAAGCTTTCCGCACCGGCACCGACATCCACAATGTCACCGCCTCGCGCATATACGGCGTCGCCCCCGAAGAGGTGACCATCGCCATGCGGTCGAAGGCCAAGATGGTCTCGTACGGCTTGGCTTACGGCATGGAGGCCTACGG
>JAJXZI010000235.1 GCA_021780115.1 bacterium | reverse complement strand
CAGGACGGGCGTGTCCAGGAAGAAGCCTGAGAAGGGACCATTGCCGGACGGCGCCTGGTCATCCATCTCCTGCCAGCCTGGGTCGCTGGCCGGGCCGTCTCCGGAAGTGCGCGACAAGCCGACGCGGGCCAGGGCCCGAATGGCCGGATACTGGGGCCGCAGCCAAGAGCCGACCGCTTGGGAGTCTTGCGCGAAAGCCCGGCGCGTGAGCTTTGGCGGCGTGAAGCCCCATTGGGCTGGCAGCCGCCCGGCCGTCCAGACCGAAAGATGCCCCCGCAGCGCCGGGCGATCAAATGCAGGGCCTCCCGCGTCCACAGATCAAACGGCCGCTTCAATTGATCCGGGCAATGGTCGGTGATCAGCCGGCAAAGGGTTCGCTCCTGTTGGGCCGTCAGAGAGCCTCCCGGCGGGCGTCCGCGCCGCCGCGCCCGCAAAGCTCGCCTTCCTCCTGTTCGTCGCCCTCCGACCCAGGTGTGGACGGCTTGGCGGCTGACGCCGAACAGGAGGGCGACTTCCGAGATCGAGCGCCCCTCTTGAAGAGCGGCCATGGCTTTGAGACGGATGGCTTCCAGGGCCTGCGGGGCCAGCGAGCGAAAGTCCGGATGCGCCATGCGCCAAAGCTGACCTATTCCGTCCCATGTCTGAAGTATGTAGTGCTCCGCTCAACAAATTATTCCGCCCGCTTTGAAGTTGCCGGTGAGTAACTTCAAGCTAGGCGAAAAATCAAATTCAACGACAAGCGATGAACGGTGAGCGGTGAGCGGGGTAAGCGATCTTTCTCCGCGCTTTTCATTGCCACCGGCGCGCGCTTAAATTCCGCCATGGCCATTCCGCACATCCTGCCGGTTCACGGGCGCCCTTTCGATGGAGAATCGCCATGAGCCGGCGTGGCGGGAGACAAGTTTTCCGCGAGTTGCTCCTCGCGGCTGGGCCTGCTGATGGAACCAGCTCGGGGGCGCACGGCCGGCGCAACCGCGCCGCTCGCAGGCGGCGAGGTGACTTTCCCGGCGGCGCCCAGTCGCTCGCACTTGAGCGCCACGAACTGCGCGAAGGCTGCCAGGTACGTCCTTCCCGGCGCCATGAAATCGAAGTCGCTGGGGCGTTCTTGGAAGAATTCCCGGTGGACGCGGGTCCAGAGAAGCCGGCCGTCGGTGCCGATGTTGACTTTCGTGATGCCGAGCACGATGGCCCGCGCCAGGTCGCTCTCGGACACGCCGCGGGCCGAAGGGGCGAGCGCGCCGCCGGCGGCGTTGATGCGGCGGACTTCGTCCGCCGGCACGGCCGATCCGCCATGCAGGACCAGGGGAAAGCCGGCCAGCCGCCGCTGGATTTCGGCCAGCCGATCCAGGTGCAGGCGCTGCCGGCCGGAGAATTTGTAGGCGCCGTGGCTGGTGCCCACCGCAATCGCCAGACTGTCGCAACCGGTGCGCGCGACAAATGCTTCCGCCTGCGCCGGGTCCGTGAGGATCGCGTCCTTCACCGCGGCGGACATTTCATCCTCAATTCCCTGTAACCGTCCCAGCTCCGCCTCGACCGCGACGCCCCGGGCGTGGGCCGATTCCACGACGCGCCGGGTGGCCGCCACGTTGTCCACAAACGGCTGGTGCGAAGCGTCGATCATCACCGAACTGTAATAGCCGGAGGCGATGGCGTCGGCGCAAGCGGCCTCGTCGCCATGATCCAGGTGGACGGCGAACGGGACTTCCGGGTAGAGCGCTTCGGCGGCGCGCAGCAGGTGTTCCAGCATGAGCGGTTGCGCATAGTCCCGAATGGCGCGGGTGAACTGGACGATGACGGGCGCCCGGGCCTGGGCGGCGCCGCGGAAGAGGCCGTGGATTTGCTCCAGGTTGCAGACGTTAAACGCGCCCACGGCGTAGTGTCCGTAAGCGGCGCGGAGCAGACCGATGGTGGCGACGCGCATGAGGGGACGAGGGGAATCCCGGGTCTAAAGGTTGTTCTTGGTGATCAGTTCCACCTTGACCGGGATTTCCGGCGGGATGGGCTGGTCGTGGATCACGGCGAGGGCCATCTCCACGGCAAGCCGGCCCATTTCCTCGGGGTGTTGCGCGACCGATGCCGCCAGGGTGCCGCGCCGGATCGCGTCGCGGGCGTCGGCGGTGGCGTCGAAGCCGACCACCACGATCTGGCCGGTCCGGCCCGCCGCCGCGATGGCCTCGACGGCGCCCAAGGCCATCAAGTCATTGCACGCGAAGACGCCCTGGAGATCGGGGTGCGACTGCAGGATGTTTTGGAAGACGTTGTAGCCCTGATCGCGCTCCCAATTCGCCGTCTGCGAAGCGATGATCTGAATTCCGGCCTCTTGGGCCACCGCGTCGCGGAACCCCTTCATCCGCGCGTCCCCGGTTTCATGCCCCGGGATGCCTTCGAGGATGGCCACCTTCCCCTTGGCCTGGAGGCGCTGGATCAGGTAGCGGCCGGCGATGCGGCCGCCCTCCGCGTTGTCGGAGCCGATGAACGTCACGGCCCGCCCGCCCGCGGCGGCCAGCGTGGCGGCGTCCACCCGAGTGTCCACGACCAGCACGGGAATGCCGGCGCGGTTGGCCTTCACCAGGGCCGGAACGATTTCCTTGGAACCGCTGGGCGTGACGCAGATGGCCCCCACCTGGCGCTGGATCAAGTCCTCGATGATCTGCATCTGCTTTTCGACGTCCACTTCGCGTTCGGGCGCCTGCACCAAGAGATGGACGCCGAGCCGTTGGGCCGCCTCCTTCGCCCCGCGATCCATCTCGACGAAGAACGGGTTGTTCAGCGTTTTCATCACCAGGGCGATGGTTGGCCCCTGGGTTGGGGCATCGTCGGCGCGCTGGCAGCCGGACAAGGCCGGGAGTCCGACCGCGGCGAGCGCGAGGATTGCCCGCGCCTTGTTGGCGGCGCGGCCGGGGCGGCACTCGAGTCCGGGGAGTATCGGAGTCAGGCGCGGGGGCCTCTCTGTTTGGCGGAATGGGCGCATAAAGCGGGTTCGGCGTTCAGTTGTGTCGCTTCTTGAGGGCCATGTCGAGAAAGACCGCCACGATGATCACCGAGCCGATCACGATCTGTTGGATGTAGGAGGACACGTCCAGCAGATTCAACCCGTTCCGCAGCACGCCCATGATCAGCGCCCCGATCAGGGTGCCGCAGATCTTGCCTTCGCCGCCCATGAGACTGGTGCCGCCAATGACGGCGGCGGCGATGGCGTCCAGTTCATACATGATGCCGGCGATGGGTTGCGCCGAGTCCAAGCGCGCCGTCAGGATGACCGCCGCCAAGCCGCTGAGCGCGCCGGACAGCCCGTACACGAGGGTCTTGTACCGGCGCACGTTCACGCCGGAGAGGCGCGTGGCTTGCTCGTTGCCGCCGATGGCATAGGCATAGCGGCCGAGCTTGGTCCGGCCCAGCAGGAAATGGGCAGCGCCATAGACCCCGGCCATCAGAACGACGGGCATCGGGATGTGCAACACCTGGCCGGTGGCGAGGAATCGGAAGTTGTCCGGAAAACCGGAAACCGGCCGGCCCCCGGTGTAGAGCAGCGCCGCGCCGCGCGCCACGCTCATCATCCCCAGCGTGGCGATAAACGGCGGCAGCCGCCCGTAAGCGATCAACAGACCGTTCGCCAGGCCGCAGAACAAGCCCACCCCCAATCCCGCAGCCAGGCCAGCCGAAAGCGGATGACCCGCGGCCAGGACGCTGCCCAGCACCACCCCGGCAAAGGCGACGATCGAGCCGACCGACAAGTCAATGCCGGCGGTGATGATGACGAAGGTCATGCCGGCCGCGATGATCGCGTTGATGGCCGTCTGCTGGGCCACATTCAGCAGGTTCGAGAGCGTGAGAAAGTACGGCGTGCGGGCCGTAAGCACCGCGCCCAGCAGGACCAAGCCCAGCAGTGTGCCGAGTTGCCGGCCGTGGCGAAGGAGGAAGCTCCGGACGCTCATCGCCCGGCCACTCCCAACGCGCGCTCCAGGACCGCTTCCTGCGACGCCTCCGCGGCGCTGAGTTCGCCGGTGATCGAGCCGCGGCACAGGGTCAGGATGCGGTCGCTCATCCCGAGCACTTCCGGCAGGTCCGAGGAAATCATGAGGATGGCGGCGCCGTCGGCCGTCAGTCGGTTCATCAGTTCATAAATCTCCACTTTGGCGCCGACGTCAATCCCGCGCGTCGGTTCGTCGAAGATAAACAGCTCCGCCTGCGAGCAGAGCCACTTGCTGAGGACCACCTTCTGCTGGTTGCCCCCGCTGAGGAACATCACCGGCTGGTCCACGCCCTGGCTTTTGATCCGGAGTTGCTGGACGTAGTCAGTGGCCGCGTGCCGCTCGTGATCCCGCCGCACGACGCCCCAGCGGCAGAACCGGTCCAGGCTGGAAAGCCCGATGTTCTCGCGGATCGAGAGGTTGAGCACAAGCCCGTCGGTGCGCCGGTCCTCCGCCAGCAAACCAAGGCCGAGGTCGATGGCGCGGCGGGGCGAGTGGATGCGCCGCGGCTGCCCGCGGCAGAAGATCGTCCCGGAGTCGATCCGCTCCAGGCCGAAGAGCGCGCGGGCCAGGCGGGTCCGGCCCGATCCGAGCAGTCCGGCCAGCCCCAGGACTTCACCGCGATGCAGGGTGAAACTGATGTCGTGCAGAAAACCCGTCTGGGTCAGTTTCTCCACGCGGAGCAACTCCGGCCCGCGCGGCGCCTTCCGCTTGGGAAACTGTTCCTTCACCTCGCGGTTCACCATCAGGCGGATCAACTCGCCGAGGGTGGCGTCGTTTCCGGCCGGCTCGGTGGGAGGAGTAGCCGGGACCCTGGCGCTCCGGATCGGGCGGGTGGCCACCGACCGCCCATCCCGCAGCACGGTCACGCGATCCCCGATCTCGAGTAATTCCTCCAAGCGATGCGAGATGTAGATGATGGCGACGCCTTGGGCGGTCAGGCGGCGGATGGCGGAGAACAGTTCCCGGATTTCCTGGCGGGTGAGCGCCGAGGTCGGCTCGTCCATGATTAGAATCCGGGCGTCCAGCGACAGCGCTTTCGCCACCTCCACCATCTGCTGGTGGGCGATGCCCAACTCGCGGACCGGACGGTCGGCGGCCACCGACGCGCCAAGCTGGTCCAGGATCTTCCGCGCGGCCTGCCGCAACGCGGGAGCGCTGATGACGCCGGGCACCACAGTGGGTTCGCGCCCCAGAAAGATGTTCTCCGCCACCGTGAGGTTGGGCGCCAGATTCAGTTCCTGGTAAATCATGCCGATCCCCAGGGCCCGCGCGTGCCTCGGATTTTTGATTTCGACCGGCCGGCCCTCCAGCCGGATCTCGCCGGTGGACTTCGGGCAGGCGCCGCTCAGGATTTTTGCCAGGGTGGATTTGCCGGCCCCGTTTTCGCCCAGCAACACGTGGACTTCTCCCCGCCGGAGATCGAACCGCACGTCCTGCAGGGCCGTCACCCCGGGAAAGGTCTTCCCGACGTCCCGCAGTTCCAGGATGAGATCGTTGGGCTGCAAGGCTGGAGCGTCAGCAGTCCCGGCCCCGGGCCGGGTTCTCAATTCCCTTTGGCCAGGCCCCGTTGGCCGGGGGGAGCCGCCGTCGGGACACCCATTTTCCTTCGAGCGGATTCGCCCTGGCCCGCCCCCCACCAGCGACGATGAAAACGGGACGGGGAGGGACGTGTTCCACCGCGTGGCACTTTTCGCGAGCGGTAAGAGTCACGGGGGAACGCGACCCCGCCCACCTCATCTTCACGATGGAGCGCCGGGGCGAGCGTCCGGGAGATGAAGGCGGGGGCGGTTGGTACATGGGGCATACTATGGCACGGGTGCGGGCATTCCACCACGGGGAATTCCGGCCAGCGGCGTGCGTTCCCAATGGCCGGGGAATGCTGCTGTCGGAGCCGGATCATGGTGAGAACGGATGGTTGGATCGAAGGAGAAATGCGGCTCTGCATCCCACTCAGCCTTTCCCCGCCGTTGAGATCCGCAAAGGCGGTGCGGTAGCAACGGTGCGGGTGCCGGACTACCGCAAGTTCCCCAGCCAGGTCACTTGCGATCCGGCCGAAGATCCGAGGTTGTCGTGCTGCTGCTCCAGGACGGCCGCCTGCTGGGTGCGCTGGACTTGGACAGCCCGGCGTTCAACTGGTTCAACGCAGCGGATCAGGCAGGGCTGAAACAGTTGGCGTCCGTGTTCGTGGCAGAGACGGACTTCGAGTAGCCGACAATTTTGATGCCAACCGATCCCGCCAGAGCCTCCTCAAAACTCGAGCGTTCTGCAGTTCTCCTCGATCGCGGTCTTAATTCTGGTGACTTGCGCACGGTCCAGGGTCGCGGGGCGGCCACGAAGGTAACCAGCCAGGTACGTCGGGTTCATTGCTTTCACCGCCGACTCTTGACCTGACCCGTCAACCCACCAGCCTGGGATGGCGATCACCGGCTCCACAAACACCGATTCTCCGGTCTTCTTCCACAAGTAGTTGGCGAGCCATCGCGCGTTGGCGAGGACCTGCGGGACAGCCTTCTTGTCCGAACCATTCGGGAACCGGACGATCTGGCCGTCGAGGGTCGCCGTGTAAGGCGCCTGGCCGGAACGCTTCTCTCGGGGTTTACGGCGAGTCTTGGTTTCAATCGCAAAGACACCCTGCACTCCCACAACGACATGGTCGATGTTCCAAGTCCCGTCACCCTGGATGTCGTGGTACGCACGGTAGCCACACTCCGCCACCTCAGCCAACTTCTCGGCGACCGCCTGCTCCCCACGGAGTCCAAGCCGCCAGTTCTCGGCATTGCGCAATCGCCGTAGGAGATCGGCGGTCAACCAAGCACAAGCGCCTGCCAACAAGACACAGACGCCGCCGGGAATTAACAATAGCCAAGAGGGACCGAGCTGGCTGAGCACGTCCGCCAAGCCCTGGATGGACAATCCCGCCATCGCGCCGGTACCAAGCGCGAGTATAATCCGTATAAGTATCTGGTCGAGAATCGCGTCCAGCTTCACCGCAGCCGAAAACCCTGGCGGTCTCAGCAACTTCTCTTGTTGCGGTGCTCTCTGGCTTGCTTCACGCCGACGCTCGTGCAGCCACATCGCCAAGCAGAGCGCTACGAACGGGGCAAAAAGCCCGATCATCGCGCACCACCAAGCGGGTGATGGGTTCAGGGCCTTCAGGAATTGCAGGAGCATATTCTCGGCATTCGCGAACGGAGGTCCCTCGCTCGGTTGAGATCAACACTCACAGCTTTTGCCCCGTCAACCGCTCGTAGGCTTCGAGGTATTTCACCGAAGTCTTTGCCGCCACTTCCGCCGGCAGCACCGGCCCCGGCGGCGTCTTGTTCCAGTCGAGCGTTTCGAGGTAGTCGCGGACAAATTGCTTGTCGAAACTCGGCTGGCTGCGACCGGGCGCGTACTGGTCGGCGGGCCAGAAACGCGAGGAGTCAGGCGTCAGCACTTCGTCGATCAGGATCAGCTTGCCGTCGCACCGTCCGAACTCGAATTTGGTGTCGGCGATGATGATGCCGCGCTGGCGGGCGTAAGCGCGGGCGTCGGTGTAGAGCCGCAGGCTGGCGTCGCGCGCCTGCCGGGCCAGATCACCGCCGACGATGCGCGCGGCCTGCTCGAAGGAGATGTTCTCGTCGTGGCCCGTCTCAGCCTTGGTGGCGGGGGTGAAGATCGGTTCGGGCAGTTCGGCAGATTCCTGCAACCCCGCCGGCAGCGCGATGCCGCAGACGGTGCGGCTCTTCTGGTATTCCTTCCAACCGGACCCGGCGAGGTAGCCGCGCACGACGCATTCGATGGCGAGCG
Source organism: bacterium (assembly GCA_021780115.1). Classification (GTDB taxonomy): domain Bacteria; phylum Verrucomicrobiota; class Verrucomicrobiia; order Limisphaerales; family JAJXZI01; genus JAJXZI01. The sequence goes on along the minus strand of JAJXZI010000235.1, from coordinate 8,745 downwards.
GTTGGGCCTTCTTCACGATCATGCTGCGGCCCTTCAACGCCGCGCGCGAAGCGGCGGAGAGGCCGGCCAAAGCCGGAACTCGGGTGAAGTCATTCGCGCCGGCGAGCAGGTGGTTCGGCACCAGCGACGCGAAGCGGTCGAACCAGAAAAACGAAATCTGCGTGAGAACCTCGCCTTTGCGCGGGACGCCGTTGGGCAGGATGACGTCGAAGGCGGAGAGGCGGTCGGTCGCGACCATCAACAAGCGGTCCCCGAGATCGAACATCTCGCGGACCTTGCCGCTCTTCAGTTTCCTGACGCCGGGCAGTTCGAGTTGCAGGAGTGGTTCAACGTTCATGGCCGAAAAGATGGCCTCCAAGGTTGGAAGTTCAAAGTCCAAATAAAACCGTCGTAGCGGGTGGCGTCGCAGGTCAAAAGTCAATGTCGTCCAACACCAGGATGCACCAGAAGCAAAGCTCTCGGCCCTCGATTCTCGACTGACGCCCGAGGCATACGCTACGCTCCCCCCCATGAATTTCCTAGTCACCGGCGGCGCGGGCTTCATCGGGTCGCACGTCTGCGAACGGCTGCTCGAAGCGGGTCACGCCGTGTGGGCATTCGACGACTTGAATCCATTCTACGACCCCGCGCTGAAACGGCGGAACCTCCGCGAGATTCAGGCGCGGGCAAAGCCCTTCCAGTTTGTCCCAGGCAATCTGACCGACTCCACCGCGCTGGACGAGTTGCTGGGCGGCGTGCGGTTCGATCAAATCATCCACCTGGCCGCGCGCGCCGGGGTGCGGCCCAGCCTCGACGAACCGGCGCTATACCAGCGTGTCAACGTGGAAGGCACGGTCAACCTCCTCGAGGCCGCGCGCCGCCACGGCGTGAAGAAGTTGATCCTGGCGTCCTCGTCCTCGGTCTATGGCGTCAATGCCCAGGTGCCGTTTCGCGAGAGCGACCCGATCTTCCGCGCCATTTCGCCGTACGCCGCGAGCAAGCTGGCCGGCGAGGCGCTCGGCCACGTCTATCACCATGTCTATGGCCTGGACGTCGTGATGCTGCGGTTCTTCACCGTCTATGGGCCGAGGCAGCGGCCGGACCTGGCGATCCACAAGTTCGCCCGGCTCATCGCCGCCGGCCGCCCGGTGCCGTTCTTCGGCGACGGCACGACGGCGCGCGATTACACCTACATCACCGACACCGTGGACGGCGTGATGGCCTGCACGAACAAGGAGTTCGGCTTCGACCTCTTCAATCTCGGCGAGTCGCAGACGGTGACGCTCAGCCGCCTGGTTGAATTGCTCGAAGCCGCGCTCGGCCAAAAGGCGATCCTGGACCGCCAACCACCCCAGCCCGGCGACGTGCCGATCACCTACGCGGACATCTCCAAGGCGCGCGAGAACCTCGGCTACCACCCGAAGGTGAAGATCGAGGAAGGCATACGCCGATTCGTGGAGTGGTTCCGGTCGGTGAATCATTGAGCGTGTGCCCGGCGCCTCGCGGCCGTTTCCGGCTCGTCCGCCGGACGCCACAAACACGTTCCGACTGGCCGCAACGGAAGCGCTCGCCTACCTTCGGGGCCGCGTCGAACATTGGGATGACCAACACGGCCATACTGCTCCGGGATCTGATCGCGCTGCCCAGCGTGAATCCCGCGTTTTTGCCCGCGGGTGATCCGCGCGCCGGCGAGCGGCGGGTGGCGGAGTTCCTGGCGGCCACGGCGGCGGCGGCCGGCCTCGACGTCGAATTCCAAGAGGTCGCGCCCCGCCGCGCCAATGTGTTGGCCCGCCTCACGCCGCCGGCGCCGGGGGGCCAGCGCGTCCTGCTGGCACCGCACCTGGACACCGTCGGCGGCGACGGAAGGGAAATCTTTCAACCGCGCTGCCGCGGCGATCGGTTGCACGGTCGTGGCGCGTGCGATACCAAGGGCAGCGTCGCCGCGATGCTCGCGGCCTTGTGTGAACTCAGCCGGTCGCCGCGACGGCCCAGGCAGACTGAGATCCTCTTCGCCGGTTTGGTGGACGAGGAAAATGCCCAGGCAGGCTCGCGGACACTGGCCCGAAGCGGGCTGAAGGCCGATCTGGCGATCATTGGTGAACCGACGCGCTGTCGCGTGGTCACGGCGCACAAGGGCAGTCTCTGGCTCAAGCTGGCGACGCGCGGCAAGTCGGCCCACGGCGCCACGCCGCACCGGGGCGTCAACGCCGTGGCCGCCATGGCCCGCGTCGTAACTCTGCTGGAAACCAAGTATGGGCGCGCGCTGCGTCGGCGACGCCATCCGCTGCTCGGCTGCGCGACGGTCAGCGTCGGAACGATCGCGGGCGGGCGCCAGCCCAACATCGTTCCCGACCGCTGCGAGATCGAGATCGACCGGCGCACGCTGCCGGGCGAAACCGAAGCCGGTGTGCGGCGCGAGTTGGCGGCGCTGCTGCGCCTCCGGGGATTGCGAGTCACCATCGGGGCGACGAAGCTGGCACCGTGCCTGCCGCTGGAGACGGAGGCCGCGCTGCCGCTGGTGCGCCGGTTTCTGCGGTGCGCGGGACAACGGCGTCCGGTCGGCGCGGATTTCTTCTGCGACGCGGCGGTGCTCGCCGCGGGCGGCATCCCGAGCGTCGTTTTCGGTCCGGGCGACATCGCCCAGGCGCACACCGCCGACGAGTGGATTTCGCTGGCGTCGCTTGAACGCGCGAAGGCGATCTTGGTCAGTTTCCTGTCATCGCTGCCATGAGCATTCCAGTCGAGGATTGCGGGTCGAGGGTCGAGGGCTTTGGCTTTCGGCGCTCCGGGGCACTGTGGTTCCGGCCCTTGACCCGCGACGCCGGATCTTCAACTCTTCCATGAGCAAGGCTGCGTTTTTCCGCCAGAGCGGCTGGCTGATGGTCGCCAATGTCACCGGCGGCATGATGATGTGGGGGGTGCATTTCTTCTCCAAGAAGATCCCCGACGCGGAATACAGCGCGTTCGGGGCGCTGCTGTCGATGACCATGGTCATTCCCGCGTTGCCGCTGCAAATGGTGTTCGCCCAACAGACGGCGGCCGCGCTGGCGACGGATCGTAGAGCGGAACTGGCCCGGATGATCCGTGTGGGCTGGGGGACCGTCTTCCTCGTGTGGCTCGTGGCGGCCGGGGTGGTCGGCATCTTCCGCCACGAGATCGCCGCCCGGTGGGGGCTGTCCAACCCCGCCGGCCTGTGGGTGGTCCTGTTGGTCTGGCTGGCCTGCGCGTGGACGCCGATGTTCTGGGGCGTGGTGCAGGGCCGGCAGGACTTTCCCTGTCTGGGGTGGTCCATGATCCTCAGCGGCGTCGGGCGTTTGGGGGGGACGGCGCTCATCGTGCTGGTTCTGGGCGGGCTCGCCACCGGGATCATGACGGCGGCCGCCATCGGTTACGGGCTGGCGCTCGCCCTGGCCATCTGGTCCACGCGCGACCTGTGGACGGGAAGAGGCCGGAGCTTCGACGGCCGCGGACTGCTGCGCCAAGTCGTGCCGTTGATGCTGGGATTCGGCGCGTTTCAATTCCTGTTCTCCTCCGACACGATGTTCGTGAAGGCGTGGTTTCCCGAAGACCACACTGCGTCCTACGTGGCTGCCGGCACGCTGTCGCGCGCCCTGATGTGGTTCGTACTGCCGCTCGCGGCGGTGATGTTCCCCAAAATCGTGCATAGCACCGCCCGCGCGGAAAAGACGGATCTCCTGGCGGTCACGTTGCTCGGCACGGGCGTGCTGGCCTTGGGCGGCGCGGCGGGCCTGTGCGTGCTCGCGCCGTGGGTCGTGCCGTTCGTTTTCAAGGCCTCCTGGGCGGGAGAAGCGACGCGCTTGATCCCTTGGTACGCGGGGGCCATGGTGCCGCTGGCGATGGCGAATGTGTTGCTCAACAACCTGCTCGCGCGCGGCCGGTTCGCGGTCACGCCCTGGCTGGTGGGGCTGGCGTTAGCCTATCCGGTGGCCTTGAGCCGCTTCCACGGCAGCTATGAAGCCGTGCTGCGAACACTCGGAATCTTTTGTGTGATGATGCTCGCCCTCTGCGCTTGGTTCACGTGGGGCGGGAAAGTCCGAAGCCCGAAGCCCGAAGCGCCAAGATAACGCGCGCCGGTTCGGCGGCAAACCGCGGCGGCGTCGGTTTCAGCGGTGTCGGACTTTGCACTTCAAGCGCCGCCCGCCGGCCCTGGTCCCTCGGACTTCGCACTTCGCGCTTCGCACTTCCCGCCGGGTCCCGGCAGTGGCTGCGGCGCGCGGAGCTTGCTGTAGATCCACGTCTCCAGCGGGCGCAGCGGGCGCAACCACCGGTAGAACGGCGAGTAGATCAACCGCACCCGCACCGCGGACAGCAGCATCGTCAGGGACGTGCGGCCCAGCGTGACTTTGGAGCCGATTTTGTCGGTCCATTCGGTGGGCACTTCGAGGATGCGGAAGCCGGCGTGCTGGAGCGAATAGAGCAGGTTGATGTCGAACGCCATGTCGGCGATGCGCAGGGAGGAGTGGATTTTTTCGACCGCCTCGCGCCGCATCACCTTGGCGCCGCACTGCGTGTCGCGGATGTTCATCCAGAACAGGCCCCGCACGATGAGGTGGAAAACGCGGCTGGCGAACTGGCGCTTGTGACTCTGCGCCTGGTGCAGGACCGCGCCCGGCAGCCAGCGGGAGCCGATCACGCAATCCGCCGCGCCGAGGCGGTTCACCAGGTCATGGAACGCCTGCGGCGGCGTGGCGCCGTCGGCATCCACGTAACCGATCAGGTCGGCCAACGGCGCGAGCCGGAGGCCCTCGATGAGCGCGCCGCCTTTGCCGATCCGCTGCGGAAAATCGCGATAGCCGATGCAGGGAAACTCCGCGGCGACGCGCTGGACGACGTCGAGGGTATGGTCGCGACAGCCGTTCAACACGACGACCAGTTGGAACTTCCCCCGGTAATGCTGCGGAAAATAGCGCGCGTAGTCCCGCAGCACCGGTTCGATGCGGTGCTCCTCGTTGTACGCGGGAATCAGGAGCAGCAGGCTGGGTGCGCTCTCAGTCACGGCGTTTCAGATACCCAAGGTGGAAGTGAAAGCAAACCCGAAATCCGAAACGGGAAAGCCGGGGCAAACCCGAAGAGCGAAAGCCGAAATCTCTCGCGGCGGCAGGTATTGGGGATTTCGGGTTCCGGATTTCCTCACTGGATGGTCAGCTCGCGTTTGATGGCGAATTTTTCCACGCGCTTCCGCAGCGTCGCCCGGGTGATCCCGAGCAGCTTCGCCGCCTGGACCTGATTGCCCTGGGTATCCTTGAGCGCCTCGATGATCAGCTCACGCTCCACGGCGGGGATGAGTTTGAGCCGGCTGTTCCGGCGGGCCCACAGGAAGAGTTGCTGCGCCAGCGCCGCGACGCTCTCATCTTTGAGGGCCGGCGCCGCTCCGGGGACGGCGGGATTCGCGGTCGCCGGCAGCGCGCCGGCCGGCCGCTGTCCGAGCACCTCCGGCGGCAAGTCCTCCAACAGGACGGCGTCGCCCTTCGACACGACCAACGCGCGGCGGATGACGTTCTCCAACTCGCGCACGTTGCCCGGCCAGCGGTAATTCCCCAGCGCCTGGAGGGCATCCACCGCGATGGGTTTCGGCGGGCGCCGCGTGTCGCGCGCCAGTTCCTGGAGGAAGTAATTCACCAGCAGCGGCACGTCTTCGCGGCGCTCGCGCAACGGCGGCAGTTGGATGCGCACCACGTTCAAACGATAGAACAGGTCCTCACGGAACTCGCGTTTGGCGACGGCCTCCTCGAGCGCCTTGTTCGTCGCGGCGATAACGCGCACGTCCGCTTGGATCGGCTGGTTGCCGCCGACGCGCTCAAAGGTGCCCGACTGCAACACGCGCAGGATCTTCGTCTGCGTGGCCAGCGACATGTCCCCGATCTCGTCGAGGAAGATCGTCCCGCGATGGCACTGCTCGAACCGGCCGATGCGCTGGGCCGTGGCGCCGGTGAAGGCGCCTTTTTCGTGCCCGAACAGCTCGCTTTCCAGCAGTTGCTCCGGGATGGCGGCGCAGTTGATGGCCAGGAACGGCTGCCCGGCGCGCCCGCTGTGATGGTAAATGGCGCGGGCCACCAGTTCCTTGCCCGTGCCCGTCTCGCCCGTGACCAGCGCGGTGGCGTCGCTCGCGGCGAGTTGGCCGATGAGTTTGAACACCTGCTGCATCGGTTCGCTGCGGCCCACGATGCCCAGTTCGTAATCCTCCGATTCGAGCAGCGGCTCGTAGGAGACGACCTGCCGCATGTCGCGCGCCGCCTTGAGCGCCGCCTGGACCGTCTGCTTGAGCTTGAGAATGTCGAACGGCTTGAGCAGGTAATCGTAGGCGCCCAGTTTCATCGCCTCGATGGCGGTCTGCGTGGTGCCGTAGGCCGTCATGAGGATGACGAGGAGTTTGGGATCGGTCTCCCGCAGCCGGCGCAGCGTCTCCAGACCGCTGATGCCCCCCAGGCGCAGGTCCATGAGGACCAGGTCGGGTTTGAGTTGGGGAATGAGTTTCAGCCCTTCCTCACCGCTGGACGCGGTGCTCAGGGCGATTTCCGGCGAATCAAAGGTCCGCCGGAAGGAGTACTGCACGTCCTCTTCGTCGTCGATCAGCAACAGCTTGTTCATCGCTCGGCCCAACGGGCCACTGCGGAACATACTGAAAACGACAGGCGGGCACAGTCAATTTGCATCCGGCCGAGCGCCGGCCGGCAACAAGGAACGAAAAGAAGCCGCCCCGATCCGGGGGAAGCCCAGACCAGGGGCGGCGTGAATTCCAGCGGCGGACGGCGCTTACTGCTTGGCCAGCTCGATCTTGCTGAGCGTCAACTCCCGCTTGCCGGCGACTTTCTTGACCGTGCCGGTGACCGTGACTTTCTCGGCTTCGTGGCAGACATCCTTGTGGAAGCCCTGGGCGACCTTGTTGTCCACGACGTAGTAGTTGACCGTCTTGCCGTGCTTCTCCGTCTGGATCACCGTCTGACAGTGGTCGCCCTCGTGGAGCATGCACTTGGCGCACTTGGCTTCGCCCGTGATGGTGACCTCCTTGGCCAGCGCGGTGCCTGCGTTGGCGAACAAAACGAGGGCGGCAGCGGCCGCGAGGACTGCGAACGATTTCTTCATGGTTCTTTTTGGTTATGGGTTTTTATGTTGACCGTCATCAGTTCGACAGTTGACGGCCCAACCCGTTCAACCCGCCGCCCGGCCGCCGCGCCGGTCTCCCCGGAAGCGCCGTCAGCCAATCCTCTCCCAGAGCGTGATGCTCGGCGGGTGGCACAGCAGGTCGTCCGCCTTCGCCAGGAAGGCCTTCAGAGGCGGGCGGGCCAGGTGATCCTCCAGGTGCTGTTTGCTCGTCCAGGTTTCGTGGAAGAGGAAATGGCCCGAGGTGTCCACCGACTGGTGCAGGTCATACTTCAGGCAGCCGGGTTCCTGGCGCGTGACAGGAACAAGTGCAAGCAGTTCCTGCTTCAAGGCGGATTCCTGGCCGGGCTTCGCGTGCAACGTGGCGACGACGGTGAGGGCGTTCGAGTTCATTGGCGGGCGATCGTAGCGTGCCCCGAAGGACCGGCAACCGAAAAGCCTTCGCCGTGCTCGGCCCCCGCCGCCACTCTGGCCCGGCACGATGGCAGGGTTGAACAACGCGGGGTTTCCTCCATAATGGCCGCGTTTTCACCATGAAGATACGCTTTGGTTTTCGCTCGCACTCAGGCCGGGCCACGACTCTGGCAGCGTTGTCCCTGCTCTGGGGCGTCCTCTCCGCCCACGCGGCCCTCCACGTGGCCGACCTCCGCTGCGAGTACGTCGCGAATCCGCTTGGCAGCGACGCGGCGGCGCCGCGGCTGGCTTGGACGCTCACTTCCAATCAACGCGGCCAGCGGCAGACGGCGTTCCAGATTGTCGTGGCCACGAAGCCGGGGGCGCTGCACCCCGGCCAAGCCGACCTCTGGGACAGCGGCCGAGTCGCTTCGCGCGAGACGGCGCAGATCGTTTACCAAGGCAAGGCCCTGAACTCGCGCCAGCAGTGCTTTTGGAGCGTCCGGGTCTGGGACCAGGAAGGCCGCCCCTCCGCCTGGAGCGCGCCGGCGTCGTGGGAGATGGGCCTGCTCGCCGGGTCGGATTGGCAGGCGCAATGGATCGGCCGCACCACGGACGCTGAAGAGCGGCCCGCGCCGCTGTTCCGGCGCGGATTTACCCTCGACGGCAAGATCAAGCAAGCGCGCGTTTACCTCTGCGGGTTGGGCTACTACGAACTGCACCTCAACGGACAGAAGGTTGGCGATCACCTCCTCGACCCCGGCTACACGCGCTACGACCGACGCGCCCTCTACGTCACCTATGACGTGACGCCGCTGCTCAAGAAAGGCGACAACGCGCTGGGCGTCGTTCTCGGCAACGGCTGGTTCAACGTGCAGACGAAAGCCGTGTGGAATTTCCACCGGGCGCCGTGGCGCGCCGCCCCGCGCCTGCTGTGCCAACTCGAAATCGAATTCGTCGATGGCCGCAAGACGGTCATCGCCAGCGGCCCGGATTGGAAGTGTGCCACCGGCCCGATCCGCTTCGACAGCATCTACGGGGGCGAAACCTACGACGCCCGCCTCGAGAAGCCGGGCTGGGATCGGCCGGGTTACGAGGACGGTGCCTGGCAGCCGGTCGAGGTCGTCGATCCCCCGCAGGGCAAACTCGCCGCGCAAATGATGCCGCCAATCAAGGCCGACGCGGTCCTGTTGCCGGGCAAGATCACCGAACCGAGGCCGGGGGTGTTCGTGGTGGACGACCACGCCCTCG
>JAJXZI010000332.1 GCA_021780115.1 bacterium | reverse complement strand
TCCCGGTCCAGGAACCAGAGCCAGAGCAGATTGTAGCCCAGTTGTTCGCAGAACAACCGTTCGCTGCGGACACTGTAGAGCGCGGTCAGCACGCGCGCCTTGAGCAGTTGTTCGGGCGGAATGCTGTGCCGCCCGTCCCGGGCATAGAGTTCATCGAACAGCGGCGAGAGTTTTTTCAGGACGGCATCCACCTGCCCCTTGATCGCCCGCAAAGGATGGTCGGCGGGCACGCATTGGTTGAGGTTGATCACCGTCAAAAAGTCCGGCTGGGATTGTGGTTTTCCACGCATCCGGTTTCAGACATTACTCCTGCTGAAAGGTTTCAAAGACAAATTTGTTTTTCAACAAACTGCTAAAGTGGCGCAGGCGTTCCCCTCGCCGGTGAGGTCCGAACAAGCGCCCCGCTGGACAAGCGGAACGGCAACCGCGACGGGCTGCCGCTACTTGGCTTCGCTCACGCCGATTTCTGCCAGCGAAGCCCACGGACCGCTGGCCCAGCCGCTGAGCGCAACCAGTTTGATGAACTTCGCCCTCGCCGGCGCGACGAACTTCACGGTCTTCAGTTCGGCTTCGTTGCTGAATACTCCTTTTGCGACCGGCTCGGTCCAGCGCTGGCCGTCGTCGCTGACGCGGAGTTCGTAGTCCTTGATCCAGCCGTTGCGCAGACCGTCCTGGCGTGGCAGCGCGGTGAAGACGGTGAGCGTCCGCGGCGCGTCGAACTCGATCATCAACTCGTGCGGGAAGCCCGGCGCGCCTTCGCCCCACGCTGTGTGCCACATCGTGGTGGCGTCGCCGTCAATCGCGTTCTCCGCCTCGTAGCCAGCCTGCGCGCTGTCAGCCTTGATGTTGCGGACGCCGCGCAGCCGGGCTTGCCCGCCTTCAGTGATCAGACTCTTGATTTGCTCGGCGGTGAGTTCGGTTTTCGGCGCGAATTTCTCCGACGCCATGTAGCCGAGCAGGCTGGCGCGCATTTGCTTCGACACCGGATCGTCGGCGTCGCGCGTGAGGTCGAAGCCGCACACGATGACCTTGCCGGCGCCGACTTTGCCTTCGACCACGAGGCCGAGCGGACGGGCGGTGAACCAGTCGTCAATGACGCGCACGATCGGCTCGGTGCCCTTCGGCAACAAGTCCAGCCGCAGCGCGCCGGCGCGGTGGACGAGATACCACCATTGCCAGTTGCTGTGGAACTCGGTCGGAAACTCGGCGAGTGCGGGATGCTGCGGGTCGCAAAGGATGCCGAGCGTCGTGGGCGCCTGACGGCCGGTCCAGGCGGTGTTCCAGAAGATGCTGGAGAAACCGAGCTTCACCGGCGCGGTGTCGAAGTTGCGGACGGCCTTGCCGGGCAGGGTGAGAAGAAGCTTCCCGCCAGACGCGAGTTGTTGCTGGGCCGCGTCGTCGAACTGCGCAGTGACGAGGGTGTCCTTCGCCGGCTCAGTCGCAGGCCTGGCGGGATAGACCCAGATATCCCAGTCGTTTTCGAACGTTGTCTGGCGCGCGGCGTTTACGCCGCTTCCACGTTCGGACGGTGAAGCGGCCTGAAGGCCGCGCTCCACCGTCACGACGAACTTGCACCGCGCCGGCGCTTTCACGTTCTTCAAATCTGCCAACACGCAGCCCAATGGGAAGAGGCCGTTCCCAGCCGGAGTGGCTTTCGTGGCCAGCGATCCATTCGCCAGAACGGCGCTTGCTTCACTGACCAACTTCCAAGTTGCCCGCACGCCCGCCACCGGCGCTTCCGCGAAGTCTGCCACCTCGATCTCCGCCTCCAGCGTCTCATCCGTCGTGAACACCCGCTTCTTCATCCGCGCCAGCGGCACGGTTGAGTTGCAGAACCGGCTGTATTCCGCGGCCGTCACGTAGCCTTTCTCCTCCCAGAACGGATCAAGCACGCCGACGAGCGCGGTGCCCTGGCCGGGGAAATCGTGCAGGTCCAGCAACTCGAATCCCCCCATGCCCGGCGTGCGCAGCGCAGACTCGATGTCCTCCTTGTAGCAGAGCGTCTGGAGCTTGCCGGACGCGAGCAGGAACGGCCTCGCCAGTCCGCCCAGGCCGTGTTCGTTCAGGAAGTCCCGGAAGATCTCGAAGTTCTTCGGCTTGAGGTAGCCCGTGTACTTCTTCATCTCGTCGAAGTTCGGATACGCGCACCACTGGCCGATCTCGTGACTGATGACCGGAACCTGGCGCGCGGCGATGTAATCGCGGTAGTCGGTGGTCGTCTCCGGCGGCCGGGCGTTGATGCGAGTCTTCAGTCCGCCGCCCCACGCCTGGATGCGCGGATCGGGCGTGACGTGAAACTGGTTCTCGGGCAACTGCGGCCAGCCAGAGCCGCCGCTCCACAGCCGGCGCGGATCCTTGGCCTTGAAGTGCTCGACGTATTTGGCGAGGTAGGCGTTGGCGTTGCGTCCGCCCGGCTCGTTGCCGTAGAGCATCAGCAGGAACGACGGGTGATTGCCGTAGTATTTCAGGATGCGGTCGGTTTCGTCATAGACCCACTGGTCCACGGGCCGGCCGTCGCCGATGTTGGCAGCGCCGCCGTTGGCCCAACAGGTCTCGACCTGGAAATAGAAACCCAGTTCGTCCGCCGCCTGGAACGCCGCTTCCGGCGGGCAGTAGGAATGAAAGCGCATCAAGTTCAGCCCGTAGGATTTCGCGACGCGGATGATGCGCCGCCACCCCTCAACTTCCATCGGCGGGTGGCCGGTCTTGGGGAAGATGCAGCACTCGAGCGTGCCGCGGATGAAGGTCTTCTTGCCGTTGATGGTGAGTTGGATGCCGGAGGTGGAAAGGTCGCGGAGGCCAAAGGTGACTTCCCGCCACACCACGCCCAGAGACTTGGTCCTGCCGACCTTAAGAACGACCGTGTATGTCTCGAGCGCCGGATTGAACTCATCCCAAACCGGTGCCCCGGCGCTGGCAGACCATCTTAATTCTCCAATCCCACCGTTTGTCTGCCACTTCACCGGAATTCCTAACCGATCAAAGAAGACCGTGCTTGAGGGCAAAACGGCGCCTGGTTTTATCGAAAGAATACCCTCCCCAGATTCGCCCGTCGCATTGCCAATCCTGACGAGCACACGAACCATTCTGTTGGAGACGTTTCGGTAAACTTGCACGTCTTCAATCCACACCAGCGGCGTCGTGCGTAACTCGATCTTCCCGACGATCCCGTTCCAGTTCCCCTGCGTGTGGTCGGTGATGGCGTGCGAGTTCTCGCCGATGTCCACGATGCGGCGGTTGTCCACGCGGATGCTGACGGTGTGCTTGCCCGGCGCGAGTTCGAATGGCACGGGCGTCCCGCCTGTGTGTTCCTGATTTTGCGATGGACCGGACGGGCGAGACGCCCGTGCCACTACGCCCAGTTCGTATTCATGCGGTGTGGAGAGTGAGTTGTTCGTGCCGACGCAACGGCCGTCCACCCAGACGCGGCTTTCCCAATGCACTCGTTCGAGGAAGAGCACGACGCGTTTACCCTGCCACTCCTGGGGAATCTCGATGTCACGCTGGAACCACGCCACGCCCGCATAGTATTTGTCCGGCTGGAGCCAGAACGGCACCTTCACGTGGCCCGGCTGGCGATACTTCGCAAACTCCGGCGCGGTGAAGAACGATCGGTCCACGATGCCGCCGGTCCACGGCGTGTTGGTGGAGATGTCGTCGCCGATGCCCGCCGCCGGCAACGAGCCGGGCAGCGTGAACTCGCCCGACAGCGTCCGCTCGAACCAGCGCTCACGCATCCCGGCGTCTTGGCGGTCCAACTGGAACCGCCAGCGCCCCGCCAGCGCGATCGGCCCGTTCACGGCGTTGGTCGGGGACGGCGCCAGCAGCGAAAACATCAGGCCAGCCAGGAGGGGCCGGCTCAGGCGGCAACGGAGGGACGCGAGAAGTTTCACGCGGCGCAGTTTACCCCGCCGCGCGGCTGCTCGTAAACCGAAGAAGCACCCGCGGGGCAAGGCCTGGACTTGCCCGGAAAATCCACAACCTCGCGGCCGCCGCCCCCGGCATGGCGAATTAGCCGGCTGGATGGTTCGCATGGCAGGCGGTGAAAACGCTCGCCGACCCGTGGACGTTTTCCCGAACGCCTTTAGATTCCGGGCACAGAGTTATGGAAAAACAATCCCGTCTCTCGGT
>JAJXZI010000195.1 GCA_021780115.1 bacterium | reverse complement strand
ATAGGTTGAAAACGTGCTGTAGGCGCCCACAAAGCCAGTGGGAATCAGATAACCGAAGCGCACTTCCAACTCTAATCATAGTCGCTCCTTCCTCGATGGCGACTTCAAAATCACCGCTCATGCCCATGCTCAGGTGGGGCAGGGGCGCGCCGAGCGTCTGTTCGCACTGGTCCTTCAACTCACGCAACCGGCGGAAGCACGGGCGGACCTTCTCCGGGTCGGAGGTCCAGGGCGGCACCGTCATCAGCCCGTGGATTTCGAGCCGCGGCAGCGCGTTGACGGCCTTCAGCTCGGCCAGCAACGGCTCGGGTCGGTAACCGAACTTGCTGGCCTCGCCGGCGAGGTTGACCTCCAGCAGAATCGGCATCCGCTTCGCGGCCTGCCCGGCGCGCAGGTCGAGTTCCTGCGCCACGTGCAGGCTATCGACGCTCTGGATCATCGCGAACCAAGCAACGGCGTCGCGGCACTTGTTCGTCTGCAAGTGTCCGATCATGTGCCAGCACAACTTGCCGGAGCACTGGGAGATTTTCGCCCTCGCTTCCTGCACGCGGTTCTCGCCCAAGAGCGTGAGGCCCAGCGCCGCCGCCGCGTGGACGACCTCCGGCGGCTGCGTCTTCGTCACCGCCAGCAATTGGACCGCTTCGGGCGGACGCCCCGCCCGTTCGCAGGCCGCGCGGATGCGGTGACGAACCGATTCCAGATTCTCAGCCAAATCCATGCCCGCAGGATACGGAGACGGAAGGCGCGTGGGGAGCGAATTGTCGGCCTCGGCCGCGGCCGTCGCGGTCGCTCCCGTCGGCGGCTCGCCGACGGGTCGACGAAGCAGAAACAGTCCACCGAACGGTTTCTCACTTCGGGCGAAGTGTCTTCAGCCTGAGGCCGACAACCGCGGGCGCGACGCCCGCGTTCCCCGCTGCAACGGCATCGTTCCGGCTCAGGCCGGCTGGGCGGCAGGCACCGGGATCGGCATTTGGTGGACGCGCGTTCCCGTCGCGTGGAAGACGGCGTTGGCGATGGCGGGCGCGATGGCAATGATCGGCGTTTCGCCGGCGCCGACGGACGGCAGGTCCGGCCGGTTCAGCGGGTGGACATCGAGTTCCGGCACGTCGGCGAAACGGGGCACCCGGTACTTCGAGAACTGCGGATTCCGCATCCGGCCGTTCTCGAACTGCATCTCCTCGCGCAACGCCGGCCCCAGGCCCATCAGGAGGCAGCCCTGAATCTGCGACACGAGATTGTCCGGGTTCAGGATCGTGCCGCACTCGAAGACTTCGCAGACGCGGCGCACGACGAGGGCGTTCTCCCGACGGTCGAGCGCGACCTCCGCGCAGGCCGCGACGAAGGAGCCTTTCTCCGTGCCGCAGGCCAGGCCCACGCCGACGTCCTTATCCTTCTTCTTCACTCGCTCGCTCCAGTTGAACCGCTGGGCGGCGGCCTCCAGCACCGCGCGGAGACGCGGATTCTCCAGGTGCGCCAGGCGAAAGGCCAGCGGGTCCGCGCCGGCGCTCGCCGCCATCTCGTCCATGAAGCATTCGCGGGCGAAGTTGTTCGCGGTGGCGGCCAGCGCGCGGTAAGATCCCTGGCGCAGCGGCGGCTCGGACCCCACAAACTGGCTCCGGGCCTGGCCGGCGCGATACGGCGTGTCAATGGCCGACGGGCCGGAGTTAAGGTTGACGTGGTGCCAAGTCGTCAACGCGCCGTGGGCATCCAGGCTGGCCTCGATGATGATCACCGCCGCCGGACGGAAATAGGCCCAGGTGAACTCCTCTTCGCGCGTCCACTTCAGCGACACCGGACGCCCCGCCGCTTGGGCCAGGCGCGCGGCCTCGACAGCCACCTCGCCGGTGTGCTTGCCGCCGAAGCCGCCGCCGGTGTCCGGCACGATCACCCGCACGCGGTCGTTCGCCAGGTGGAAGGCGCGCGTCAACTCGCCGTGGTAGCCGAAGGGATTCTGCGTGCCGGTCCAGACGGTCAGCTTGCCGTCGGTCCATTCCGCCAGGGCCACCCGCGTTTCCATCGGCGCGTGCTGGGCGTAAGCGACGTGGTAGGTCTGGCGCAGCGCCTTGGGCGCCTGGGCGACTTCGGCGGCGAACGGATTCTTCGGCACGCCACCGCGGGCGTGCTGGGTCAGGTAATCGTACAGCTCCTGGCTCGACGGCTGCGGCACGGCCTCCCACTGCGCGGTCTGGGCAACGGCCGCCAAGGCCCGTCGCGCCTGGGCCGTCGTCGGCGCGGCCACACCGACAAACGAGTCGTCCCGCACGACCACCACGTCCTTCATCGCTTTGGCCGGCGCCAGGTCCACGGAGAGCAGCTTCGCGCCGTAGGAGGGCGGGCGCAGGACTTTGCCGCGCCACATGCCGGGACGGGTGAGGTCCGAAGGAAAATGGTGCGCGCCAGTGACCAGGTCGCGCCGGTTGGGCCGCGGCACCGAAGTGCCCAGTGTCTTCCACTCCTGGACTGGCGTGAGGGTCACATCGGACGGGATGGCCTGGTCGAACGCCTGGGCAACGTCGGGGCTGCCGGCCAGATCGGCGTAGGTCAGCGCCCGCTTTGTCGGCGGGTGGACCGCCTGGCCGTCGCGCATTTCCACGGCGTTGCGGTCCACGTTCCAGCGTTGCGCCGCCAACCCGGTGAGCAAGTCGCGCGCGGCGGCGGCCCCCTGGCGCACCGCCGGCACGGTCGCGGGCGTCGAGCGGCTGCCGGCGGTGATGCCGTCGTCGGGCACCAGCCCGGTGTCGGCCATCACCAGTTGGATGCGGGCGACCGGGACGCGCAGTTCCTCGGCGGCGGCTTGCGTCAGTTCCGTGCGCGCTCCCTGACCCAGTTCGACCTTGCCGGTCAGGACCGTGATCCCGCCGTCCCGGCCCAAGTGGATCCGGGCGCTGATTTTGCGGCTACCGCCCCCGCCGCGACCGCCGGCGCGCTGGGCCAGGGCCGGCGCCGGTCCCACGGCGATGAGCAACCCCGCGCCCAGCACCTGCACAAACGAGCGCCGGTTGAGGCCGAAGTCGTAGCCCAGCGGCTCCACGGTTTCCACGTCTGGCCCGGTCGCCGGCGCTTCCTTCACGTTGGCTGTCTTCATGGCGTTCACTTCCTGGTGGCCGCGAGGGCGCGGCGGATGGACTTCAGAATTTTCGGATAATTGCAGCACCGGCACAGGTGGCCCTGCATCCGCGCCTGGATCTCCGCGTCCGTCGGGTCCGGCTTCTCGTGGAGCAGGCCCACGACACCGATGATCATGCCGGGCGTGCAGTAACCGCATTGGGAGGCGCCTTCGGCGAGGAAGGCTTCCTGCACCGAATGCAGGGTGTCGCCCGAGGCCAGTCCCTCGATGGTCACGATCGCTTGTTTGTCCGCGTTGGCGACCGGCGTGATGCACGTCACCACGCTGCGGCCGTTGATCAGGACGCTGCAGGCGCCGCACTGGCCCTCGCCGCAGCCATACTTGGGGCCGGTCAGTTGCAGGTCTTCGCGCAGCACCTCCAGCAAGGGACGTTCGGGATCGGTGGTCACCCGGCGGGGCTGGCCGTTCACGGTGAAGGCAAACGTGGCATCCATAAAGCGTGGTCGTTCAGCAATGGTTGAAAGTCCGGGCGGCGGCCGGGCGGCGGCACCGGCCCCCCGCTCCTGCGACTTCACACCAAACGGCCCGGCCCGTCACGCCGAAAATGGTCTGTCGTTCGCCGGCCGAACGCCGGCCCTCGCGCCCGGCTCCGGGGCCGTCTCGTTCGCGGACGAGGAGGGAGGACGAGCGCAAAAAACAAGACCGCGCCGGGAAAGCCGGGCGCATCCGGCGGCGTTTTTACGTTTGACCCCGCTTGGAGGGGCCGGATAGGGTTTGCGCTCTTGACTCCGGATTGACGCTATGTTTGGAACGATTCGCAGACATCAGAAGTGGCTGTGGCTGGTCATTATCACGCTCACGGTCGCCAGCTTCGTGATCTACTTCTCCCCGTATCAACGGATGGGCGGCGGCCTGCGCGGCGGCGCGACGGCGAACTTCGGCTCCATCAACGGCGTGCCGGTCACGCAGGACAGTTACGCCGCCGCCGTGCGCGAAACCCGCCTGCGGTATTTCCTGACCCACGACGGCCGGTGGCCGGATCGCGACCCGGCGGCCAAGTATTTGAAGTACACGGCGACCCCCGAGATCTACACCCGCCTGCTCATG
>JAJXZI010000186.1 GCA_021780115.1 bacterium | reverse complement strand
GCGCCAAAATTGGATGAAACACTTTCTCGGGTATCATGGAAATCAGCCGACAGTTTGCCCCGTTCCAACCCTTTTACCCATCACAAACAATGAAGAATCTGCTTTCAATGGTTTGGTAGCGCTCTTCGACGGTTCGCTGAAGATGCCCACCGTTTTTTAATATGTCCCGCTGCTCCCGCACCCGCGCCAGCTCGGCCTTCAGCGCGCGGTTCTCCGCCGCCAGATCATCGCGTTCGGGCGTGGCGTCGCCATAGTAGCGCCGCTTCCATTCCTTGAGGCTCGGATAGCTGATGCCCAGTTCGGCGGCACTCCGGGTGCCGGACTGGCCGGTCTTGATCCAGTGGGCCACCGCCGCCTGCTTGAACGCAGCGTCGTAGCGTTTGGTTTGCGGGGCCATCCCGGTCGTGACGGCTTCGCTCTTTTCGGTCTTGGTGTTTGGCTTCCTGTGCGCTTTCGTTGTTGTAGCGCCCCGCCCCCCAGGTGTCCATCAAACCGGGTTAAGCCCATCTCAAACAAAGGATGGCGTATTCATTGCGACGCCTAGCGCCTGCACTTCACTTTTTGGGAAGAAAAGTCTGTACATTGTAAATACATTCGCGCATTACGCTGGGGATGACGAACGAACGAACAGCGTATCCCAGCGACGTGACGGATGAAGAATGGTCCTTCTGTGTTCCCTATCTTACCTTGATGAAAGAAGCGGCGCCGCAACGCGAACACCCGTTGCGGGAACTTTTCAACGGCCTGCGCTGGCTGGCACGCACCGGGAGTCCGTGGCGGCTGATGCCACACGATCTGCCGCCGTGGCACGCCGTCTATCAGCAAACCCGGCGCTGGGTACGGGCGGGTTGTTTCGAAACGCTGGCGGAAGATTTGCGGGCGTTGCTGCGTCTGGTGGCCCAGCGCGACAGCGTTCCCACCGCCGTGATCTTGGACAGCCGCACCGTACAATCCACGCCGGAGAGCGGCGGGCGCGCCGGGTACGACGGCGCCAAGAAGCACAACGGGGCCAAAGTGCATATCGCGGTCGATACGTTGGGTCATCTGCCGGCGCTGAGAGTCACCGCCGCCAACGAACAGGACCGCGCGCAAGTGGCCGCGCTGGCGCAAGCCGTGCAACACGTCCCGGGGGATCACGTGCAGATGGCGTACGTCGATCAAGGCTATACGGGGGACACTCCGGCGGCGGCGGCGACCGAGCACGGCATTCGTCTAGAAGTGGTGAAACACACCGAAGCCAAACGAGGATTTGGGCTGCTGCCCCGGCGTTGGGTGGTCGAGCGTTCGTTTGCCTGGGCCGCACGCTTCCGCCGGCTGGCCCGAGATTACGAGCGATTAGCCACCACGCTGGCCGGTTATCACTGGCTCGCTTTTGTGCTGCTCATGCTCAAATCGGCTTTTGCCAAAAGTGCATGACAGGCTCTAGTTTCTTCCTCGACGATGTCGCGGAGCTCATTCCTGCCCGCTCGGACATGCCCATTTTGTCTGGCTTGTCCGGTTCAAGCTTGAGGAAGCCGAGTTGGCGAACGCGCGCGTCAATGCGCCGTATTTCCTCCGCATTCAATCGTCTCACGTTCGTTTCTTTGCCGTCGGTGTCGCGGTAGGTCTCCCCGTCGAAGCCGATGCGAATGTTGGCCAACGTCATCGCCCAGCGAAACCCGAGGAAATCAAGCGATGGGCACGTGGGCACTTTGGCGAATCTCCGCGCTTGCGTTCTGGCCTCCGTCGCATCCCCCGTCTCGCTCAAAACTCGCTCGTAACCCTCTGCGAAAGTGATGGGGCAGTCGGCGATGATGCGGTTGTCGAAACGCGGTTTGAGTTGGCCGAAAAGCAAACCTCCTTGGTAGCGGCCGGGGATTGTCAACTTGCTGTTCAGGAGCGGCTGGCGTAGCTCGCGCAGCCTCCCATGCTCAACGCGAGACGCTTTTTGCGGGACCCGCAGCTTCGCTAGAACTGCCGCGTCGGCCGCCGAAAGATACATTTTCGGAAGGCGGTTTTCGTAAACCCGCCAATCGGACATGTCCGCGTCCTCCGGAATGCCGCCGCACACCGCGCGCTCGAAGTCAGTATCGCAGCCAGACTGATGGCCGACATGCGCGCGCAGGATGAAGCGGACTTCCCATTCGATGCCGCCCACCAGAGTCCGCCTGCCGCCGATGGTCTTGATGATCCGCCGGGGAAACGCAGCGCGAAGCCCCTTGAAATAGTTGTTGAGGTGTCGCGGGTGGTCTTCAAAGCCCGGGTCGCAGTGAAACAACAGCTTCCGAAACTGCTCTTCGCTGAAGGCTTCTTTCGGGGGGCTGCACGACGCCGGGTTTGCCTTGTCGTGCCGCTTCGGCTTTACGGTCAGGCCCGAGCAAGAACTTGGCGACCATTTCGGCGAAGGTCGGGCTGGTGAATCCGTAATTCGCCATGCGCCGCGCGGCAGCTTCGAGCTTCTTCCAATCTTCTTCGCCGTCCTTCTCATTGACCTTTTCCTTTTCAGCCTCAGCGCGAAGCTCCGCTCCGCTCACTTGTGGGGTGTCCGACATTGCCTCGACTCGAAAGCCGCCGGACCAACGGATATTCCCGTCGTAGTCCCGATTGTGGGCGTACCAGCGGAGCACGTCCCAGAGTTGGAGCCAGTTGAGGAGGAACTTGGGATCGCCATTACTCGCCAGGACGCGGGCGGCGAGCAGCCACGGGGCGGAGTGCCCGCCGGCTTGCTGGAGCTTGGCGGCGAGTTGCTGCGGCGTCAGGACGCCCAGATGCGCCAGCAGCTTCTCCAATCGCGCGATGCGCTGGCGGGTGGCCCGAGCGATCCTCGTGGGCATGCCCTCGCACGGCCCCTTTCAAAAACGAAGGCGGCGGCAGCGCTTGGAGGGCAACTCCGCGGTGGCCGGTGCCGGATCCACGGCAGTCAAGAGCGTGCGGAACAGCGCGCAGGGTTCTCATTTGGGCGCGGCGCGGCTTGACATGCCCCGGCTCGCTGCTAATCTCTCGCGCTCCGAACCGCCGGGGGTTCCCTGAACCATTTGTTGCCGGGACAGAGCTTGCGGGGTGCGGAGTCTTTTGTGTCATGAAACGTCAATATCAACCGTCCAAGATCCGCCGGAAACGGCAGCACGGGTTTCTGTCCCGCAACTCGTCCAAGAGCGGGCGGGCCATCCTGCGCAACCGCCGCCGCGTCGGCCGCAAGCGGCTGACGCCGGTCTGAGCGCCGCCGCCATGGGCGCCGCATCGCCACCCCGGCTGCGCTTGGGCCGTGCCCGACGCCTCCGGCACAGCCGCGATTTCGCCCGGCTCCGGCGCGAAGGCCAGCGGTTGGCGCACGGCTGTCTGGCGGCCAACTGGCAGCGCCAGGCGGCCGGCGCGCCCACGCACCTCGGGGTGATCACCTCCGGCAAACTGGGCAACGCCGTGGTGCGCAATCGCGCCCGGCGCCTGCTGCGCGAGGCGTTTCGCCGCCACCAGCACGGGTTGGCCGGCCCGGTGGACCTGATCCTGGTGGCCCGGCAGTCGATCGTCGGCCGCGGGTTCCCGGAGGTCGAACGGGATTTCTTGGCCACGATGCGCCGGGCCGGTTTGCTGAAATCCGCCGCGCTGGCCGCTGCGGGCTGACGCTCCCGGCCGCTCCGGAATGAATCCCGCCCAACACGTTTTGAGCTTCGGGGTGCGCCTGTACCGCTGGGTGCTCTCGCCGGCCAAGACGGTGGTGTTTGGACCGCTGGGCCGTTGCCGTTACACGCCGACGTGCTCGGCCTACGCGCTGGAGGCCATCCGGACCCACGGCGCGCTGGCGGGAAGCGGGTTGGCGCTGAAACGGATTTGCCGGTGCCATCCGTGGGGCGGCTGCGGGGCGGACCCGGTGCCCAGGCGCCCGTCCGAAGTCCGCAGTCCGAAATCCGAAATGCTTTCCGCTTCCAAGGGCGGACGGGCCGGGCGGGGCACGGGAGGAATCCTCCGGCCGGATCCGAACGCGGCCGTCGCCGCGGGCGGCCACTGAGTTCATCGCATGGATCGCAAATCAATCATCCTTCTGGGCGCCTGCTTCGTGTTGTTGGTGTCGTGGCCGTTCCTGATGCAGAAATTCTACCCGCCCAAGCCGCTGCCCGCCCGCGGCGCGAACGCGCCCGCCGCCGGCACGGCGGCTTCGAACGGGCTGACCGAGACCGCCACTGCGGAGGCCACGATGACCTCGACCTCCGCGCCGCCGAGGAGTTTCATCGCCCC
>JAJXZI010000296.1 GCA_021780115.1 bacterium | reverse complement strand
ACCCACTTCACTTTCAATTCGCCCGCGCGGTTCAGCGTGTCGGTATCGTTATCGAACAACGCGTCGCCGATAGTGTTTTGCAGCTTCCAGCCATTGTTCGCCATGATGATAAACGGCGCGCGAGCGAGCATGCGCAAACCGTAGCGGAGGTCCTGCCAGAGATGATTCATCGCGCAGACTCCTTCAACTTCGTGCCTTGTGGCGCACGAAACGTGCCGGGTCCGAAAACCGCCGGCGAGACGCCGGCGCTACAGGGGGTGACGCATTTGCCCGAGCCTACGACCGGCGCGGGAGACGCATCACGGTTCATCCACGTCACTCATACCGCAGTGAAGTTGCCGGATCGACGCGCGTGGCGCGACGCGCCGGCAAATAACACGCCACTAGCGCCACCAGAGCCAGCCCCACAGACGCACCGACGTACGTCACCGGATCGATGAAACTGATTCCCATCAGAATGCTCGATGCGGTCCGCGCGACCAGGATCGCGAGCAGAATCCCGATCACTCCCCCGATCGCCACCAGCCGGGCGCCGCCGCCAAGCACGTCCGCCAAAACGTCACGCTCGGTCGCTCCGATGGCCATGCGAATCGCAAACTCATGCCGCCGCTGGCCGACGGCGTAGGAAATCACGCCGTAAAGCCCGACCACCGCCAGCACCAAAGCAAGCAGCCCAAGCCCTCCCGCAACGGCCGCGCCAAGCCGGAACAGCATGAAGCCGTTCGGACCCTGGATGGTCGTTGTGAGGGGCCCGGCGTCGAAAGCCGGCACCAGCGGATCGATCGAGCGAATCTCGTTCTGAATCTCCAGGCCGAGCGCCTGGGGCGTGAGCGAGGAGCGAATCTCGAGCGTGCGTATGCCCACAAAGCTCTGCGCCTCCGGTCGGTAAAAGTACGGCCGGTCGCGAAGAGTGACGAAGATGTAGGCGGCGTCGTTCGCCACTCCCACCACGCTGATCCACGGACCTTTCTCCGACGTGCGGAAACGCTTGCCGAGTGGATCCTGGCCGGGCCAGTAACGCGCGGCCATCGCCTGGTTGATGACGGCGACGTCCGGCGCAGTCGCATCGTCGGACTCGGTGAACGACCGTCCGTGCAGGATCGAGACACGCAACGTGGAAAAATAGCCTGGACTGACGCGATTGAAGAAGATCTGCGGCGGGTGCTTGCCGGGCGCTAGCACGCGGCCTTCGATATAAACGGAAGCGTCGTCGTGGTAGTAGCTGAAAGGCACGTCGAAGGCGAGCGCGGCGGATTCGACCCCGGGCGTTGCGCGCGCGTGCCGAAGCACTTGCTTGTAAAACGCCACGGTCTGTGCCTTCGTATACCCGACTTCGCCAGGATCCATCGTCAAATCGAAAACGCCGTGCGGATCGAAGCCGGGATTCGTGGCTTCCGCTTTCGTCAGGCTGCGCACAAACAGGCCGGCGACGATCAGCAGCACCAGCGATCCGGCGAGTTGCGTCACAACCAGCGCGCGCCGCAGCCGGCCCGAGCGCATGCCGCCCGAAAGCCGCGACCCGCCCTCACGCAACTCCTCGTTGGGGTTCGCGTGAAACGCGCGAAACGCCGGCGCCAAACCCACGATTACGCCCGTCGCCACGCACACACAGAAGGTGAACAGGTACACGCGCCAATCGAACCCGACTTCGATTCGAAACGGCACTGTGCCGCTTCCCAAGGGGAGCAGATTGAGCAAACCGGTCAGCCATCCACCCAAAAACAGTCCCGCCAAGCCGCCCACGAGCGCCAACACCAACGTTTCCGCCAGCGTCTGCCTCAGCAGGCGCCCGCGTCCGGCGCCCAGCGAAACCCGCAAAGCCATCTCGCGCCGGCGCCCGAGCGCCCGCGCAATCAGCATGCTGGCCACGTTGAAGCAGGCCACCAGCAGCACCATCGCGGCCAGCACGAAAAACAGCATGGCGATCATTCCCTGCCGCGCGTATTGATGCGGCTCGGGCGGCCGCGCATCGCGCTCGGGATAGACGTAAATCGTGTAACCGCGGTCTGTGTTTGAGTGCGCGGCGGCCAACCGCGCGGCCTCCACGTTCATCGCCGCTTCCGCCTCGCCCACGCTCGCGCCCGGCTCGAGCCGGCCCATCATTGTGAGGAACCTCGAGTTCCTGTTCGTCCAGATCGATTTCCCGAGCGCGCCGTCTGTGGCTCCTATGCTGACCGGCAAATACGCCTGCGTATCGGTGATGGACATGGTGCCATGAAAATTCGGCGGCGTGACGCCGACCACCGTCACCGCGCTTCCGTCCACTTTGAGGGTCTTGCCGATGATTCCGGTGTCACCGTGAAACCGGCTCTTCCAATAGTCGTAGCCGAGCACGATCACCGGATCGGCGCCCGGCGCCTGTCCCTCCGACGGCAGAATCAGCCGTCCCAGATACGGTTTCAGGCCCAGCGACGAAAAATAGTTTCCGGTGACGTAGCTGACAAAAGCCTGTTCGGTGCGGCGATCGACCGTGATGCCGACGAGGGAAGGCGCGTAGGCGAAAATGTCGGTGAAAGGACCTCTTTGCTTCTGGTAATCGCGAAACTCGGGCAGGCTGAACTGTGTGAACAAGGAACCGGATTGCTCCTCGGTCATCACAGTGATCTGGCCTGGATGAGGAACTGGCAGAGGCTTGAGCAACCAGCCGTTGATGACGCCAAAAATCGCCGTCGTCGCGCCGATGCCCAGCGCTAGTGTGAGAATGGCGACCGCGGCGAGGCCGGGGGAACGCCGAAGCTGCCGGAAACCATATTTCACGTCCTGCAGAATGCTTCCCATTTTTCATCCCTTTCTTGGTTGCTCGCTGCCTGGCCGCAGCGCCGCGCGCCGGCTGGAGCGACGCGCGGCTGCGATCCCGCCTAATTCGGAACCGGGGCCACGTACACCACCGGAATGTGCTGCTGCTCCATTTGACGGTTGAGCGCCGCCAGCTCGTTCTTCTGCAACGCTTGCCAAAGCCCGATTTGCTGGTTGAGTCTGCCCAGGTACCGCCGTGCCATCTCCTGGAACTGCGCGGTCGGCGCGCCATCGCCGAAATCCACTTCATCCTCGAGATAGGCGATCTTGCTGTTGAGCTCCGTGGGGAAATTCAGCAGCTCCTCATTTGTCTTGGCGTGGGACTGGTAAAGCACGTTTTCGATGACGCTGGCTTTGTGATCCAGATCGGCCATCGCCGCCAGAATCGCTTTGGCGTTCGGATCTCCGGCCAGCCGCTCCCAAAGTTGTTTCAATTCGGCGCGCAATTGCAGGATCTGGTCCGCAGTCTGATGATCTCGAGCCACAGCGTCCATCAGCGTCGCAGCCAGCTTGTATTCCGCCACCAGGTCCGCCTGTGGCACCTTCGAACGAGGATCGTTCACCACCGTCAGCGGCTGAGTGTAGGTTTTTCCGTCGACGGTCAGCCTCACCGTGTATTTGCCGGGCAGCGCCATGATGCCGCGCGGATAGCGTTCGTCATACGCCGAGCCGCCCTGAATATCCGGAGGAACGGGATACCGCAAGTTCCAGTTCACGCGATGCATGCCCGGTGCGATGTCGAGTTTGTCCTTACCCGTGCTGGAAAACTGCACGCCGGTCTTGCCTTCGGCATCGACGACGGCCAGCGTCACCGGTCCGCTCGGTCCCGTTTTCAGGAAGTAGCTGAGCGTCGCTCCGGTCGGATCGCCCAAACGCGACCGGATAGCGGTTTCCGGCCGGAACAAATAAACGTCGGCGGCCGACGCCTGCGCCAGTTGCCGCAGCGGCGTGATGTCGTCCAGCGACCAGACAGCGCGGCCGTGCGTGGCCACGATCAGATCGTTGCCATGGATGGCGAAATCGCGCATGGAACTGGTGGGCAGATTGAGTTGCAGCGACTGCCAGTGATCGCCCGCGTCGAACGAGACGTAGAGGCCCGTCTCCGTCCCGGCAAACAGCAGATTCGAATCCTTGGGATCCTGCCGGATGGCGTGGAGGTACGCCGGAGCCGATATGCCTGCATTGACGCGCGTCCACGTCTTGCCGTAATCGCGCGTCCGGAAAATCCACGGCTGCCAGTCGTTGTTTTCGTGATTGTCGACGGCCACCCACGCCGTGCCGGCATTGTTATCGGAAGCGGCGATCATGGAGACGCGTCCCCAAGCCGGCATGGCGGAAGGTGTGACGTTGTGCCATGTCTTGCCGCCGTCGCGCGTCAGTTGAATGAGTCCATCGTCGGTGCCGATCCACATTTGCCCAGCCTGCACCG
>JAJXZI010000247.1 GCA_021780115.1 bacterium | reverse complement strand
GATCGAATGTTAATCGCCGCTCAGCGGCGGGCGGGAATGCTCGAACATTGGGCGGAGTTCGCGGTTGAAATCGATGGGCAGAACGCACCGGAACGGAAGAACTACATCATGGAGCGCCTGGTTGTGCCGTGGAGGTGAAAAGTTGAGAGAGTTGAGGGCGGATCTGTCCGAACGCGCCTGGGAATCGCGCAAGCCGCCGAGCGTTTTGCCCTGTTTCGGAGGCGGTGTGAATCTGCCCATCAGCGGCCTCGCTGAACCAACCCAGGCGCTGGGCAATCGTGCTTCGGATGCGCTCTTCTCCAAGAGCGCCCCCGTCGCGATTTCAAAGAAGCCGGTCAAAGCCGCCGGTCGAGTATCGGTAGAGATGCTCCGCGACCCAGGTAAATCGGCCTGATCTTGCATTCTGGTTCATCACGGTCAGAACGCTTTAGTGTCGAGAACCAGCATGGAAAGAGGGAAAATCTGGCGGCAATGAATCCGCACCAGCCCTTGAAATAAATGGAGCGAGCGAAGGGATTCGAACCCTCGACATCAACCTTGGCAAGGTTGCGCTCTACCAGACTGAGCTACGCTCGCACCCGTGCGGACGAGGGAAAAGGTATCGAGCCGGTGCCAGAATGCAAGCCCTCTCTTGCGCGGTGTCGTGTAGCCCCAAACCTTACCGACGTGCTGGATGATTCCCCTGACGGGTTGAACAAAACGGGGGCGAAGTCGGTAGAGCCTGGCGAAGTATCGCCCGCTCACCCCCGCCGGTCCCGCGAGGGGCGGCCGACCAGCGCCCGCGGCGGCCAGTTGGCCGTCGCCGCCCGGCGCGAAGCGTTCGACCCCACGCCCACGGGGCCGCCGAACGCGCGCTTGCTCCCCGCCCCCCCCCGCGGCGCAAGGGGTTGCCGCCGCTTGGTCCCGGCTCCCCCCGGCGCTTCTTGCGCTTCTCCCTGGGCGGTGGGGCGCGGGCCGATGCCGAGCGCTGCAATGACGACGGCCCGCTCCCGGCCTTGCTCGGCCGCGGGAAGTTCCCCGACCCGACCGTCCTGGGGCAGGGCTTCGCGCGCGGCGCGCCGGCCCGTCCCCCGCACGCCGGCCGCGCCGAAGGCGGCTTCGCCGACCCGCCGAGCGCGGTCAGCGGCGACTCCTCTGCGCGGGTGCGGCGCTCAACTAAGTGGGAATTCCGGGGAGCCGAGCCCATGTATTGGCCATGTGCGCCTCACCTCCTTTTGGTCGAGTTTCACGTGCTTTCTTTCGCAAAATGCACGGGGATTTGGTCGGGAAGCCGGTCAAAGGGCTGGAGTAGTTCCGCTAGCCGGCAGCTTTCCGACCGCGCCGGTTGGCCGGAGAGAAGCCCGCGCATCTCGGCCAGCTTGTGTTGTTCCGCCGCGTCAATCAGCAGCTTCGCCTTCTCTAGCGCGGCCGCCTTTTCCGCCGTGCGCAGGGAGTGGGGATAGCGCACCCCCGCCCGTTGCAGTTGGAAGTACCAGGGTGCCGCGCGCGACGGCTGGCGCTTGTAAATGCGGTAATCCCGACCCAGATGCCGAAACTGCTCGCGGGGTAGTTGACCTCCAATCAAGTGCTCCTTGGCAGGGAATGTTCGCCGCCGGGGTCGCAGCGGTACAAACGGGCAGAGTCATCGTGATGCAGGTCTTGTATTACGGATGATGCTGGTTGCCAATGGGAAGGTCTGCCGAAGATTGTCGAGATTGTGCAATGGTGCCGCGAACCCGCGTAAACTCATAGAAGTGAAGGGGAAATAGGCGTAAATTACTGGTTTGTAGTGGTGCCCCGGCTAGGACTCGAACCTAGGACCAATTGATTAAGAGTCAACTGCTCTACCAACTGAGCTACCGAGGCAAAAAACTTACAATAATCCACTTACGACTTGATGATACCGCTTTGTTTTATTGTTGCATCCAGCCATTGCATACCGTGGATTTCTTCCGATGAAAGCAACTCCTTCGGACACTACTACGACGGGCGCAACAGGAATTGCGAAAAGGCCACACACCACCACGTCAAAAGACGGGCGATGGCGGACGTTCCACAAACACGCTGGCTTGATGCAATTCATTCCGGCTGGGACATACTATGCGCGGTGCAAGGTTCGCGGCAAGGCGATTCGCGCCAGTCTCCGAACGGAGGTGTTTACGGCGGCCAAGCTGCGGCTGCCGGACAAGCTGAGAGAGTTGCGGAAACCCAAAACGCCCGCTGGCACATTCGGGGAAGCGCGGGCGTTGTACGAAGCCGACTTGGCCGCGGATCACACCCTCGCTGAAGGCAGTCGGCAATACCGCAAGGCGCGCATTGCGGCGTTGCTCAAGACCTGGCCGGGAGAACAGAATCCAAGCAAGCCTACTCAGCTGGACGAAACCAATCTGAGCAAGATTACAGAAACGGATTGCCGCGAATGGGCAAAACGATTCTCCGCACAGTTTGACGAGCAAAACTTCAATAATACACTCGGCACCCTGCGGGCGATTCTGGAAAAAGGCGGGCTTGGGCGCGATGAGAATCCGGCCTTCAAGATCAAACGGCTGGGGGTCAAACCCACAGATCTGCAACTCCCCGAGCCAGCGCAGTTCGAGAAAATACTTGGAAACGGTGGAAACAGCGGGTGCGCGACAATCGCACGACTGCGCGGATCTGATCCGCTTCCTGGCGTTCACCGGTTGCCGCATTTCGGAAGCCAGGCAAGTGACGTGGGCTGAAGTGGACATGGAGAGGAGCGAAATCAAAATCCACAAGGCGAAGCGATCCAAGACCTCATACGCGCACGAATCGCGGTTCATTCCCATCATCCCGGCCATGCTGGAGTTGCTCAAACGGTTGCAGGCCGAAAAGCGTCCCGAGCCAGCAGACCGGGTGTGCGTGCTGGGAGAGTGTGAGAAGTCGTTGACGCGGGCCTGCCGGATCGTCGGGTGCGCCCGAATCACCCATCACGACTTGCGCCACCTGTTCGCGACGCGGTGCATTGAGGCAGGCGTTGACATCCCGACTGTCTCACGGTGGCTTTGGCCGTTGAGCCAGCGAGTGCGGATTAACGGCCGATTCTCAGAGCGTGTTTTGGAAATGGCGTCCTGTAGGTGCCAAGCGCCTGACCATGATGCGAATCATGCAAATCCGAATCATCGCCTCGCTGGGGTCCAGGTGAACCTCATCATCTCGGCACCCTTGCCGCGCCTTGAACCACCCGCCGAAAGTGCGTTCCCCCCCCAGCGTCTGGGCAACCCCTTGAAGCCTTGGACGTCGTCGCAACGGCGCACAATCTCCAGTCTCAATTGACCGAAGGGACGAAGTGGCTTCGCCCAGTTGCCCAAGGCTCCCCGATAACCGCCGTCCGCCCCAAGGAGTTGCCGTCGTCCCTACCTACTCCCCCGCGCTTGGATCAAAGGCCGCGCCGCGGCGCGAGCGTGCCCCGCGGCTGGCGTCATCAGGACCGCCAGCCTCAAGCCCAGACAGTCCACCGCTGCGGGGCGCTGGCGCCCCGAGAGCTGCTTGCCCGCATCGGCGCCGCGTGCTCCAGCCTGATCCGGGGTCTTCCCCGATGGGCTGTCCCCGCTGGCCGCCGTGGGGTCCCCCGTGCGACCTGCGGTTTTGCGCCCACAGTCCCGCAAGACGTCGGGCATGAACTCCCAGGTCCCGTCTTGGCTCCCCACCCGGAAGGAGCCCTAGACGCTCGGCCACGGACCCAAGTCCCAGGGCAGGAGACGCCCGGCCCAGCCCGAGCGGACGTCCGGGGAAATTGCGTCAAGCAGACGGCGCCAGTCCCTGGCGACCGGTCGACCACGCTTCCCTTTTCGGACGTGGGGGCCGGCACCAGAGACTCGATCTGGTTCCCTGCTTCCGCCGTCAGGTCAGTTGGATAAGGCGGGGGATGCGTTTGCATCCCCTCCATCTATAGGAATCCCGATCCTTGTACGATAACGCTAAAGTAATGTTTTGCCCTTTCCAAAACACGCGCTGAGAAAGAAGACGCGTTCGAGACTTGCCAAGGGCTGACGCATACCGATTTTTTGTGATTTTTGAATGTACCAAGTAAATACAATGCATGCATGAGATGGGATGCAAACGCACCTCAACTCAACGAACGCGACGAAAACTCAACTGGTCAATCTCATCAACCTACTGGAGAAAGTGCCTGATCCGCGCGTCAGGGCCACGGTGGAGCACGACTTGGCGGATATTCTGGCCATCGCCCTCTGCGCGATCCTGTGCGGTGGTGACAGCTTCTACGACATGGAGCCGTTCGGAGAAGTCCGACTGGACTGGTGAAAACCTTTCTGCGCCTGCGCAACGGCGTGCCTACGCACGACCCCTATAATCGGGTTTTTCAAGCGCTGAATCCGGAGCGGTTTGGCGACTGTCTGGCGCGCTGGACGCCGAGCGTGCGCATGGTGCTGGGCGGGGAAGTCGTGGCCTTGGACGGCAAGGCCGTGCGACGAGCGCTTAACAAAGGGCCAGACGCCCGCGTGATGGTCAGCGCCTGGGCGACCGAAAGCGGTTTGTTGCTGTGGCAGCGCAAGGTCAAAAACAAGAGCAACGAAATCACCGCCGAGGCCCTGCATTGCCAGAAAGACATCGCCCCGGAAATCAAGGAGGCCGACGCCGAGTAGGTAGTGGCACTCAAGGGCAACCCAGGCACGGCCTTTGCGAAAGTGAAGGCGTTTCTGGACGAGGCCATCAGGCGCAACGAGCCCCATCGGGTCCCGCTGGAAACGACCGACAAGGAACACGGGCGGCGGGAAGTGCGCCGCTCCTGGCAGACCCGGAAGCTGAACTGGTTTGCCGACCGGCCAGCCTGGGAAGGGCTCCAGAGTGTGGGAGGGGTGGAGGCTCGGCGCACGGCAGAAGGCCGGGGGACGGTGGAGCGGCGGTAGTACCGGAGCAGTTTGAACAACGACATTGTCCGCTATGCTAAAGCAGTGCGGGGGCATTGGGGTGTAGAGAACAGCCTGCACTGGGTGTTGGACGTGGTGTTTGGCGAGGATCAGAGCCGTGCCCGTAGCGGCTACGCCGCCGAGAACCTGGCAGCCACCCGGCGACTGGCGGTGAGCCTCTTGCGCCGGGACAAGACCTGCAAGCGAAGGATCCAGGGTAAGTGGATGCGCGCTGCCATGGACCCTGATTACCTCAAACACGTCCTCCAAGATTGATATGCGTCAGCCCTGGCCCCAAACGGGAGTGGCTCCGTCTGTCCGTCCCCCCCGGCCCGACACCGCGACTCCTTGTCCTTTTTGAAACATCACCCCCCTGGCCGGTGTCGAAGGACACGGAGTGAGAAGATCGTTAGACAACAAAGTCTCGCGGCGACGCTTGAGAGAGTGAATGCCCCAGACGCGGCGCAATGGATGAGGCGGCCCGACAATCCGAGTGGCAGCAGTGGTTGGCCGACCACGCGCCACGGTTCCTGCTCTTTGCCCGGCAGCAAGCCCGCTCCGAGGCCGACGCGCAGGACTTGGTGCAGGAGGCGGTGGTCGAGGCCGCGCAACGGTGGGGGGACGGCACGCCGCCGGCTCCCGCACTGGTGCTGGCGACCATCCGCCGGCGCGCGATTGACCAGGCGCGGCGCGACGACCGGCGGGCGGGCCGCGAACGGGCGGCGAGCGAGCCGACGCCGGAATGCTGGTTCGACTCCGGCCCGGAGGAGCGCGAGCGGGCCAGGTTGATTCAAGACGCGATGAGCCGTTTGCCGGACATGTACCGCGAAGTGATTACTCTCAAAGTGTGGGGCGAACTGACGTTTGCCGAGATCGCCGCGACGCTCGACATCCCGGCCAACACCGCCGCCTCACGGTATCGGTATGGCTTGGAAGCGTTGCGCAAGATGACGAAAGAAGTGCTGGCATGAGCGACCCCGTTCCCGACCCGTTCGAAGCCGAACTGCGCGGGCTGCCCCCCGCCAAACTGCCGGCGGACTTGCTGGTCCGGATGGCGGCGGCGCGGCCGACGCTGCGGCCGGCGCGAGGGAACGGGTGGCGGTCGGTGTTCCGATTTGCCGCGCGGCCGCCCCGGCTGCGCTGGCTGGCGACGGCGACCGCTGCGACGGCGGCGGTCGCCGGTTTGCTGCTCTGGCGCTTTCTCGCACCGGGAAGCGGGCCGGATCACCGCGCCCGCGCGGCCAACCCGTCCACGCTCCGACCGGACGCGGTGGAGTTCAACCGCCAGTTGGTTGCGGCGTTCGACACGGTGGCGCGGTTGCCCAGTGGAGAACCGGTGCGCTTCCGTTGCCGCGAGTGGGCGGACGCCGTGGTCGTGCGGGACTCGGCGCGCGGCGTCCAGATCGAGCAGCGCTCGCCGCGCTGGGAGATCGTGCCGGTGCGCTTCGAAACTTACTAAACAAACCCTCAACGCTTGAACACCATGAATACATCCTTGCCAACATTGACCAAAACCGCGGCCTGGGCGCTGGCGCTCGCCGGGACTCTGGCGACCGGCCAACTCCAGGCTGCCAAGCCGGCCGCGCTCGTCGGCACTTCAGAGCGGGCAACCGTGGCCGAGACCGCGGACCGCGACGCCGAATTGGCCGCCGCGGATACCACGCCCCAGCGACACGAAGCCATCGTCATCCAGAAGATCGAAGCGGCGGACGATGCCGGCCCATCCAACCGCAAGGATGCGCCCTGGCTGGGCGTTTCCACGGAGGAGGCGGCGGAGGCGTTGATCTCCCAACTCGGCCTCGACCCCGGTGTCGGGCTGGTGGTGAACTACGTCGCGGCGGACAGCCCGGCCGCCCAAGCGGGCTTGCAGAAGAACGATGTGTTGACGGGGTTTGCGGGCCAAGCGCTTGTCCACCCGGCGCAGTTGCGCAAGCTGGTCCAGGTGCGCAAGGTGGGCGACACCGTCCCCGTCGCCTTTTACCGCGCCGGGAGGAAGCAAAGCGTCACCGTGACGCTGGGTCAGGCGGCCGCCGGTCTGGGGTTGGTGGAGAATGATCGCGCCGGGCAGAAAGAGTTGCGTGACCTCCAGCAGCAGCTTCGCGACCTGCCCATCGGTGAGACCATCCGCGAGCAGATGAAGATGCTGCGTGACTCGCTGGGGAATCTGAAGATTGACCAGCAGAAAGTGCAGGAGGAAGTCCGCCGCAGCATGGATGAAGCCCGGAAGGCCATGCGCGAGGCGCTGCGCCACGCCACCAACGCCGGTGCCGCGCTGGATCCGTTGCGCGAACAACTGGAGGAGTTGTCCCGGGCGAAAATCGCGGTGCCGGACGACGCCACGGTCACGGTGCGCAACAGCGGGTCGTCGGTGAGGAGCACCGTGCAGGCCGATGAGTCCGGCACGATTGTGATTGTGAACCGGCCGAAGCTTCACCTGACGGCACACGGCAAAGATGGGGGCCTGCTGTTCGACGGGGAGATCGAGACACCCGACCAGCGGGCCAAAGTCCCGCGCGCACTCTGGCAAAAGGTCGAACCCCTGCTGAAGAAGGAGGCCCCGGAAGCCGAGGAGGAGCCGGCCTCCAAGCCGGCCGCGCCGAAGGAGACTTCTTCCTGCGGCGCCCGCGACCTCTTTCCCGCCAGCGGCGCTTGAGGAAATCCGCCGCCGGAACGCTCGCCCGCAGCGCGGGTCAGCGGGTGGAACCGGCCTCCGGCCGGTGGGGCGCGGCGTCCCGCTGCGCCATTCCCTCGCGTCGGCCGAGCCGTTCCGGTCCGCGCCTGCGCCTACTTCTTGTCCTCGAGCACCGTCTTCACCCACGCTTGGTGGTCCAGATACCACCGCACCGTTTCGCGGATGCCGCGCTCGAAGGTGTAGGCGGGAGTCCAACCCAGCTCGCACTGGATTTTCGTCGCATCGATGGCGTAGCGGCGGTCGTGGCCGGGGCGGTCGGTGACGAACGTGATCAGCCGGCGCGTGCCACCGCCGAGGTGGGGGGCAAACTCGTCAATCAAGTCGCAGATCAGTTCCACGATGCGCAGGTTGGCCCGCTCGTTGTGGCCGCCGATGTTGTAAGTCTCGCCGTTTCGCCCGCGCGCCAGGACCTGCCAGAGTGCCTCGGCGTGGTCGCGCACGTAAAGCCAGTCGCGCACGTTCAGGCCGTCGCCATAGACGGGAATGGACCGGCGGGCCAGCGCGCTTTGGATCACCACGGGGATGAGCTTTTCCGGAAATTGGTACGGGCCGTAGTTGTTCGAGCAATTCGTGATCACCGCCGGCAGGCCGTAGGTGTGATGGTAGGCCCGCACGAGCAGGTCGCTCGATGCTTTGCTGGCGGAGTAGGGCGAGTTCGGCGCGTACGGCGTCGCTTCCGTGAAGAACCCGCTCGGGCCGAGCGAGCCATAGACTTCGTCGGTGGAAACGTGGTGAAAACGGCAGTCCGAAGCCCGGAGTCCGGAGTCGGAACTCATCCAGCAGGCCCGGCAGGCCTCCAGGAGATGGAACGTGCCGACGATGTTCGTGTGGATGAAATCGCCCGGCCCCGTGATGGAGCGGTCCACGTGCGACTCGGCGGCCAGGTGCAGGACGTGCGTGATACCGTGCCGGCGCACCACGTCATGCACCGCCGCTTTGTCCCGCAGGTCCACCTTCTCGAAGACATATTTCGGATGATGGGAGACGGCGTCCAAGTTGGCCGGGTGACCGGCGTAAGTCAGGCAATCCAGGTTGATCAGCCGCTCCACTTCGGGTCGGTCGATGACCTGATGGATGAGGTTCGAGCCGATGAAGCCGGCGCCGCCGGTGACGAGGAGTTTCATGGTTGGTCGAGAACTTGTCGGAGGCTTTCCTCCCAATCGGGAAGGCGCAGACCGAAGGTACGCTGGAGTTTGCCGCAATCCAGGACCGAGTTGGCCGGCCGTTTGGCCGGCGTCGGATACTCGGTGGTGGTGATCGCCTCCACCACGCGGCACTTGCGTTCCGCCTCCGGCATCCCCTCGATAATGCGGGAGGCGAAGCCGTGCCAGCTTGTCCGGCCCGCGGCGGCGAGGTGATAAACACCGGTGAACGCCGCCGTGTCCGGCGCCGACAACACCTGCTGGAGCGCCAGCGCCGTCGCTTCGGCGATCATCCGGGACCACGTTGGGCAGCCCACTTGGTCCCGCACCACGCGGAGCCGCTCGCGCTCCCGGGCCAGCCGTTGCATCGTGAGCAGGAAGTTCTGTCCGCGCGCGCCATAAACCCAGCACAAGCGGAAGATCAGGTGGCGCTCGGTCACGCTCCGCACCGCCTGGTCGCCCGCCAGCTTCGCCCGGCCATAGGCGCCGAGCGGATTTGGCAGATCGTCCTCCACGTACGGACCGGGCTTCGTTCCGTCGAAGACGTAGTCGGTCGAGTAGTGGACCAGCAGCGCATCCCGCTTCCTGGCCTCCTCGGCCAGGATGCCCGGGGCGACACCGTTGATCTTCAGGCCCAACGCGGTTTCGGTCTCCGCCTTGTCCACGGCGGTGTAGGCCGCCGCGTTGATGACGACGGCGGGCGCCGTCTCGCGCACCCAGCGACGGATGGATGCGCCCTCCGTGAGGTCAATGTCCGGGTAATCCACCGCGACCACGCGGCCGAGCGCGGCCAGCGTGCGCCGCAGTTCCCAGCCGACCTGGCCGTTCTTGCCGATGACGAGAATGACGGGTAGTTCCATGCCGCGCCTGTTTCGGCAATAATCCAAGGCCGCCCCCGCCGAGGCAAGACTAACGGCGCGGCGAAGGTCTCCGGGAAGCGCTTTTCACCGAAAGCTACACGGCGGCGGTGCGGGGGCGAGATGCCCCGGCGCCGCCCGATCAGAACCCATCCAGCTTCCAGCCGCTGCGGTAGGAGCGCCGCAGGTAACGGTTGGCGTCGGCCACGTTCGTGATCTCCATCCGCCGGTTATCCCACAGGAGCTTCTGGTCCGGCACGCGGATCGCCACGGTGCCGAGGATGATGGACTCGGTCATCGGACCGGTCTGCGCGAAATGCGACTCGGTCTGCGCGCCGCCCAGGCAGGCGTCCACGAAGAGGTGATAGTGATTGCCCTCGTGAAGCTTGGGTTTCGGGTAGTTCTTGAACTTTTCTTCGGGCAGCAAAATCGGCGAGTGGCCGCCCGCGCCGAGCAGCGCGCCTTCGGTGCCGACGAGCATGGCCGACTCGGTCGGGTAATCTTTGAAGTCGGTCGTGTAGAGCCGGCGGATGTCGTCAGGCGGATAGAACTCGCCATCGGCCCACTCCAGCGTGAGTTCCCGGCCGTCGATCCGGTCGTTGCCGGGGAAGGTCCAGGTGATGTGCTGGCCTTGGGGCCAGGTGTCGGCGCGGCGCGCGGGCGAATCCTTCCACGATGCCTGCACCTCGGCCACCACGGAAAGCGCGGGTTTCAGGTCCAGCCCTTTCCACACCGCGTCGAAGATGTGGCAGCCGATGTCGCCGGACCAGCCGGTGCCGAAATCCTGCCAGGCCCGCCATTTGACGGGATGATAGATGTCCGGCGCAAACGGCCGCGCCGGCGCGGTGCCGAGCCAGAGATCCCATTTGAGCGAGGCGGGCGGTTCCTGACCCTGCGCCGGACGCGGGCCCTTGAGGCGGTAGTTCTCGACGGCGCCGGGGCGATTCGCGCACAGGTAGGCGTGCTTGACCTTGCCGATGGCGCCGGCCTTCAGCAGCGCCACGGTCGTGCGGTCGCCGGCGCCGGCGGCCATCTGCGTGCCGAGTTGCGTGACGACGCCCATCTTCGCCGCGGCCTCTGTGAGCGCGCGGATTTCGGCCACGTCGTGGCACATCGGCTTCTGGCAATAAACGTGTTTGCCTTTCCGGATGGCGGACCAGGCGATGGCGAAGTGGCTATGGTCCGGCACCGCGACGTTCACCGAGTCGATCCGGTCGCCTTCCTTTTCGAGCAACTCGCGCCAGTCCGAGTAAGCGCGGGCGCCGGCGCAAAGCTCGGCGGCCTGTTTGAGGTGGTTGGCATCCACATCGCATACCGCGACGACCTGGGCGCGCGGATGACTTTTGAACTGCTGCACGTCGTTCCACCCCATCCCGCCCACGCCGATGCTGGCGTGGTTGAGTTTGCCGTTGGGTGAGGCGGCGCGCAGGCTGCAGGGAAAAATGAATGGCGCCGTCAGGCCCGCGGCGACCGTCGTGCGGAGGAAGTGACGGCGGGAGAGCACTTGGACACAGGAGGTGGAAGCACGGTGATAGAGCGGCGGGCCGATGTGCGTCTTCATAAGCGGAAGCATTGCCCCGGAAGGTCGAATTTCCAACCAAAAAGAGTGCTCCGGGCCGGGGGCGCTGAAACCCATTACGTCTGGATTCTGGCTGCGCCCGCGCTTCCTCACTCCGGCCCCCGCCGATGTGGCGTTGTCCTTCCCCAGGGCCACTCTGCCGCGTCCCCCGGGCCAGTCCCGCCAGGGCGGCGGCCTGGCGGCGGCGGAGCCGGCCCAGTTCGGGCGTCTGGGCTTGAGCGTCGCCGCGGCCGTGCGCCGCCCAATGCCGTCCACGGCGGCCACCGGCCTTTCCCAGTGCGGGATCAGCTTGGCCTGCTGGCGGGCGACCAAAGGGTCGGGGCGTGTTCGGCGCGAAGGACACCGCCTGGGCGGAGCCGGTCGAAAAAGGCTACAGCACTTCGAGGTAGAGATTTCGGAAATCCTCCGCGGACACCGGCACGACGTTCGTCTTGTGACACGGATCTTCCACCGCCTGGGCCACGAGCGCCTCGAGGTGCTCCGGCTTCACGCCCTGGTCGCGCAGCTTGGTGTCGAGGCCGATGCCCGCCAGAAACTCGGCGACGAAGGCGATCGTGCGCCGGTCGGCTTCGTGGTCCGGGCACGTCATCAGGTCAAGACCGGCGGCCACTCCCACGCGCCGGTAGAGACCGGGGCGGCGCGCGGCGCAGAACTTCATGCCGGCGACAAGGCACAGCGCGTTGGCCAGGCCGTGGTGCAGACCACAGAGAGTCGAGAGCGGATGCGCCATCGAGTGGACCAGTCCGAGGTCCTTCTGAAACGCCACGGCCCCCATCGCCGCGGCCACCAACATCCGGCCACGGGCGTCCAGATCGTGGCCGTCCCGGCAGGCGCGGGGCAAGGCTTCCACAATGAGCCGGATGCCTTCCAGGGCGATGCCGTCGCACATCGGGTGAAATTGCGGGCAGGTAAAGCTTTCGATGCAGTGCGTCAGCGCGTCGGCCCCGGTGGCGGCGGTCAGTTTCGGCGGCAGGCCGCGGGTGAGTTCCGGATCCAGAATGACCAACTTGGCCAGCAGCTCGGGATGAAAGATCACTGCCTTGCGGTTCGTCGCGTGGAGCGTGACGACCGAGCTGCGGCCCACTTCGCTGCCGGTCCCAGCGGTGGTCGGGATAGCGATGAACGGCGCCAGTCCCGACCAATCCGGCTCGTCGTAGAACTTCGCGAGGTCGAAGCCCGGCCGTTTCGCCAGCAGACGGGCGGCCTTGCCGACATCCAGCGGGCTGCCGCCGCCCAGGGCGATCACGCCGTCGCAGGCGCGTTCGCGGAGCGCGGCGGCGGCCTCGACGACGTCGCGCTCGATCGGATTCGGATGCACGCCGGAGAACAGGAACCACTCCTGGTCCTGGCCGGCCGGGCCGAGCGTTTGCCGCAACCGGCCGAACGCATCGGTGGCCAGCAGCCCGGCATCGGTCACGACCAGCGGTCGGCGGACGCTTAGCCGTCGCAGGCGCCCCGGCAGTTCCGCCAGGGCGCCCACGCCGAACACGGTGGGCGTGGGAAAGGAGAAGGTCGTCAGGCTCATGCGATCGTTTGGAGCGCGCGGTTGCGGATCAAGTCACCCGTCATCATGCGTGGGGTCATTTACGGCAAAGTATGCCTGCGGTCAAAATCTAACTGGCGGGTCGCGCCGGCTCTGTCCGGACCGCGAAGGCTCCTCGACACGACAGATCGCCGAGGACGAGGGCAATCCGCCCCGCTTCCACCCCCGTCAGGCAGAGACCCGACTCCAGTGACGGGTGTTCCCCCCAAACGGCTGACCCGTCTTCCTCGGTCCGATACGGGCGCTTCCGGCCTGGAAGATTTTGCGTGACAACCCAACCCAGGGCGGGGATATTAGTTCCCGCGCGCGGAAAATCTTCGGGAAACAGGTTGCTCGCAATGATGACGGGATCGGGAGAGCGGTCGTGGGCCGCTCCGATTTTGGGCCTTCCAGGTGACACCGGGCACAGCGTCCAGCGTTGGGTGCCGGCTGCCGTTGAACGGGTGCGCTTCCGCATGGCTAGAAAGAGCATCGCCGGCTCCGGGCTAACCGCTCTCCGCCTGCGGTGGACGGGATTTGAGCAACACGGCGGTGCCGATGGCCTTCGGCCGGCGCCAACCAACCAGCAGAATGCGCTTCCTGCGTCATCAGCCGATTGAGCGAAAGCTCCGGCTCATCGTCCTGCTGAGCAGCGCCTCGGGCCTGGCGTTGGCGGCGGCGCTGTTCCTCGCCTACCAGTGGGTCTTGATCGGCATGGACGCCCGGCACGCTGCCCGGAGCCGGGCCGAGTTGATCGCCGGCAACCTCAGCGCCGCCCTCGAAGGCGGCGACCTGGCCAGTGTCTCGAACATCCTCCAATCGCTCCCCTCGCAACCGGGCTTCCATACGACCGGGGCGTACGCGGCGGACGCCAACCTGGTGGGGGCGCTGTCCGGTTCACAAACCTTGGGCGGACTCCCCCAAACGCTCACCGGGGGCGCGCATTTCGATGGCGGCTACGCCTACGTTTACCGCCTCGTTCCGACGAAGAGCGGCCGGGTGGGCGTGATTTACATCCAGTCCGAGGTCCGCCCGGCCTACGCGCGTTTCGTGAATGGTCTCTGGTTTGCAGTGCTCGCGGCGGGCCTGGCGCTGCTCGTCGCGGTCGGCGTGAGCGCCGGCATGCGCCGGACGGTCACGGAACCGATTCAGCAGGTTTGGCGGAGCACCCACCTCGCCTTTGGCGGGGAAGCGGCGCCGCGGACGGCGTCGGAAACGGTGGATGAATTGGCGCAGTTGGCGGCGGAAGTCAACGGGATGTCGGACCGGCTCCAGGCCCGGGAAGCGGCGCTGCAGAAGGCGCAGAACGAACTGGAGAATCACGTCGCCGAACGCACCCGCGAGTTGCAACAGGAGATCCTCCAGCGCCGCCGCGTCGAGGCCGCGCTGGCCGACGAGAAGGAGCGCCTGGCCGTGACGCTCCGCTCCATCGGGGACGGCGTGGTCGCCACCGACCGGCGCGGGCACATCGTCCTCTTCAACACGGTCGCCGAGGAAGTCACCGGCTGGAAATCCGTCGAGGCCACCGGCCGGCCGTTGCGCGAGGTGTTGCGCCTCTACGACGGGAAGACCCGGCAGCCGTGCGAGGATCCAGTGCAGAACGTGATCCGCAGCGACGGCCCGATCGAACTGAGCGGCAACATCGTGCTGGTGGCCCGCAACGGGGCGGAGCGGCTGATCGCCGACAGCGGGGCGCCCATTCGCGACCGCGATGGCAAGAGCATCGGGGTCGTGCTGGTGTTCCGTGACGTCACGGAAAAGCAGCGCCTGGCGGAAGAGCTTCTCAAGTCCGGCAAGCTCGAATCCATCGGCGCCATGGCGGGGGGCATCGCCCACGATTTCAACAACATCCTGACCAGCATCCTGGGCAACGTTTCGCTGGCCAAGCTGCAGGCGGCGCCGGAGAGCGAGTTGTTCACCGCCTTGACCACGGCCGAGAAATCGGCGCTGCGGGCGCGCGACCTGACGCGGCAACTGCTGGCGTTCGCCAAAGGCGGCGCGCCGGTCCGGAAGACCGCCTGGCTCGGCGACGTCGTCAAAGAGAACACTGAGTTCGCGCTGCGCGGCTCCAACGTGCGCAGCCGGCTCTCGGTGCCGGAGGACCTGTGGCCGGCGGAAGCCGACGTGGGCCAGATCAGCCAGGTGATCCAGAATCTGGTCCTGTTCGGCGTCCGGGCCATGCCCGGCGGAGGCACCCTCGAGGTGCGGGCGGCCAATGTGACGTTGACGGATCCGTCTTGGGTGCCGCTGCCGGCGGGTAACTACGTGATGATTTCCATTCAAGACCGCGGCCAGGGAATCGCGCCGGAGGATCTGCCCAGGATTTTCGATCCTTACTTCGCCACCAAGGAATCCGGCCACGGCCTGGGCTTGTCGGCCGGCTACGCCATCGTCAAGCGGCACGACGGCCACATCGCCGTCGAGTCCAAACCGGGACGGGGCACCACGTTCCACGTGTACCTGCCCGCCAGTCCGACGGCCCGCGCGCAACCCGCCAGCGTTCCGGCGCGGGAGAGTGACCGGGTGCGCATCCTGCTCATGGACGACGACCCGGCCATCCGCGACGTGGCGCAGGCCATGTTGGAGTCGCTTGGCTACGAGGTCGAGATGGCCCAGGAAGGGGGCGAAGCTATCGAGCGTTTCCGCCAGGCGCAATCGGACGGCCGGCCCTTCGCGGCGGTCATCCTGGACCTGACCGTGCAGGGTGGCATGGGCGGGCAGGACACCGTGCAGGAACTGCTGCGCCTCGACAAAAACGTCAAGGCCATCGTCTCCAGCGGTTACTACGACGATCCGGTCGTGGCCCGCTACCGCGAATACGGTTTCAGCGGCACCGTGCCCAAGCCCTACGGCTTGGAAGAACTGGAACGGGCGCTGAAAGAACTGGTGCGGATTCCAAGCAACGGCAGGCACGAACGCAATTAGCGCCTCCAGCGCCGCGCTCCGTTTGCGTTGCTTGGTTGAGGGGCCGAACGCGTGAAGCCTTGTTTCGGGGAATTCTCCCTCCGCCTCGCAACACCTGCCCGCCAGCGCGCAAACAAGTCTTTTCCGGGGCGGCCCCTTCGTGTTTCATCGGCGCGGCGATTCGTATGGAAGACACCAACCAACTCATCGAGCAGCGCAGGGCCAAGCTGTTGGCTTTGCGCGCCCAGGGCATTGACCCGTTCCGCAACAAGTTCACGCCCACGGAGACCTGCGCCCAGGCGCGTGCCCGTTACGCCGAGGGCCGCGAGGTGGCGCTGGCCGGACGCGTCACCGCGCACCGCGACATGGGCAAGAGCATGTTCCTGGACATTCGCGATGGCAGTGGCCCCAAAGGCAGCGAACGCGTCCAGATTTACGCGCAAAAGAACGTGCTGGGCGATGAACCATTCGCCATCTTCCGGCACCTCGACCTTGGCGACTTCCTCGGCGTGCGCGGCACGCTGTTCACCACCAAGACCGGCGAGATTTCGGTAAAGGTCAGCGCCTTCACCATCCTCGCCAAAGCGCTGCGCCCGCCGCCGGAGAAATGGCACGGTCTGGAAGACACGGAGGTCCGCTACCGCCAGCGTTACCTCGACCTCATGTCCAACCCGGAGGTGAAGGAGGTCTTCCTCAAACGCAGCCAGATCATCCGCGAGGTCCGGAATTTCCTCCACGACCGCGGCTTCGTGGAAGTCGAGACGCCGATGATGCAGGCGATTCCCGGCGGCGCCGCGGCCAAGCCGTTCGTCACCCACCACAACGCGCTGGGCTGCGACTTCTACCTACGCATCGCGCTGGAGCTTTACCTGAAGCGGCTGCTCGTCGGCGGCATGGACCGCGTCTTCGAGATCGGCCGCAACTTCCGCAACGAGGGCCTGTCGCGGAAGCACAACCCGGAGTTCACCATGCTCGAAGCCTACCAGGCCTTCGGCGATTACGAGAGCATGATGGAATTGGTGGAAGGCATGGTCTGCCACGTCGCGCAGAAGGTGCTGGGGACGCTGGTGATCGAACACAAGGATGCCGAAGGAAAGGTCGTCAAGTCGATCGACCTCACCCCGCCCTGGCGCCGCGTGAAATACACAGACTTGGTCCGCGAACGCGCTGGCGCCGACTGGTTCGACATTTCTCCCGCCGAACGCCGCGAACGCGCCGTGAAACTCGGCGCCGAAATCGCGCCCGCTTACGAGGACTTCGAGGTGACGCAAGCCGTCTTCGAGAAGCTCATCGAACCGACGCTCATCAATCCGACCTTCGTCACCCACGCGCCGAAGGAGTTGATCCCGCTGGCCAAGCTCTCGCCCGACGACCCGACGACCGTCGAGGTCTTCGAGTGCTGCATCAACGGCCAGGAGATCGCGCCGGCCTACA
>JAJXZI010000073.1 GCA_021780115.1 bacterium | reverse complement strand
CCGATCCGGTCGGCGCGAGTCGCGGCCGAGCGGGGCGGGACCAGCCCGCAACGCATTTTCTCGAAATGGGGGCTTGTCAACGTCCGGTCGGGTGGTTAGTTTCTGCGTTCCTTTTCGCGGAGAACCTATCGGCGATAGGCGGGTGCGGGGGCGCTTTCCGTCGCCGGGATAAGCTTTTGATTCTATGGCAGTGAGAATTCGGTTGAAGCGCACGGGCACCAAGAACGCGCCGGCCTATCGTATCGTCGTGGCCGACAGCCGCAGCCCGCGCGACGGCAAATTCATTGAAGAGTTGGGCTCGTACGACCCAAAGCAGAAGGGGTTGAACTTCAAGCTCAAGCTGGACCGGGCCCAGTACTGGGTCAGCAAAGGCGCGCAGCCGAGCGAAACCGTCGCCAGCCTGATCAAGAAGGCCGGCAAGGCGGCGGCCGTGCCCGTCTGACCCCGGCGTTCTATGCAGGCCTTTCTGGAATATGTCGTCAAGGGACTGGTGGACCATCCCGAAGCCGTGGTGATCACACCGATCGAGCGCGGCGGCATGACGGTCTTTGAATTGCGCCTGGATCCGAAGGACGTGGGCCGGATCATCGGCAAGCAGGGGATGACGATCAACGCGATCCGGTCGCTGTTGACCGCTGGCAGCGCCAAGAAAGGGCTGCGCTGCGCGGTGGAAATCGTGGAAGACGCGCCGGCGGGTTAGCGGCGCGACCACCCCGGCGCGGGGAGCTGGAGCATGAGAATTGACGTGCTCACCTTGTTTCCCGGGATGTTCGTCGGGCCGCTGGACGAGAGCATCATCCAGCGGGCGCGTAAAACCGGGTTGCTGGATTTGCGGATCCACAACCTGCGCGACTTCACCCACGACCGGCATAAGACCGTGGACGACCGCCCGTTCGGCGGCGGGCCGGGGATGCTCCTGAAGCCCGAACCGATCTTTGAAGCGGTGGAGCACCTGGCTGATGAGCGCACGCGCGTCGTTCTGCTGTCGCCAGCCGGGCGGGTGTTCCGGCAGGCCATCGCCAGCGAGTTGGCCATCTGTGCGCACCTGCTGCTGGTCAGCGGCGCCTATGAGGGTTTCGACGAGCGAGTGCGTGA
The DNA here is from genome assembly GCA_021780115.1 of bacterium. GTDB lineage: Bacteria > Verrucomicrobiota > Verrucomicrobiia > Limisphaerales > JAJXZI01 > JAJXZI01. The sequence goes on along the minus strand of JAJXZI010000073.1, from coordinate 15,970 downwards.
GCAACTGGCGGACGACGAATTGTCCATCGGCGATTACGTGCTCACGAACGGCGCGTTGCCAGCGATGGTGGTCATCGACGCGGTGACGCGCTTGATCCCCGGCGCTCTGGGCAAAGATGAGAGCGTTGTGGACGAATCGTTCAGCCGGGGACTGCTGGAGTATCCGCAATACACGCGGCCGGCGGAATTCCGCGGCCTGCAAGTCCCGGAAGTGCTGCTCTCAGGCCACCATGCGGAGATTGCGAAATGGCGGGCCGAGCAGGCCCAGCGGCGGACCCGGGAACGCCGGCCCGATCTGCCCACGGGACCCGTGGCGGGTGGCGCAGTGACGTGAGAAGTGCCGGTCCCGTCACGGGGCACACGATCCCCGGCACAACGACAAGATTTATGAACCAGGCATTGCTAGAGAAAATCGAATCGGAACAGTTCCGGAAAGAACCGGCCCACTTCGCCGTCGGCGACAGCGTGCGCGTCCACACCAAAGTCGTCGAGGGCGACAAGGAACGCATTCAGGTTTTCTCCGGCGTCGTTATCGGCCGGCGCGGGCGCGGGCTGAACGAGACCTTCACGGTCCGCCGCATCAGCTACGGCGAAGGCGTCGAGCGCGTGTTCCCCATCCATTCGCCGCGGGTGGAGAAAGTCGAAGTGGAGCGCAAAGGCTCCGTCCGCCGCGCCAAACTCACCTACCTCCGCACCCGCCTGGGCAAGGGCGCGACCTTGGTGAAGGAGAAAGAGGAGAAGGCTGAAGCCGCCGCGGGAGCGGCGAAATAGACCGCGACACTTGGGACGCTTTCTCTTCCGGCGCCCCGGCCCAGGGAATACCCGCAACACCGCCTCCACCGCGGGTGGTCCACGTGCGGCGCGGGATCGCCCGGCAAGCGCGGTCAAGTTGAAACCAGACTGGGGCAGGATCAGGTTTCGCAGGTGCAGCCGGGCCGAGCCTCAGCCAGCATACCGGGCTTGTGCTGGGCAGGACTTTCTCCTCATCTGGTCTCACTGTCCCGTGCGGCTTCACGTCGCAGGCTTGCCGTCCTCGAGGGCAGGCGCCAGAGTTTCTTCACAACGAAACAAGCTGCTTTGACGCGTCATGATTCCACACGGAACGATCCTCTGCATCGGGACCACGCCGGCCGTGCAGCGGGTGATGATCTTCCGCTCGCTCGCGCTCGACGCGGTCAATCGCGCCGTCTTGACGCTGGACGGGGCGGCCGGCAAGGCCGTCAACGTGGCCAAGGTGTTGCGGGCGCTCGGCGAGCGGCCGGTGGCCATCGGCTTCCTCGGTGGCGACCGGGGAGACTTCTTGCGCTCCGCGCTGGAGGCGATGGGAATCGAGTTGGATTTTGTGAACGTGGCTGCGCGGACGCGGCAGTGCGTGACCGTGATTGACCAGTCGGCTGGCACGCACACGGAGTTGGTGGAGGAAAGCCGCCCGGTGGATCCCGCGGATTTCGAGAGACTTCGGGCGATCATCCGCCCGCGAATCGCCGGCTCCCCAGCGGTGGTGATGTCGGGCACGATCACACCCGGCGGGCCGGCCGATTTCTATTTTCACTGCACGCGGATGGCCGCCGAGGCCGGCGCGCTCTCCGTAGTCGATGCGCAGGGGACCGCGCTGGTGGAGGCGCTGAACGCGAGGCCGGGCTTGGTCAAGCCGAACCGAGCCGAACTCGCGGCGACGGTGGGGCACGCGTTGAACGACGAGCCGGCGGTGCGGTTGGCCATGCGCGAATTGTGCGACCGCGGCGCGCAACGCATCGTGGTGACGGCGGGGAAAGTTCCAACACTGGCCTTCGATGGCGCGAGTTTCTGGAAGATGGTCGGCCCGCAAATCGCCGCGGTGAACCCCATCGGATCGGGCGACGCGTTCACCGCCGGGCTGGTGGCGCGGCTGGTTCGCGGGGACGACCTGGGTGAAGCCTGCCGCTGGGCCAGCGCCGCTGGGGCGGCCAACGCGCTGACGCCGCTGGCGGGAGAGGTGAACCGTGAGGACGTGGAGCGGCTCGCGCGGGAAGTGAACGTCGAGCCGCTCTGAGCCGGCTCGCCCCGCCCACTGCGGCCGTCTCCCGTGGAACACCCAGTAGAATCAGGCCAACCCGCCGTCCGCGAACGCGCCGTGGTAGAGCCGTTCGAAGTCCGACGCGGTGAGCGGGCGGGGATTGAAGCTGGCCGTCCACTGACGGGCGGCTTCTTGGGCCAGTTGCGGGATAGCCGTCCGGTCCACGCCACGTTCGGCCAGCCGGCGTGGTAGTCCGGACTGGTCACAAAGCGATTCGAGTTGCTGCGCCAGGGCGAGGGCGACGGCTGCGGGCGGATCGCCGGGGCGCGCCAAGCGGGCGGCGCACGCCAGGTCCACGTACGCTTTCCCGGCGGCGGGATGCTCGGCGTTGAACCGGATCACCCCCGGCAGCATCAGGCCCACGGCCGCGCCGTGGACGATGCCGAAGTGCGCGGTGAGCGGATTGGCCGCCGCATGGGCCGCGCCCAACATGCTGTGCTCGATGGCCGTGCCGGCGAACGCCGCGCCCAGCAGCATGGCGCCGCGCGCTGCCAAATCGTCCGGCCCGGCCAGCACGCGCGGGAACGCGTCGAGCAGCATGCGGAACGCCTCCCGCGAGTACATCGCTGAAACCGGATTCCGCCGCGTGGTGACGGCGGTTTCGAGGGCGTGCGCCAGGGCGTCCATCCCGGTGCAGGCGGTCACGCGCGCCGGCTGGGAGACGGTCAGCGCCGGATCCAGCAGCGCGACGCACGCCAGAGCTTTCCGATCCAGGCACGCCATCTTCTCGTGGGTCACTTCGTCGGCAATGAGCGCGGCGCACTGGCATTCACTGCCGGTGCCGGCGGTGGTGGGAATCGCCAGGAACGGGAGCATCGGTTTGGCGGCCTTGCCGACGCCCCGGTAATCCCGCATCTGGCCGCCGTTGGTGAGGAGAAAATTGCAGCCCTTGGCGGTGTCCATGGAACTGCCGCCGCCCAGGCCGATGATGGTATCGACGCGCGCCGCTTTGGCCACGGCGACGCAATCCTCCACGCAGCGCGTGGTGGGATTCTCCTTCGCCTGGTCAAAGAGGACGACGTCGAGGCCGCCGGACTGGAGCAGCCGCTCCACGCGCGGTCCGTGGCCGGCGCGCACCAGCCCCGGATCGGTCACCAGCAGGATCCGCCGCGCGCCGACGCTCCGCGCCAGTTCGCCCACCCGCTCCACGCTGCCCGCGCCAAAGACGAGGCGCGTCCCTGACTGCACCTCGAACGCGGACAGGGCCGGCGATCCACCATTCCCAACGACTTCGGGCATGGCGGTTGGACGCCGCGTGGGCGCAAACCGTTCAACGTCCGAGGAGCACCGGGACGCTCGGCTGCCGCCGCCGGGCGCGAATTTTGGCCCTTGACAAGTCCCGGCCAACTGTCATACTGTCCTATGACAGACGACACCTATGCTCTTCCAGATTGATTTCAAGTCCGGCAAACCGGTGTACCTGCAATTGGTGGACCAGGTCCGCTATGCCGCCGCGGCGGGCGGACTCCGGCCGGGCGAGTCCCTGCCGTCCATCCGGCCGCTGGCCGAGGCGTTGCGCGTCAACCGCAACACCGTCGCCAAGGCCTACGCCGAACTGGAGAGCCAGGGCGTCATTGAGACCGTCGCCGGCAAGGGCTGTTTCTTGAAGGAGAACCACACCCCGTTCACCAAACAGGTCCGGCACAAGCTGCTCCTCACGGAAATTGATCGAGCCGTCGTGACGGCGCATCACCTGCAGGTGGATCACCAATCGTTCCTCGATTTGGTCCACGAGCGGATGCAGTTTTTTGACCGGAAGGCCGCCGAAGCCAAGGACAGTGCGTAACCCACGGACCCGCGAAGCACCCAGCACCATGAGCACCGAAACTCCAGTGATTGAATTGAAGGCCCTGACGCGGCGATTCGGGAAACTCGACGCCGTCAACGGGCTGAACCTCACCGTCTCACCCGGCCGCTGTTACGGCTTCTTCGGCCGCAACGGCGCGGGCAAGACCACCACCATCAAGTGCCTGCTGAACCTGCTCCGGCCCACCGCGGGCACGGTGCGCGTGTTCGGCCTGGACCCGCAGTCGCAGGAGGTCGCCGTCAAGTCGCGCCTCGCCTACGTGCCGGACACCGTGGCGTTCTACCCGTGGATGACCGTGCGCGCGACGCTCGATTACCTGGCCTCGTTCCGCCCGCATTGGAACCGCGAGATCGAGGCCGACTTGCTCCGGCGCTTCCAACTCAATCCCACCCAGAAGGCGAACGCCTTGTCGCGCGGACAGAAAACCCAACTGGCGCTGGTGAGCGCGGTCTGCCCGGAGCCGGAGCTGCTCGTGCTCGACGAACCGACCTCCGGCCTGGATCCCATCGTCCGCCGCGAATTCATCGAGACGGTCATCGGCGCCTACCAATCGGGCGATCCCGAGCGCCGGACGGTCTTCGTCTCGACGCACCTGATCGCGGAGTTCGAGGGATTGATTGACGAGTTCACGATCATCGAGCAAGGCCGGGAGAGCCTGACGCTGGCAGCCGACGACGCCCGGCAACGGTTCCGAAAAATCCACGCCCGCTTCGCGGAGGCGCCGCCGGTGCTGGACCTGGCCGGCGCGTTGCGCGTCTGTCAGTCGGGCCGGGAAGTGGAAGTCTTCGCCGACGGCAACAGCGAGCGGCTGTTGGAAACGCTGCGGTCCCACCGTCCGGAGGATTTGCGCTGCGAGGCGCTGTCGCTGGAGGAAATTTTCATCGTGTCGGGAACCGCAAACGCCGGGAGTCTATGAGCGCGCTGGTGCAAAAGGAAATTCGACTGGTATGGCCCGCCTGGGTGGCGGCTCTCTGTCTGGCGGTGCTGCCGCCGCACCTCTCCGAGTATGGGCCGGATACCTGGCGTGTGTGGCTCTTTTTTTTCGGCTTGGGCGCCGTAATCCTCTCCGCGCTGCCGCTGGGGCGGGAGCTGAGTTTGGGCACGTTTTCCAACCTGCTGGCCCAGCCCGTGGAGCGGCGGCGGCTCTGGCGGGTCAAATTTTCCGTTTTGGCCGTGGCGCTCGGCAGCGTGTGGGCCGGCTTTGTTCTCTTCTCCCCGATGCGCGCCTTCCAATGGGCGGAGGCAGCAACATGGGACGAGGTATCCGCGCTGGCTGGGCTGCTCGCCCTGCTGGCGTTTTCCGGCGGCCTGTGGACGACGCTCCTGCTGCGACACACGGTCGCGTCTATCCTGGTCACGGTGATGACGCCGCTCATCATCAGCATGGCGATCTTGGGTGCGCTGGATCGGTATCCGCCGCCGACCGCCATCGAAACCAGCTACGGGGTCCTGGTCCTTTACGCGATCCTTGCAATCGTGTGGGCCCGGAAGCTGTTCCTCCGCGCCCAAGACACGCAATGGACCGGCGGCACGATCGCTTTGCCGGCTTGGCGAAGGCGTGGCGCAACTTCTTCGACGGAAAGCAAGCCACCGTCCGGCCCGCTGCGGGCGCTGGTCGGGAAGGAACTTCAATTGCACCAAGCCACCCTGCTCGTCGCCGGCGTGCTGGCGGGGGTGCATCTGGGCGCCATTGCGGCCCTGAAGCTGGGGGTCATCGGCCCCGGTTCGAATTTTCGCGGGGCCGTGGAAGGCTTCTGGATGCTCTGGCTGGCGTTGCCGTTGATGGCCGGCAGTTCCGCGGTGGCGGAGGAGCGCCGGCTCGGCACGCAGGAAGCGCACCTGTGCCTGCCGGTCTCGCGGCGGCGCCAATGCCGCCTCAAGTTCTCCGTCGTCCTGGCGCTCGGCGTTCTCCTGGGCGCAGCGGTGCCGTGGCTGCTGGAAGGACTTCGGACCGGGGCGGGCGTCGGCGCCGAAACCGGAGAAGGGCCGTTGGGCTGGCCAATGCTGGCCGGCCTCGCGGCGGCGTCCACGTTGATCGCCCTGCTCTCGTTCTACGCCTCCTCGCTCACGCGGAACACGGTGGAGGCGCTGGGAACCAGTGCCCTGATGATGCTCGGCGGATTCGTGGTAGTGGGGCTCTTGGCGGACGGCCTGAGACCGTTCTTCGGTTTCCCGCTTTGGTCCGCCCCGCTGGTGGCAATCATCGGCTGGCCCGTGATGCTCCTGACCGTCGCGTGGCTCGCCCCCCGGAATTTCCAGCACCTGCGCCCCGGCGGCGGTGTCTGGCTCCGCGACTTCCTCACGCTGGCGGCGGCGCTGGTGGTGACGATGGCGCTGAGCACGGCGCTTTATTTTCGCGCCTGGGAATGGCTCACGCCGGCCGAATCCGGCCACGGCGCCGCGCGCATCCCCCGCTCCGGCAATTGCCGGCTGGAATCGGGCGGCGTGCGCACCCTCGCCGTGCTGCTCCCGGATGGCCGGCTCTGGCTGGGGCAGTGGACTTGGCGGCACGGCGGCTGGTTGTTACCGGCGCGCTTGATCTCTCCCGGCACGGCGGATGGCCGCTTCGTCACGACCTCGAACTGGACCGGCTTCGCGGCCACGCTGACCAACTGCGTCGGCCTGCGGCGCGATGGCAGTCTCTGGGATCTTTCCGATTTCACCTCGCGCCCGACCGCCACGCCGAGGGAATCGGACCGGATCGGTCATGACAACGACTGGAAGACCGTGACGGCCGGCTTTAATCATTTCCTCGCCCTGCGGAAGGACGGGACGCTCTGGTGGTGGGGGCAGAGCGGCGCCACGGCGGCTTTGGCGCCGCAGCGCATCGGCACCAATTCCGACTGGTTTTCCATTCACGCCTTCGGCGGCGCGATCTTCGCGCTTAAAACCGACGGGAGCGCGTGGCGAGGCTGGATGACGGAACTTGTGCCAGACTCACGCTTTGAACGGCGTGCGCGCTGGGGGGTGCTCCCCAGCCCCGCCATCCGCGCACAACCCAAGGTGGCGGAGAGCGCGGAGCCGAAAGGCCCAGAACAGGATGTCCGCCGCTATGCGATGGGCGCTTTTGGGGAACCGGGCGCGCGTCCACCCAGCCTGGAACGATGGCCGGACTTCAGCGGCCCCGATTTTGTCCGGGTCACCGGGAATGGCCCGTTCGCGGTCGCGTTGCGGTCCGACGGCAGCCTCTGGACCTGGGGAGAAGTGCCGAGGGAGTTGTTGCGCCGGAATTGGCCGGGCGGAATCGGATTCACCAACCCGCCGCTGGCGCGGATCGGAAGCGAGGCCGACTGGGCGGACGCCAGCGCGTCGGAGGGCGGCTTCGAGATCAGCGCTACCAAGCGGGACGGCTCGCTCTGGCGCTGGGACCGGCCGCCCTTCCCAGACGGCTCCGCGCATCGCAATCTCCTCGCCCTGCACGAACTGAGCCGCCACCACGACTGGGTGGCGGTGGACCGCTTCTTCGTCGTCGGCACCCTCGCGCTGGCCGCCGACGGCGGGTTGTGGCTCTGGCCGGAATACTCGTTTGACGCCAACGCCCTTCTCCGTCCGTCCCGCCGACCGCACCAGATCGCCAACATTTTCGAGTAACCGGCCGCGTCGCGCACCGCGACGACTGCCCGATCGGTGCGGCGCCGCCCGTTGGTACAGACTGGTCAGCCGCCGGCCCGGGCGCAACTTCGGGCTTGAAAAATGAGGGCGCTGGGCGAGACTCAGCCTGGGTAGTGAAACAGAAAGTTGTGGCGATGCGCTCTCCATCCGGGTTGTCCTGGCTCCTGCTCTTGGCGGCCGCGTTCGTGGTTCCCAGCCGGTCGGCCGCGCAGACCTTTGGCGTTCACCGCGAGCTGTGGACGGGACTCAGTCCCACTCCCGGCAACACGCTGGCCGCCCTGACCAACACCACTTACAACCCCAATTGGCCCAGTAATCCCAACACGGCTTACACGGCGGTTCTCTCCACCTTCGAGACGGGCGTGAACACTGGCATGAACTATTACGGCCAGCGCCTGCGGACCTTCGCCGTCCCGCCCGCCAACGGCGCCTACACCTTCTGGATTTCCAGCGACGATTCCTCCGCGCTGTTCCTGAGCACGGACGAGGACCCCGCGCACAAGCGGCTGGTCGCCTCGGTGGCCGCCTGGACCAACTCCCGCGAGTGGACCAAGGAACCCAACCAGCAATCCGCGCCGATCGTGCTGGAAGCGGGCCGCCGCTACTACCTGGAGGCGCTCATGCAGCAAGGCCAGGGCGGCGACAATCTCGCCGTGCGCTGGCAACTGCCCGACGGCCGGTTGGAGGAACCGCTGGCCGCGGTCAGCACCGCCGGCACGCTCCTCGTCCCCTGCCGGGGCGTGGACACGATGCCCGGCTTCTACGCGCAGCCGACGAATGTGACCGTCGTGGAGGGCGGCAGCGCGACCTTTTCGCTGCTGGTCACCAATCAATCCGCCGTCGCGTACCAATGGCGTCTCGACGGCACCAACCTCGCCACCGCCACCCAGTCGATTTATACCGTCAGCAACGTGAGCGTGGCGGTCAACAACGGCCAGGTTTACCGGTGCCTCGTGTCGAATCCGGCGGGCGCGGTGGCCAGCGCGCCGGCCACGCTGACCGTGCTGCCGGACACCAACCCGCCGGTGCTCCTGTTCGCGCAGAACGCCGGCTTGACCAACGTGCTGGTCGGTTACTCGAAGCGCGTCGAGCCGGCCTCCGCCACCAACCGCGCCAACTACGCCGTGCGTCCCGGCGTCACGGTGGCTGCGGCGTTCCTGAGCGATCCGCAGACGGTGACGCTGTCCGTGTCGCCGCTCACGCTCTCCAGCAACTACACCGTCACGGTGAACAACGTGCGCGACCTGGCGGCCCGACCCAACACCATCGCGCCCAACGCGCAACTCAGCTTCACGGCCCGCGACTTCACGCCAGCCGACATCGGCGGCCCGACGCCGCCCGGTTCCTCGACGCCGCAGACCAACGGCCTGGACGTGGTCGCCGGCGGCGCGGACATCGGCGGCGTCGCGGACCAATTCCAGTTCAACTACCAAGCGCGCTCCGGCGATTTCGACGTGCGGGTCCGCGTGCTGGCGCTCGGCAATTCCGATCCCTGGGCCAAGGCTGGCCTGATGGCGCGCGACACGCTGGCCGCGGGCAGCCGGTTCGCCGCCGTGTTCGCCACGCCGTCCCTGGCGGGGTGCTTCTTCGAGTCCCGCGGCACGCTGGGCGGGTCCGCCGACGTAGCGGGTTCCCTGCCGGTCAATTATCCATACACCTGGCTGCGCTTAAAACGGTCCGGGAGCCTGTTCACCGGGTTCGGCAGCTTCGACGGCAACACCTGGACGCCGCTGGGATCCGTCACGATTTCGCTTGGGACAGTCTATCTCGGTTTCGCCGTCACGAGTCACAACCCGGCGCTGGCGACCACGGCGCAGTTCCGCGATTACGGCGCCGTGACCGGCGGCACGCTCGGAGCGGTCAACCCGCCCGGCGAACCGCTGGGGCCTTGCACTCGGCGCACGCAGTGGGTCATTTCCGAAATCATGTCCAAGCCGGCGCCGCGCGGCGACGGCCTGAACCTGGAATACGTCGAGCTGTTCAACTGCAATCCGTGGTGGGATGACATCAGCGGCTACCAGCTCGCGGGCGACATCCACTACACCTTCCCCACGAACACGATCGTCAACGGCGGCGCGTTCCTGGTCTTGGCCGCCGCGCCGGCGGACCTGCACGCCGCCTGCGGCCTCACTAACGTCGCCGGCCCCTACACCGGTTCGCTGAAGAAGACCGGGCTGATCCAGTTGGTGGACAAGGCGGGCGCGGTGCTGCTGGAGGTTCCGTACGCCAGCACGTCGCCCTGGCCGGCCGGCGCCGACGGCACCGGCCATTCTCTCGTCCTCGCCCGGCCGTCCTACGGCGAAGCCGATCCGCGGGCGTGGGCGATCAGCGACGTGGTGGGCGGCTCGCCCGGCGGCCCGGAGGCCTATCGTCCCAGTCCGCTGCGCAACGTCGTCATCAACGAGCTGCTCGCCCATACCGACGATCCTCTCCTGGACTACATCGAACTCTACAACCACGGCAACGTGCCCGTGGACCTCTCCGGCTGCGCGCTGACCGACGACGCGGGCACGAACAAGTTCGTCTTCCCCGCCCACACCGTGATCGCGGCGCGCGGTTTCGTGGTGTTCGATCAAAACCAGCTGGGCTTCGCGTTGAACGCGGCGGGCGAGACAATCTTTTTCAAGAACCCCGACGGCTCCCGCGTGCTCGATGCGGTGAGCTTCGAGGCGCAGGCCAACGGCGTCGCCTACGGCCGCTGGCCCGACGGCGCGGCGGATTTCTATCCGCTGGCCGCCCGCACGCCGGGCGCGCCCAACGGCCCCATCCTCATCGGCGACATCGTCATCAACGAGTTGATGTACCAACCGATTTCCGGCAACGACGATGACCAGTACGTCGAGCTGTACAACAAGGGCGCCTCCGCCGTCGATCTCGGCGGCTGGCAATTCACCGCCGGTATCCGCTTCACTTTTCCGTCGAACACCGTGCTCGCGCCGGACGGCTATCTCGTCGTCGCCCGCAACCGGGCGAACCTGTTCGCGCGCTACCCGAATCTCAACGCGGCCAACACCGTCGGCGATTTCGGCGGCGCGCTCGCCGGCAAGGGCGAACGCGTCGCGCTGGCCAGGCCCGACCAGATCGTCTCCACCAATTCCCACGGCCTGCGGGAGACGAACACGGTTTATATCGTCGAGGACGAGGTGACTTACCGCGACGGCGGACGCTGGGGTGAGTGGGCGCACGGCGGCGGCAGCAGTTTGGAGTTGATCCATCCCAACTCCAACCACCGGCTGGCCTCCAATTGGGCCGACAGCGATGAAACCGCCAAGTCCTACTGGACCAACCTTGAATGCACCGGCGTGCTGGACAACGGCGCGGGCTACAACGGCGGCCCGGTGGACCTGGTGCAGGTGGGCCTGCTGGGCGCGGGCGAATGCCTGGTGGACAACGTCGAGTTGCGGCCCGGCGCCAGCGGGCCGAATTACGTTTCCAATCCGACCTTCGAGAGCGGGCTGGCCGGCTGGACGCCGCAGGGCGACCACATCCGCTCCAGCCTCGAAACCAGCGGCTACTTCAGCGGCCGTTCGCTGCACCTGCGGGCCAGCGACACGATCTGGACGGGCGCCAACTGCGTACAGGGAACCGTCACCAACACGTCCTTGGCGGCCGGCCAGACGGCGACGCTCCGCCTCAAGGCGCGGTGGTTGAAAGGCTGGCCGGAAATCTTGCTGCGCGTCCACGGCAACTGGATTGAGCTGACCGGCGCGCTGCCGGTGCCGCCGAACCTGGGCACGCCCGGCCAGCGTAACAGCTGCGCGGTCGCCAACGCCGGTCCGGCCATTTACGAAGTCCAGCATTCTCCGCCGCTCCCGCCCGCCAACCAACCGGTGGTGGTGACGGCGCGCTTCCATGACGTGAACACTTTCAAGCCGACGCTGCGCTACCGGGTCGATACGGGCGTCAACCGGAACCCGACCTACACCTCGGTCGTCATGGTGGACGACGGGACCGGCGGCGACGCGGTCGCGGGCGACGGCCTGTTCAGCGCGACGATTCCGGCGCAGCCGGCGGGCACGGTCGTGGCGTTCCTCGTCCAGGCGCAGGACGCGCTGGGCGCCACGACGGTTTTTCCGCGCGACCTCCAGGACAATGCCGGCGTCCCCCGCGAGTGCGTGGTGGCGTTCGGCGACACCATTCCGACGGGCAGCTTCGGGCACTATCACCTCTGGCTGACGCAGAATTGGATCAACCGGTGGGTCAGCTTGCCCCCGTTGAGCAACGAGAACCACGACGGCACCTGGGTGGATGGTGGCGGGCGGATCATTTACGACGTGGTCGCCCGCTACGCCGGCAGTCCCTACCACCAAGACTACAACTCGCCGGTGGGCAACCTCTGCCAGTACCACTGCGCCATGCCGGCGGACGACCTGTTCCTGGGCACCAAGTCCTTCAACAAACTCCACGTGCCGGGCAACGGGCCGGGGGACGACCAGACCCTCCAGCGCGAGCAGACGGCGTTCTGGATGGCCCGCCAGTTGGGCCTGCCCTGGCTCTACCGCCGCTATTTCGTCATGTACGTCAATGGCCACCGCCGTGGCGCTGTGATGGAAGACGCCCAGGTGCCCGGCGCCGACGTGTTGAAAGAACACTGGCCCGCCGACAACAACGGCTGGCTCTACAAGCTCCAACCCTGGTTTGAATTCGACGTTAACGGCCGGCAGTTCAGCAACAATTCCTGGTGCTATCTCAACAATTACCTCACCACCGGCAGCCGCAAGAAACTGGCCCGCTACCGCTGGAATTATCTCGTCCGGCAGACGCCCGGTTCCGCCAACGATTACACCAATGTCTTCGCCTTGATTGATGCGGCCAACCCGCCCGCCGGCACCCCCTACACCGCCGGCTGGGAGGCGCTGGCCGACACCGAGGAATACCTGCGCACCTTCGCCATCGAGCACGCCACCGGCAACTGGGACGCCGTCGGCTGCGAAAACGAGCAAAACATGTACGCCTACAAACCCACGCTGGGGAAATTCCAACTCTTGATCTGGGACTGGAACATCGTCTTCGGCAACAGCGGATCCTGGGGACCCGATGGCGGCAATCTTTTCACCGTCAACGGCAGCGATCCCAAAATGAGCGCGTTCCAGGCGTATCCGCCTTACCGGCGGGCCTTCCTGCGCGCCTTCCAGGACATCGCCAACGGCCCGATGAACAACACCAACGTCAATCCCGTGCTCGACGCCAAGTATGCCGCCTTCGTCGCCAACGGCCTGACGCCGCAGAATCCCGCCGCGCTCAAGACCTGGATCGCCACCATGCGCAATTCACTGTTGACGGCCCTGACCAATCAGGGCGCGGCCGGCGTGCCCTTCGCCGTCAACGGTCCCGCCGTTCTCACCACCAGCAACAATCTGGTCGCGCTCACGGGCAGCGCGCCGCTCCCGGTCAAGAGCATCGCGGTCAACGGCGTCGCCTATCCGCTCACTTGGACGACCGTCCGGAACTGGACCCTGCTCGTGCCCGTCAGCGCGGCCACCAATCTCCTCGCCCTCCAAGGCTGCGACCTTCGCGGCAACGCCCTGAGCAACATGACCGCTGCCGTCTCCGTCAACTTCACCGGCCCGCTCGTTGATCCGCACGGCAGCGTGGTGATCAACGAAATCCAGTACGCCCCCGCCGTGTCTGGCGCGCAGTTCGTCGAGCTTTACAACCTGTCCCCGGTGTTCACCTTCGATCTGAGCGGCTGGCAGTTCAACGGCCTGGGCTACACCTTTCCTTCGGGTGCGATTTTGCCGCCCGGCAAGTTTCTGGTGCTGACCCAGGACCGCGCGGCCTTCGCCAGCGCCTACGGCCGGGCCATCCCCGTCTTCGACCAGTTCGGCGGCAACCTCCCAACCGACGGCCAAACGCTGACGCTGCTGGTTCCGGGTCCGACGCCGCCCCAAAACGTCGTCGTGGACGAAGTGAGATACGAAGCCGCGCCGCCCTGGCCGGCCCTGACGAACGGGACCGGCGTTTCGCTCCAACTCCTGGATCCCACCCAGGATCGCAGCCGCGTGGCCAACTGGGCGGCCGCTCCGCCCACCCCAGGCGGCCCCAACGGCGTCGCCGTCGCGCTCCCGCCGTTCCCGCCGCTCTGGCTCAACGAAGTGCAGCCAGAAAACCTGACCGGCCCCGCGGACAACTTCGGCGAGCGCGAGCCGTGGATCGAACTCTACAACGCCGGCACAAACGCCCTCAGTCTGGCGGGCTATGGTCTGGCGACGAACTACGCGGCCCTCGGCCAATGGTTCTTCCCGACCAACGCCGTCATCCAAGCCGGCCAGTTCCTCGTCGTGTGGGCCGACGGCCAGCCGGAGCAGTCCGCCGGCGCGGCGCTGCACGCGAACTTCCGCCTCAGCGGCGGCACCGGATCGGTGGCCTTGGCGCGCGTCGTCGGCAACGCGCTGCAAATCGTGGATTACTTGAATTACGCCGGCGTGCGTCCCGACGGTTCCTACGGCGCGTTCCCCGACGGCCAGCCGTTCGCGCGGCAGGAGCTTTTCTACGCCACTCCGGGCGCCACCAACAGCGGCGCCTCCGCCCCGCTGTCCGTGTTCATCAACGAATGGATGGCCAGCAACACCAGCGCCAGCGGCATCGCCGACCCGGCCGATGGCAACTACCAGGACTGGTTCGAGCTGTACAACGCCGGCACCAACGCCGCCAACCTCGCCGGCTGCTACCTCACCGACACGCCGACGAACCGGTTCGCGTTCCCAATTCCCTCCGGCTACTCCATTCCGCCGCACGGCCACCTGCTGGTTTGGGCGGACAAAGAGCCGAATCAGAACACGACCAACTGGCCCGACCTGCACGTCAACTTTCACCTGCCCAAAGCCGGCGCCAGCATCGGCCTTTTCGCGGCCGACGGCGCGCAGATTGACTTCGTTTCTTACCCCCCGCAGACGAGCAACGTGGCGATGGGCCGGTGCCCCGACGGTGGACCCACCCTGGTCTTCCTGCCCGTGCCGACGCCGCGCCAGCCCAACGCTTGCCCCACGAACACGCCACCGGTCCTGGCGTCCATCGCCGACCAGACCGTTTATCAAAATGAGACGTTGAGCCTCACCGTCCACGCCACCGACGCCGAAGCGCCGCCGGAAACGCTCACCTTCAGCCTCGACCCCGGCGCTCCGGCGGGCGCCACGATCAACCCCGCCACCGGCCTGTTCACCTGGACGCCCACGGCCGCGCAGGCGCTGACCACCAATACGGTCGCCGTGCGGGTCAGCGACAACGGCGTGCCCGCGCTGAGCGCCCGCCAGACCTTCAACGTCACGGTGCTCTTCCCACCGAGCCTGGGCGTGTTGGGCAACGCCGGCGGCGCCTTGTCGCTGGGCTGGCCGACGGTCCCCGGCCACCTCTACCGCGTCGAATTCAAGAACGACCTGCGCGATCCCGCGTGGACCATTCTGGGCAGCGACCAACCGGGGACCGGCGCGCCGCTTTCCTTCGATGTGGACGCCGCCGCCACCGCGCAGAGTTTCTACCGTGTGGTGGTCGTCCAGTAAGCGCGGGATGCCCGGCAAAGAGCCCGCTTTTCCCGGCCAGGGTTTGTCCCCGGTGTTCGTCCCTGGCCTGCGCCCCCGCGGCGCTGGAATCGGTTGTGCCTGCGGAACCCGGCGCCCCGAGCGGCGACCGACGGAAGAGCTTCCGGGGAAACCGGTCGCGATCACTTGGCTGGCGGCGGCGGCGAAGGTCGGAAGCCGGCTTTGCCCAAGGGTTCGCTGAGCCGCTGTTCGGGTTCGCGCCTTCCGCCGCTGGTGTCCTGGTAGAGAGTTTGAATTTCCGCCGGCGACAGCGCACGGTTGTAGATCCCCACTTCGTCCAAGAGTCCCTCATACCGGTTTCCCGCCGAGACGCCCGAGGGACGCAATCCAAAGTACAGATCCGAACTCGTGTACGGCGTAAAGGATCCCAAGTTCGCCTGGGCAACCTCGCTGCCATTGAGATACAGCACTGCCAAGCCGCTCGGCTTGTCGTAGGTCAGCGCCACCTGCTGGAATACATTGGGGAGAACGGGGCCGGTCGGGGTGGAAATCGGGTGATATTCTCCGTCTGTGTCCACGAGATTACCCCACAACGAACCCGGCCCTCCCTCGAGGGCCGCGACCGCGATCCAAAATTGCGTCCCCATGAACCCGTGGGCGTCATTCCATTCCACGAGGGGCCGTTGAACCGAAACATCCATCGGTTTGATCCAAGCCGCGATCGTCAGGCCATTCCCCTTACCGACATCCAAAGCGGGCGCGGCCGGGACTTGGACAGCGCCGCCCACTCCGTCGAAACGGAAGGCCTGCCCGACTTGGCCCGGTGCGAAAGTGATCCCGCCCAGCAAAAGAGCGTCGTTTCCGCCCACCGAATCCCGGCCGTTGCCGTCCGCCCGCCACCGGGCGACACAGCCGGCGGGCGGGGACGACCATGCGGCGGGCGCGCGGACCTTGCGGCCACGGACGGCTTGGTAGAGGGCTTGAATTTCCGCCGGCGACAGCGGCCGATTGTAGATG
>JAJXZI010000159.1 GCA_021780115.1 bacterium | reverse complement strand
TTGCGCACTAACGACAAGTCGATCGCCCTGAACTTGCGCCGGCGGAATGGCAAGAATCGCAATGACCGCCAGCGTTCGACCAGGGCGAGCGATCTTCTGTGGCTAGCAGGTATTCAACCGCCAGCGGTTGATCCCGGGCTTTCCGGCGAACCACGACGGCCAGCTTCCATCCGGGACGCGAGCGTGGCCCTAACCGGGCGGCCGGCAATGGAAAACTGAGGCCGTTGCTCGCAAGAATACTGGGCGGGCAAAGGCCACCTCTGGGCGAGCGGTCGCCGTGGAGTTGCAGGCGAGCGAGAGTTTCACAAGTCGTAAAACCACGCTCCGGCCCGTGTGTCCGCCAAAGCGGAGCGCGGTTCGGCAAACCGCGGCCACGTTCCGCCCCGCCGTGTGCCTGACGGAATCTCGAGCGCCGCCGGACCCCTTTGGTGTCCGATGGCCTTACGACAGTCGCTCATCTCGGCCGCGACGGACACGTACGAGTTGGCGCCTTCGGTTGCGCCTTGCTGTGGATGGGTGCATGGTGTCGCCATTTATGGCTGACATGCTGCTGTCCGAATGAGCCCGGCGAAGACGTACTTGGAACAGGCCCGCGAACTGCTTGAGCGCGTCGCGGCGCAGCAGGCGGCGATCGAGCAGGCCGCCGACTGGTTTGCCGAGACCATCCTCGCCGACCGCATGGTGCATGTGTTTGGCTCGGGCCACAGCCGGATCATGGTCGAGGAGATGTGGCCGCGCTACGGTTCGTTCCCCGGCTTCAACCCGATTGTGGAACTCTCACTCAGCTTCCACAACTTGGTCGTCGGCGCCAACGGCCAGCGGCAGGCGATGTTCCTCGAAAACGTCTCCGGCTTGGCGGAGCGCATCCTGCGCAACTTCAGTCTCTCGCCCCAGGATTCGGCCCTGGTGATTTCTTCGAGCGGCTGCAACACGGTGCCGATTGAAATGGCGGAGCACTTCCGCCGCCACGGCCTCCGCGTCGTCGCCATCCTCAGCCGCCGGCATTCGGAGGCGAGTGCGTCGCGGCATCCGGCCGGCAAGAAGTTACCTGATTTTGCGGACCTGGTGCTCGACACCGGCGCGCCCGTCGGCGACGCGATGGTCCAGGTGGACGGCCTGGAAACGCCCGTGGCGCCGGGCTCGACCATCGGCGGTTGCCTGCTCATCAACGCGATCAAGGCGGAGGTGGCGGCCCGGTTGACGCGCGCCGGCCGGCCGCCGACGGTGCTCAGCGCCGCCGCGGTCGTGGGCGCGGCGCGGGCGGCCGAGCTCTTCGAGTCGGCTTACGACGAGCTCGCGCGGCGGCTGGCGAAGCTGTATGAAGGACTGGGAAAAGAGGAAGGAGGAAGGAGGAATTATGAATGATGTAACTCCGCCGGCCGATCTCAGGCTCCGGACCAAGAGCTATGCGCTCCGGATCATCCGGATGTTCGTCGCGTTGCCGAAGAGCGACATGGCCAGAATCCTCGGCCGGCAAACGTTGCGCTCCGGAACCTCGGTGGGCGCGAACTACCGCGAAACTTACCGGGCGCGGTCCAAAGCGGAATTCATCTCCAAAACAGGCGACTGCTTGAAGGAGTTGGAAGGGACGGCGTACTGGCTGGAGCTGCTGGCCGAGAGCGAAACCATCCCCCCAAGAAGCTCTCCGCCTTGCTCCAGGAGGCCGACGAGTTGACCGCGATTTTCACGGCCATCGTCAAGCGGGCGAAGGGCCGTTCTTCATAATTCATCCCTCCTCCTTCATCCTTTTTATGCGCACCACCGTCATTGGCAGTTACCCCTTTCCCGGCTGGCTGGAGTTCGCCTGCCAGCACCTGGACCAGTTCGGCGAGGCCGACCGCGCGGAGCTCCAGGAGGACGCCGTCCTCGCGGCGGTTCACGATCAACTCGCCGCCGGGCTGGACGTCATCACCGACGGCGAGCAAACGCGGCTCGACTTCAACCTGTCGTTTTACGGCTATCTCGAAGGCATCGAACTGGAGAGCGCCCCGCCGCGCCGCTTCGGCCCGCCCGCGCACGACCAGCGTGGCCGCCACAGGGTCGTGTCCGAACTCCGCGCCCCACGCGGCCTGGGGGTGGTCGAGGAATTCCAGCGCCTGCAGCGCGTCGTCTCACACCTCACACCTCATGCTTCATCCCTTCCGTCGCTGAAGGCCTCCGTCCCCGGTCCCTACACCCTCAGCGGCCGCCTGCTGCCGAACGCCGCCCTGGGCTATTCTGACCGTTGGGCGCTCGCCGAGGCGCTGCTGCCCGTCGTGCGGAAGGAATTGGAGGACCTGGTCGCCGCCGGCTGCCGCGAGATCAGCGTCGATGAGCCGAGCATGAGCTGTTACGCCCACCGCGAAGATCCGCGCCGGTTCGTGGACCTTTTCAATCGCACCGTCGCGACGGTGGCCGGCAAGGCGTGCGTTTGCACGCACCTGTGTTTCGGCAATTACAAAGGCCGCGCCGTCGGCCCGCGACGGCTGGCCCCGATGTTTCCCGCCTTTCTCGACTTCCGGTGCGACGAGATGCACGTCGAGATGGCCAGCCGCGAGTTTGCCGAACTCGATCTGATCGGCCCGATGGCGCAACGCTTCGACGTCGCCGTGGGCATCGTGGACGTGAAAAGCTATTACCTCGAGACGCCGGCGGACGTGGCCGAGCGCGTGCGGCGGTGCCTCCAGTTCGCCCCGGCGGAGCGGCTCGCGTTCGCACCGGACTGCGGTTTCAGCCAGACCGCTCGCTGGGCCGCGCGGCAGAAGCTCCAGAACTTGGTGGACGGCGTGAAGCTCGTCCGACGCGAACTCGGACTGGTCGGACCGGCGCCTGGCGACGGCCCATGAAGACTGCCTTCCAGAAAGACGAGGCCCTTCTCGCCGAGGTCCACCGCACGCTCGCCGCGGGCGACTTCCGCCTCTGGTGGCTGGGCCAAAGCGGATTCCTCGTGGTCCAGGCCGGGCGCGCACTTCTCCTCGACCCGTATCTCTCCGACTCGTTGACCAAGAAATACGCCGGCACGGACAAACCGCACGTGCGGATGACCGAGCGGGTGGTCGAGCCGGAGCGACTCGACTTCGTTGACCTCGTCACCGCCAGCCACGGCCACACGGACCATCTCGACCCGGAGACGCTCCAACCCTTGGCGCGGGCAAATCCGCGTCTGGTCCTAGTCTGCCCCGAAGCGATCCGGGCGACGGCGTGCGAACGTTCGGGCTTGCCCGGCGAACACATCATCGGCTTGGACGCCGGAGGCCCTTCCTCATCCTTCGTCCTTCATCCCTCATCCTTGTCGCTGCACGCCGTCCCCGCCGCGCACGAGTCGGTGGAACTCGACGCGTCCGGCCGTCATCTCTTCCTGGGCTACGTCGTGAAGGTCGGACCGTGGACACTCTACCATTCGGGCGACACCGTCCGCTACGACGGCCTGGCGGAGTTGCTCCGTCCCCACCGCATCGACGTGGCCTTGCTGCCGATCAACGGCCGCGCTCCCGAACGCCGCGTCGCCGGGAACCTGAACGGCGCGGAGGCGGCGCAACTCGCGAAAGACATCGGCGCGGGCCTCGTGATCCCGTGCCACTACGACCTGTTCGAGTTCAACACCGCCGCGCCGGAGCTTTTCGTCGAGACGTGCCGCCGGCTGGGGCAACCCTGCCGCGTGCTGCGCAACGGCGAGGGCCTCACCCTCTGACGCCATGAGCCAACGCTGGAGAGTTGCCGGCATCAACTTCGACCACTTCCACGTCGGCGACCTGCTACGCATGGTCCACGAGCATCCCGCGGCGGAGATCGCGGCGGTTTGCGACGCGGACCCACGCCGCATGGAGGACGCCATCCGCCAGTTGGCCATTCCGCCAGAGCGCGTCTTCACGGACTACCGCGCGTGCCTGGAGCAGGCCCGGCCGGACTTCGTCATCCTCTGTCCCGCCACCGCCGAGCACGCGCTCTGGACGGAGCGCGTGGCGGAATACGCCTTGCCCGTGTTGATCGAAAAGCCTTTTGCCGCCTCGCTGGCCGAGGCGGATCGGATGATCGCGGCCATGACGAAGGCCGGCCAGCCGCTGGCCATCAACTGGCCGCTGCGCTGGGTCCGCTCGCATGCCAAAGCGAAACAGTTCATCGACGACGGCCTGATCGGCGAGGTGCGCGAAGTCCACTTTTACGACGGCAACCGCGGGCCGCTGTTCCACGGCGCGGGCAAGGTGGCGAAGGAACCGACGCTTGCCGAGAAGGCGGCGAGTTGGTTCTACCGGAAGGCCAAAGGCGGCGGCTCCTTGCTCGACTACCTCGGTTACGGCGTTACGCTGGGCACCTGGTACCACGGCGGCGCCCAGCCGATCGAGGTCGCCTGCCTGGTGGACGAGCCGCCGGACTTGGAAGTGGACGAACACAGCATCACCTTGGCGCGCTATGCCAAAGGTCTTTCCCGGTTCGAGACCCGCTGGGGCACCTTCACCGATCCGTGGACGCACCCGCCGCAGCCCCCGTGCGGCTTCGTCATCGTCGGCACGGACGGCACCCTCGGCAGTTACGATTACGCGGAAACGGTCCGCGTCCAAACGCGTCAGCGGCCCGAAGGCTACGAGGTGCCGGCGCCGCCTCTCGAATCGCCTTTCGCCAATCCGGTGGAGTATTTCATCCACTGCCTGGAGCGTGGGCGGGCCATCGAGGGACCGCTGAGTCCGGCCGTGTCGCGCATCGGCCAACAGATCGTCGATACCGCCTGCCGGAGCGCCCGCGAGAAGCGGACGCTGCCGTTGCTCGACTAATCCCCGAACTGCCCTTTCCATGAGCGACGAGAAGGACCGCAACTACGCGCTCGCTGCCGCGGAGGACCTGCCGGAAATCCCCGCCCCGGACCTGCCGTATCGCCCGCCGATGCCGCAGCGTTACCGGCCACGCCTCGGGCTGATCGGTTGCGGCGGCATCTCCGCGCACCACTTGGCCGCGTACCGGGACGCCGGATGGGAGGTCACCGCGCTTTGCGACCAGCAGGGGGAGCGCGCCGCGCAACGCCGCGACGAGTTTTATCCGCGGGCCAAGGTCCTCACGGACTACCACGCGCTTCTGGAGGAACAGGCGATCGACGTCGTGGATATCGCCCTGCATCCCGCGGAGCGCGCGGGCGTCATTGCCGAAAGCCTCAAGGCGGGCAAACACGTGCTGAGCCAGAAACCGTTCGTCACGCACCTGGACATCGGCCTCGAGTTGGTGGAATTGGCCCGGCGCCAAGGCCGGAAGCTCGCGGTGAACCAGAACGGCCGTTGGGCGCCGTACGTGAGCTATGTCCACCAAGCCATCCAGGCGGGCCTGCTCGGCCAGGTCCAGACCGTCGCGCTCCGCCTGAACTGGGACCACACTTGGTGCCAGGGCACGCCGTTTGAAGAGATGCGGCACTTGATTCTCCTCGACTTCGGCATCCATTGGTTTGACATGGCCGCCCTGTTTTTCAGCGGACGGCGCGCGTTGCAGGTCCATGCCACCGCGGCTCGGGCGCCCGGCCAGCAAATGCGGCCCGCCTTGCTCGCCGCCGCCGCGGTGGCCTTCGAGGAAGGTGTGGCGTCGCTGATCTTCGACGGCCATTCGCGCTTCGGGCCGGAGGAATCCCTCCAAGTCACCGGATCGGCCGGCGCGATCCGCACGCGCGGCAAGCTCCTGACGAGCGACGCCTTGGAACTCTTCACCGCCAACGGCGTGAGCCGGCCAAAGCTCACCGGGCAATGGTTCAACGACGGCTTTCGCGGGGCGATGGGCGAGTTGCTCTGCGCCATCGAGGAAAACCGCGAGCCGCTGAACGGCGCCGCTGACAACTTGCGCACGCTGGAAATCTGTTTCGCCGCGCTCCGCTCCGCCGACACCGGCCAAGTCCAAATTCCCGGTCAGGTGAGAGCGGCCTGAGCGCGACCTCGAGAACGACTGCGATGCCGGTCCACGCGGACAGACGGATTCGGTGGTTGCTTCGCCGACCTCCAACCAGTCACGGCGCCGGTCACAGGCGGATGCCACGGCCGCCGGCGTGGGGAATTCCCGGGCTAGATGACCGTTCCGTGGGGAATGATGCTGCCCCTCGGCACCACGACGATGCTGTCACGGATGAAATAGTCTTTGTGGTCCACGTTGTCAGGTTTGCCCGCGGGCGTGATGACGACGTGGTCGCCAATGCGTGCGTTCTTGTCGATGATAGCGTTTTCGATGCGCGTGTTCCGCCCGATGCCGATGCGGGGCACGCCCTGGCTTTCGTGTTCGGCGATGGATTCCTGGGTTTCGTAATAATCGCAACCCATCGAGACGACGCGGTGAAGCTGGCTGCCGGCGCCGACCAGGCTGCGCAGGCCGATGACGCTGTGGCTGATGGTGGCGTAGTTGATGATGCAGCCGTCCGCGACCAGCGCGTGGTCAATGTGCGCCCCGTTGATCTTCGAGCCGGGCAGGTAGCGCGGGCGGGAGAAGATCGGCGCCGTCATGTCGAAAAAGTTGAAGCGAGGCAACTCCGAAACCAAGTCGAGGTTGGCCTCAAAGAAGGAGCGGATCGTGCCGATGTCCTCCCAGTAGCCCTGGAAAACATAGGAGAAGACGCGGCGCGACTGAATCGCGTCGGGGATGATGTGCTTGCCGAAATCCGTGTGGGTGTTGTCCAGAAGCGGCTTGAGCACCGCCCGGTTGAAGACGTAAATGCCCA
Organism: bacterium; assembly: GCA_021780115.1. Taxonomy (GTDB): domain Bacteria; phylum Verrucomicrobiota; class Verrucomicrobiia; order Limisphaerales; family JAJXZI01; genus JAJXZI01. The sequence goes on along the minus strand of JAJXZI010000159.1, from coordinate 10,442 downwards.
TCGAGGCCAGCAGCAACTCCCGCCCGTCGTCAATGCCCAGCCGCGGATACCATTCCTTCTGGAGCTTCAGCGAATCCTGCACGGCCGGGTCGCTGGGTTTCTCCACAAACCGTTGGATGCGGCGGTCGGCGTCAATCTGAAGGATGCCCAGCGCGGAGGCCTGCTGGCGGGACACCGGAATGGTGGCGATGGTGATGTCCGCCGCCGTCTGCGCGTGCTGGTCCACCAGGGTGCGGAAGTCCATCCGGTAAAGCTGGTCGCCGCTGAGAATGAGCAGGTAGTCAAAGTCGTGATTGAGAAAGTGCCCGAGATTCTTGCGGACGGCGTCGGCAGTGCCCTGGTACCAGGAGGAATCCGAGTAGGTCTGCTCGGCGGCCAGGATCTCGACAAACCCGCTGCTGAAATGGTCGAACTTGTAGGACAACGACAGGTGCCGGTGCAGCGAAGCCGAGTTGAACTGGGTCAGGATGTAGGTCCGCCGGAACCCGGAGTTGATGCAGTTGGAGATGGGGACATCCACGAGGCGGTACTTGCCCCCCAGGGGCACGGCGGGCTTGGCGCGGTCGCGCGTCAGCGGGAACAGGCGTTTGCCCTGGCCCCCACCCATGACGACACAGAGGACGTTGCTGGTGTTGATCGATTGTCGTGTTGGAGCCATGCAAACTTGCTTCGGAGCGTTTATAACCCGCAACGGGAGGCGCGGCAAGCGGCATCGGAGCGAAACTTGGAGTCCAACCTGCTGGGGTGGGGCCGCCGCGGCCTCCGTGCCGGGGTTTCAATCCCGGCGCCAGTCTGCCCTGCTGAGACCCCGTTCACCCTCCCCGGACCCGGAAAGCGTGGGGCGATTCCGGCAGGTATGCCGCCATGTAGGATGACCGCCGCCCAAGCCGGCGAGGCCATCAGAACACTTCCGCCCTCAAGCCGGTGACCTCCCGCACCCGTTGGGCGATGCGCGAAAGGCCCTTGAGCGGCAAGTGGCCGCACGTCGTCCGTTCCGGCGGCCGGTGGGCGGAATAGACCTGCACCAGCGCGATCTGGGCGCCGGCGCCTTTCAGCTCGGCCAGGCGCTGCACGTATTCCTCGATCTCCGTCGCGGGCGGCTCCTCGCCGTTGAGCAGGGGAAAGAGGCTTTGAATGACGACGGGGCGCTCGCGGGCGAGGAGCAGGATGTTGCCCAGCACGCGCTTGAGCGGCACGTTCGTGCGGTTGACCAAATCCATGTACACCTGCGTGCCGGCGTCGAGTTTAGCCCACACCTCATCCTGCGCGCTGAAGGCCCGCAAGCCCTCGCGCACCTCGGGGGCATCCAGGCCGCTGGCGTTGGTAATCAGAACGATCTTGAAAAACGGGTACTTGCCCACCGAACGGAGGTGGACCACCTCATGTACAATCTCGGCGAAATTCGGACAGAGCGTCGGCTCGCCGTTGCCGCTGAGAGCGACCTCCTTCAACTCCAGTAGTTCGCGCGGCGTGTTGCGGAACGGCGCCAACTCGCGCATCCGCCCCTGGAACGCCAGCGTCAGCAGGTTCTGCAACTCGGCCGACAGCACGCGCACGTTCACCTTGCGGTCCGGCCCGGCGTCGTCGCGGCTCACCTCGCAATACAGGCAGCCGAAGTTGCAGAACTTGTCCGGGGTCATGTTCACCCCGATGGACAGGCCGCGGGCGCGCTGCGAGATGACGGCGTACACAAAGCGGTTGTCCAGGAAGTTCCGCGGCGCTCCGAACAGCGGGTCGGTGGCGCGCTTGACGGCTGGGGCCGGGGCGCGCTGGCCCGCCCCGGCGGCGGGGAGGTCCGCACTCTGCGCTTCCGTCACGGCAATCGATGGTTCCATGGGAGCCAGAGTAGGACGGCCCGCCGGGGGGTGCTCCACCACGCTTGTTAAAAGCTTCGCATAATTTGGCCTTCTTCCTGCCATTCGCGCAGGCGAAGACGGGCCGGCCGCAGTCGAATTCGCGGATTCCGGGACGCGCCCGCGGTTTCCCAGCGGGCGCCCCGCGGCCGGGGGGGCCGGACCGGCTTGACTTGTATCAAGACGTACCCCACAACTCGCGGCGAAAGCGGTGGGAACCCGACGATGCGATCAACCATGCACGCCCCGATCCAGTTCCGAAGATTTGACGTTCGTCCGCTCCTGGCGGCGGGACAGACAGGGCTTGGCCGTCGTCTGCCCGTTCCTGCCCGCCCCGCTGATCGAGGGGCTGGGCAACGACGGCTTCCAGTCCCGGGTCGAGCGGGCTGGCGTGGGCGGTTGGATCGTCTATTTTTGGCGCGACGATACCTGACCAACCATGTCCCTCAGCACACTCAACGAATTCCGGCAAACCGCCATCATCAACACGCTGCGCTCCTGCCAGCTCTTCGCCGGTCTGCCGCTGGCCGACCTGCGCCACATCGCCGAGCTTGCGGTGTTCCGGGGGTTGGAAAAGGACGATTATCTCTTCCGCGAAGGCGAGCCGCCCCGCGGCTTCTATGTCGTGCAGAAAGGCGCCATCAACGTTCACCGTGTCAGCGCCTCCGGCAAGGAGCAGGTCATCCACGTCTTCCGTGCCGGCGAATCGTTCGCCGAAGCCGCGTTGGCGACGGAAGGCGGCTATCCGGCGGACGCCCGGGCGCTGGAGTCTTCGCAGGTCGTACTGGTCCAGCGGGTCGAGTTCATCGAACTGCTCAAACGCCAGCCGGAGTTGGCCCTGCGCATGTTGGGTTCCATGAGCCAGCATTTGCGTGTCTTGATCGGGTTGGTCGAAGACCTGACCATGAAGGATGTCGAGACGCGCCTGGCGAACTGGCTGGTGAAGCGCTGCCCCAACCCGGAGGCCCAGCAGCCGTACGCCATCGAGTTGTCTATGACCAAACGCGTGCTCGCCGCGGAGCTGGGCACGGTCAGCGAAACCTTCTCGCGCACCCTCGCCAAGTTCCGCGAACAGAAGCTCATCACCGTCAAGGGCAAGACCGTGACCGTCCTCTCGCCGGCGAAGCTGGCCGCGCTGCTGCGCCGGCATTTGGGGGAGTAGCCGCGCCGAAACGAACCGGGCAAGCAGCGAACGCCAAATCCGTTGGTTCGCAGAACAAAGACAATCCGGCAAGGGCGAGCACAAAACAAAACCAACACGTTTCCACACCGCTGCCCGCGCCAGCCGCCGGTTGAACCCAGGCGGGAATTTTTCCTCCAGGAACCGGTTCGCGCTGGCCAGATCCTTGATCCCCCGCCAAGCGCAGGGCCTTGACCCACCGGTCTTGCAACACCTCGTTCATCCGCTCCCCCCGCCCTTTGGCCTGGGGACTGGGCGCCAGGAGCAGTTCCCGCCCAACTGTTCCATCGTTCGCCCCAACTGCGTCTGGGGCGCTTGGCCGGCCAGTTGTTCGGCCACGCTTCCCCAACCTTCGCAGCGGTAGATACTGTCTCGATCTCCATACGCAGGCTGCCGGGCAGCCGATGTCGGCGCGCCCAGCCCTCTGCCACGTCGTGGCTGGCTCGCGCGGTCTCCTCCTCGCTGAATCGCACCCGCACCCGGTGGGTCGCGTCGTCCACCGTTACCATCAGTACACAGGGTCCTCGCCGCCCCTGCGTCCAGTCATGGTGCGAGCCGTCCAGTTGCACCCTCGTCCCCAAACATGGCTTGCGCTCCCGCCCTTGCCGATGCGTCTGCCGCTGCCGCCGCACCGTCCACTGACCCGTTGCCAGCCCCCAGCGCCGCAACGTCTCGTGATCCACCTCCAGACCTTCCTGCGCCAACTCTTCCGCCGTCAGCGTCGGACCAAAGTCCGCGGAGCGTTCCTCCGCGTAAAGCGCCAGCACTTGCGCCCGCAGCGCCGAGGGCTTGCGCCGCGCACTGGGTTTGCCCCGCAACCGATGCCCCAACCCGCGTCGCCCTCGGCTTGATAGCGCCGCCACACCCGCTTGGTTTGGCGCTAGCACAAGCCCAGCAGCTCCGACGCTTGCACCAGCGTCAGCTCCCGGCCTTTGATCCCCAACATGATCGCCATCCGATTCCGTTCGTTCCGGCTCATTGTCAGTCTCTCCACGGGATGATCGGGTGGCTTCCGCAACCCGCCCACAAAGGGGACATTTCGGTCGAGTTTCTATGGGGACTTTCTCATGGAGTTCCGACACGCACGGAGATGTGAATTGACCTGGCGGCCTGCTACCGGTTAATTGCGACGATGCGCGTTTTCTGTGGTCTCTGCCTGGTGGTGAGTGGCCTGTGTCTGGCCGGCTGCGCCTCCCAACCCGCCGGCGCCGCCCGCCCGCCCAAGCCGGCCCCGAAGGTCTTGGTCGTCCCGGAGCACACCGTGGTGGGCCGCGTCGTTCGGGTCAATCCGGTCGGGCGGTTTGCGATCCTGAGTTTCCCCGTCGGCGTCATGCCCGCGCCGGACCAGCGTCTCTTCGTTTTCCGGGGACCGCTCAAAGTCGGCGAAGTCAAGGTGAGTGGCCGACCGGTGGGGCAAAACGTCGCGGCTGATCTCCTGGACGGCGATTGCGCACCCGGCGATGCCGTACGCGACCGCTGACAGTTCGCCAACGCCCCGCCTCCCAAATAATCCCCCGATGCCTGGGCCGTTGGCGTGAGAAGGTGCGGCAGCCGGGGCGGCGAGGCAGCCACGAATGCAGGCCGTTTCCGGCACGGGGAGAAAGCCCCGGTGGCAACTCGGCAAACCGACGGATCAGTCCTCTGATTTAGGACGAGTCTCCCCCAGGCGGTCAGCGGCGGAAGGGGCGGGCCGGCCCGCGGTTTTTTTTAGGTAGGGCGAGTGCAGGTTGAAATAAATGCCGCACAATGGTCGCGGCCCTTCGGTCTGGCTGATGATGACCGTGACCCAGCGATCCAGCGCGATGCCGTGGCGTTGATGCGGCCCGCGGTGCTCGAACTCGTGAAGCGCCTTGGCCACCAGCGAACCCATCGATTCCAGGAACTGCTCCGGTGTCTTGTCCAGACACACGATGTACCGCTCGTAGGCCTTGAGGGCGCTGGCGATTTCCTGCTTGAACGATTCGACGGTGACGATCACGCGCTTGAAAGTAGGAAGCTGCGGTTAAATGGGAAGACAAAAATCCAAACCGTTCCGGTGAGCGGCGCCATTCTTGACCGGCCGTCCTGGGACGCGGCGTTTTCTGCCGCGGCGAAGCGGCCGGGGCAGGAGGGACGTCGCAGCCAGCGGTCCGCCCGAGGGAAAGCCGAACCGGAGGCCGGCTACTCCACAAACTCCAGCACGCCGAACTTCTCCGGCGTGTGGAAGTTGCCGTTCATCGTCGGACTCCAGGCTAGGAGCGCGTGGTGGGACCGATCGCCACGGAAGAGATTGATCCGCCACTGGGCGCCGGCCGTGGGCCTGGTTTCGCATAGTGACGCCAGGGGAATGCGCCACACGCAGGTCCACACCTTCGCTTTGCGGTCCACGGTGACCGCCGTTTGGAAGCCGCTGTTCCAGGCGAAGTCGCGTTCTGGCAGCCGGAGCGTCAGGTCGAGCCGCTCGTTCGTCGGGGCCACTTGGAATTCATCGTAGTGATTGGGATGGTTCGGGTCGCTGCGGATGAACGCCTCCACCACGTCGCGATCCCACAGGCTGACACCGGGCTGGTTCATGTCGTAGCGTTTGCCGTCGCGCCGGGGCGGCTCGAACGTCGTCAGTTTCGTGAACGGACATTCGTAGGCCAGGTAGAGATAATCCGCCGACCAGAGCAAGCGCACCGTCGTCGCCAGTTCCGGCCGCGCCGCGTAATCCGCCGTCTGGCATTCGATACGGACCGGGGTGGCGGTTTGCCACAAGGGATTCTCCAGCCCGCCGGTGGGGACGAAGTCCTGGCTGATGTGCCGGGCGCGGACCACCGGCAAGGGCAGGGAACGGCCCAGGAGTTTGCGGGCGTTGTCAAAGTACACCTTGCGCAGCACCGACGCGGGCAGGCCGATGGCGCTGATGGTCCAGTCGCCCTGGATCGGAGTCATGTGCGGCCAGTGGCGGTCGTTGGTTTCGAGCCAGCGCCATTCCTTGGCGTAGAAGACTTCGGCGTCGGCATCGGTGGGCGGCGGTTCGTTGCCGCTGGAGCCGAGGATCAACCGGTCATACACCTGGAAGTCGGTGGCGAAGAGGATGCGGTCCTGGTACTTCTCAATCAGGCGGCGGACCTTCGCCGGATCGTGCCGGCCAATTTCCGGGATGCGCGCAGCCAGGTCGGCCATCATGTTCGGATAACGCGCCAGCGAGGCGTCCACCCAGTCCAATTCCTCCGCGTCGTTGGCGAAGTGAACGCAAACGAAGGTGGTCTTCGGGTGCCGGGCGATGACGCGGTTGAGCGACTCCAGCAGATCCTTCCAGGCCGGGAATTTGTTGGTGTCGCCGAACCACCACCCCGGATGGTCTTTCAGTTCCTTCCAGCGCTCGTTCTGTTCGTTGTAGGGCAGCCAGAACGCCCGCGGGTCGGCGACGTGGATGGACACCGGCATGTGCAACTCCCCGCACCGCTCCCACACGGGATCGAGCTTGGGGTCGTCCACGCGGAGGAGCCGGCCCGCCTTGTCGCGCAGATAGAGGCCGAGGCGTTTGTATTCCTTGAAGCCAGCCGCGCCGAGGCGGTGGCCTTCCTCGATCTGCCGCACGGCGCGCTCGGAAAAATCCGGCTCGTCCCAGCCGCTGTAGTCGAGATTCATGTAGTGGAGAAAACGCCCCGGAAAAAGCGCGTCCGCCAGTTGCTTGTTGCGCTCGAAGGCGGACGGTCCGCCATCGGGCGCGCGGGTGACAGTGTCGCCGCTCAAGTTCACGCCGAGGCCCAGGCCGACGGCGTCCATGATTTTCACGGCGCGGGCCAGGTGCTGCGGGGTGTAATCAATGTGCTGGTGCAGATCGATGAGACGGTGCTCCGCGCGCCACTGGTCGGCTTGGCGGTGGACTGGGGCCTCGGCGGCGGCGGGAACGGTCTGCGGGAGGCAAAGACTGCCGGCGAGGCAAAGGATGGCTTTGGCTTGCATGACCACAACGAAGTTCGCCCGGAATCTAGCCCCGGTGCAGGAAGAGATTCCAGCGCGAATTTCTTCCGGGCTGGTTTCTGCGGTGCGTCGCTGTCGCTCCATTGAGGAGGGGGGGGGCGTCGCGCCGACCGTTCGCTCTGACGGCCGGGATGCCGCGTGACGTTGGCAGCCGCAACGGCCGCCCTGACACTGGATCAGGCGCGCGGCGCAAGCCGCTTCTCGACGCGGCTCTTCTCCAACGTGACATATTTGGGCAGGCCGCCCTCCGTCGGCGCCCTCACTTCGCCTTCGATCAGCGGGCGCGCGTACTCGACGAATTTGTCGTTCGGCAGGAACCCGTCCTCGTTGATCCAATCGCGCGGGACGAAGTGCTCGACGTTGGCGATGTCGGCCAGCGGTTGGAGGTCCGTGCTCCACTTGATCGCGCCCTCCGGCTGCGTCTCCCGAACGATCTTGACCATGAATCCGCTCCGGCCGTCCACGGCGGCCCGCACCGCGGCCTCGCCGCACGCGAAGGCGTTGGTGGCGTCCGTCAGGCTGGCGCAATGCGCCGCGGCCCGCTGGGCGTAACCGAGCAGCACGGTGCGGGTCTTGGTGTTGAGCTTGCCCTGCACCAGTTGTTTGAGCTTCTCCGCCGCGCCCGCGAGCACCGGATGGCCAAAGGCATCCAGGCGTTCCTTGTCCGCGCCGATTTCCTCGCCGGCGGCATTCTTGATGCCCTCGCCGACGACGACGATGCAGTATTTGTAGGCGTCCACGGTCTCCTTGACCTTGGCCAGGAACTTCGTCTCGTCGAACACATTTTCCGGCAGCAAGATGAGATGCGGCGGATTCGCCGGGTGGCCGCGTTTGGCCAGCACCGTCCCGGCGGCGATCCAGCCGGCGGACCGGCCCATCACCTCGATGATGCAGCACGAGCCGTCATCGGTGGCCATGCTCGCCACGTCGATACCGACTTCCATGACCGTGGTCGCGTTGTACTTGATGACGGAACCATAGCCGGGGCAACTGTCCGTGTGCGGCAGGTCGTTGTCGATGGTCTTGGGCACGCCAATGACGCGCAACTCGTAGCCGCGCCGGACGGCTTCCTCGTGGATCTTGTGCGAGGTGTCCTGCGAATCGTTGCCACCCGCGTAGAAAAAGAAACGGACGTTGTGCGCCTGAAAAACCTCGAAAAGCCGGTCCATGTCCCGGGCGGCCTTCTCGGGCTTCTTCTTGAAGTCGATCTTGTAACGGCAGGTGCCGAGCGCGGCGGCCGGGGTGTAGCGCAGCCCCTCGATCGCGCTGCGCTTCTCGTCGCCGAGATCGATGAGTTCCTCGTTCAAAATACCGAGGATCCCATTCAGGCCGCCGTAGATTTCCTCAACGCATTCGTGCCGGCCCGCCTCGGTGATGACGCCCGCGACACTGGCGTTAATCACCGCGGTCGGTCCGCCGGATTGCGCGACCAACAAGTTGCCCATCAATTCGCTCATAGTGTTCCTGTCACGGACGCCGGGGTGGCGGGACCCATTCGCGCGCCGCCCCGGAGGCCGAAAAACCGGTGCATAGTGGACGGCCAGCTTGCCACAGTCGCGCAAACGGTGTCAAAGATGAACTCGAGAACGCTGCGCTTGCGCGAGTCCACCCGCGAGTTCACGAGGGGTTGCGACGGTGCGGACGAGCGGCGGCGGCCAGCTCAAAACCACCGCGCTGATCCCGCAGACGCGGCGCGGCGGGGAAGTGGGCACAGGCCGCTCACATGGGATAGCTGCCGATGCGGGGGCGGAAGTCCCGCCTCACCATTCGCGCAGCCGGTAGAAGGCGTGCGGCAGATTCGTCAGCGCGCCGGCGTCCGGCAACGGCAGATCGGTTGTGATCGGGCTGACGGGTGTCCACGGTCCCGGCAGGGTGCTCGCCCGTTCGAGTTGCCAAACGCGGCCCAGGCCGGCGAACTGGAGCGTGAGATTGCCCGTCGCCGGATCCGGCGTGATCGCGGTGGCGTGGTCCGCGGGCGGCGGGGGCGTGACATCGGTGACGACAAAGAGCGCGTCAAGGCCGAAGTTGGACAGGTCTTCCAACGGCGCGAAAGGGGCGAGCAAGTCCAGGTTGTGATAGACCACGTAGCCCTGCTCGCTGAGCAGGTCGCCCGCGAGATAAGCTGTTCCGTTCGTGCTGGTGAAGCCGTTCGCCGTCGCGAACCAAATCTCTCCGCTCGGCCAGACGTAGGCGGCGGCCAGACCGTAATCCTGCTTTGGATTTGCGGGAAAGAACCGGGCCAGCAGGTCCGCGTTGTTCCGGACCACCCCGCCGCGGCTGGACAACCAATCGCCGGACGCAATGTTCCGACCAAGCGTCTCCGAGAAGAAATTAGTCTGGACCGAGAAATTGATTTCGCCGCTGTCCAACACTTGGACCGCCGCGAGGCCCACATCTGCCACCGGCGGTGCCGGGGAGAACGCGGCGATCAACTGCGCGTTCGTGGCCAGGACGCGGCCGCGATCGGTGAGCAAGTCGCCGTGGTCCAGCGGGCCCAGGATTTCACTGAAGATGTCCTGCTCGATGGAGAACGCGATCTCGCCGCCCGGCAGGACATCGATGTCCTTGAGTCCGAGGTCCGGCACGACCGGCATGACGCCCAGCCGCGCGGTCAACTGCGGATTGGTCTTCACGACACGCCCGGCGGACGCGAGCAAGTCGCCCGGACTGACGTAGTTGGTCGGCGGTTGCCAGACGCCCGCGTGGAACCCGGCCCGCGTGGAAAACCAGATTTCGCGGAACGGCGCCGCGGAGAGGTCCAGGTGGAACTGCTGGATGGGGAGGCCGTTCGTCTGGTCCACGCTGATCTGGATCATCGGCCAGAGGCGCGTGAGGGTGCGCACCCCGTTGGTGAAGTAGCAGAGGCGGTTGGTCCAGCCGGTGTCGATCTGCACTGCGAGGAACAAATCCTGCATCACCGCCACTTCGCCGCCGACCTGGAAGGTGCCCTGGCCGCGGACCTGGTAACTCGCCCCCGCGCCGTTGTCGGCCGCCCAGGCGATGGTCTCCCAGGCGTAGGTCGAGAAGAGGGGATTGGCTTGGACCGGGCGCAGCGAGAAGGTGCCCCGCAGCGGCACCAGGATGGTGGGCCGTCCGCAGATGGGGCAATCGTCCACCAACCGGCTGTCGGGCAGAAGCGTGTATTGCCAGACCTCGTTGGTGATCGCCTGCGCCGGGAGCCGCGCTGGCTGCGTGACGGCACAAAGGACCGCCGCGGCGAAGAGGAGCGAAGGCCGGACTCTCATGGGTGAATCGGGCTTAAACCCGCGTAACAACCTTTTAGGCTCACCAAAGGAATTTGTCCAGTGCGGAGTAAGGCAGCCATCGCGCCCGGGTGCATCTTGACACTGTTCTTAATTTAGCTGCCAGACTTGGGACCAGTCATGGTTGCGGCGGGCGACTTCGAGCGCCATGAGACGGCGGCGACCGGGCTCGGTCCAAAACTGGCCACAGCGTTT
>JAJXZI010000019.1 GCA_021780115.1 bacterium | reverse complement strand
GTTCAGTTTCCCGGCTCTCCGGCCCCGTCCGGCTTCCACGCGCAGCGCCCGGCCATCGTGCCGCCGCCGCCGACTTCCATCGCCGCGCCGGCCTTCCCGCCACGTTCGTCGCTCGCCGCGCCGCCAGTGCCGCCGGGCGCGTTGCCCCGGGAATGAGCGACGGCACGGGCCAGCCTGCCCGCCGCGCGGGCGCGGCGAAGATCGGCCCCCTCCTGCTGGAAGCCGGCGCCGTGCTGATTGCCGGGGGAGTGCTGGCGCTGATCGCCAATCAACTCTCGCCCCGGGGACTGAGGCTCAGCCGCGATTATTTCCCCCAGGCGACCGGGGAGACGGAATCGCCCTCAACGCCCGCCGCCGGCGGCAGCCGGGCCACGAACCGTGTCATCGGCGCGACCAACGCCGTCCTGGCCCGACTCGAGGCGCATGGCCTGCAACCGATCGAGTTGCCGCGTGTCGAGGAGTTCTACCACGCCCCCCAGTTCGCCCAGGAACTGATTCTCTTTGTGGACGCCCGCGACGACGCGCACTACCAGGCCGGGCATATTCCCGGCGCGTATCAATTCGACCATTACCATCCGGAGAATTACCTGCCGGCCGTCCTCCCGGCGTGCCAGACGGCGCAGAAGATTGTGGTCTATTGCGCGGGCGGCGAGTGCGAGGACAGTGAGTTCGCCGCCCTCACGCTTCACCAAGCCGGGGTGCCGCTCGACCGGCTGTTCGTCTATGCCGGCGGTTTCACGGAATGGGCCGCCGGCGGGCGGCCGGTGGAAAGCGGCCCGCGGAACAGCGGCACCGTGCGCCCCGCCCAGCCATGAGCCCGGCAGCGGCACCGCCGGGGAAAGGCACGCTGGGCGCCGGGGTCGCGGTGCTGGCGCGCTGGTTCCTCGGCTTGTTGTTCATCTATATGGGAATGAACAAGGCGCTGCACCCGGTCGAGTTCCTCAAGCTGGTGCGCCAATACGAACTGGTCCAAACGCCGCTGCTGCTGAACCTGATCGCGGCCGGGTTGCCGTGGTTCGAAGTCTTCTGCGGACTGCTGCTGGTGGCGGGCGTGGCGGTGCGGGGTTCCGCCCTGCTGCTGGTGGCGATGCTCGTGCCGTTCACCCTGGTGGTGCTTCGGCGGGCGCTGGAACTTCACGGCGCGAGCGGCGTGCCCTTTTGCGCCATCAAGTTTGACTGCGGCTGCGGGACCGGCGAGGTCCTCATCTGCCGGAAGCTGGCGGAGAACTCCGGACTGATCGTGCTTTCCCTGTTTCTGACCGCCTGGCCGCGGCAGGCGCTGTGCCTGCGCAATCCGCTGGTCTGAATCCGCCGCCGGGCGGAAGAGACGCCGCCCGATTCCGGGACGGCCGCCCGTGGCCTACTGCCACTCGCACAAGGTTTCGCCGTGCGCCGCCGAGCCGTCGCGCAACCAGCCGTCGAGTTGGGCCTGGTCCTTGAGTTGTTGGCCCCGCAGACGCGGGACAACGGCGAAGCGCGTTTTCACCTCCGGCAGCGCGGTCATGTCCCCCCAGAGTTTCTCGAACTGGGTCACGGGGAAGACGTCCTCCTGGCCGTGGCCCCAGCGCTTCTTCACCTCCTTGATCGTGATGTAGGTCGGCACGCGGGCGGCCAGGGCGCGGATGGCCGCGGCGACCCGCTCCCGCTCCGCGCTCGCCAAATCCGCGCGCGTCAGACCCAAGATCGTCAGGAGTTGGTCGATGTCGATCCAGCAGGTGTTGGAGTTGTAGTAGCTCAGCACGAACTCGTCCTCCTCGCGCGGCAGGGCCAGGCCCTCGACCAGGCGCGCCTGGCCGTTGACGCGGGCGAGGCCGCCGCCCCGGTCTTCGAGACGGCGGGTGATGACTTCGAAGGTGAGGCAGGCCTGTTGGGCGAGATGCAGGCCGAACAAGGCGGGATCGACCCCGGCGCCCAGCGTGTCGATGTTATGCACCATGAGATGCTTCAACTGCGGCCGCTCCGCGAGCAGGCGGGCCAGCACGCCGTTGCGCAGGAGGTTGGGAATCTCGAACCAATGGCCCACCGGATGCAGACACTGGCTGGGCAGGTTGTCCGTGTAATCGGCTCCCTCCCTGGCTTGCCGCGCCCAGTTCATCAGCGCTTGGCGGAGACTGTCCCGCACTTTCTGCTGCTGCTCGTCGAGCACCTGCTGCGGCATCTCCTCCCAGAGAAAGCGCAGGTCACGCACCATCGGGATCAGCCGCAGACCGATGGAACGCCCCGGCGAGAGGAGAAGCGGGCCGGGGTAGCCGTAGTTGTTTTGGCGCTGGAGAGATTCCTCGATCGCCGCGTGCGTCAGGTAACTCGTCGTGATCAGGTGCGGCAACGGCTGGCCGGCCAGGCGTCCGGTGCGCCGGCTCTTGGCGAGGTGGGCCTCGAGGAACGTGCGGTGCGCGCCGCCGAGCTGGCAGAACGGGTGCAGCGCCTTGACGACGCCCGCGCCCTGCGTCCACCGGCTGCCGACCCCGGCCGCGAGGGTGACGACGGCGATTTCGCCGCGGCGCAGAGCGTCCAGGCCGCGGGCGCGGAGCGCCGGGACATCCGCCGCCGGGACGGCTGCGCCGCTATCGCCCGTGAGCGCGGCCCGCATGTCGATCACGTCCTCGGGCCGGACGTCCCGGATGTCCGCGTTGACCGGCAGGCGGTTTTGCGCGAGGCCGATGCGGCCGTTCTTCAAATCGTCCCGGATGCGTTCGTGCTGGGCACGGTCGAAGCCGTTCTGTTCCAGCAGCTCGGCCAGACTCTGCCGCGCCCCACCGTCTGTTTTGAGGCGTGGCAGGAGACGCTCGAACAGCGTTTCCACCATGCCGCCCAGTTCGGGTCGCATGCGGCAGGCGGCGCCGAACTGGTCCAGCTCCCGCCGGCGCTGGGGTGACAGCGTCTGCGGGTCCGCGCGCAGCCAGTTCGGCGCGTGGAGCGCGTAGTAGGCGGGCGGGAGCATCGCGTCGCGTCCCTCCTGGAAGTCGGCCCAGGAGCCGCGCTCGTTGATGGCGAAGTCATACACCACTGGCTCCATCGCAAACGGCAGGGCGTGCTCCAGTTCGCGCTTGGTCTGCGACATCCACTCTTGCAAGCGGGCCTGGGCGCGGGCCTTTTGTTTCGGCGCAAAGATGAAGCCCATGCCGCCGCCGGACATGCCGCCCAGCATCCAGAAGCCCCAGAACTGGTCGCCGAACCCGGCGCGCACCCGGCCGATGAGTGTCTCGGTGAAGGCATTGCTGGCCCACGGAATGATCGCCTGGATCGGGCCGCCGAAGTTGCGCGTCGTCAACGCGCCGATCTGCCGCACGTCTCCGGCGCGCAGCGTTTCCACGATCTCGTCGAGAATCCGCATCGCCTCCTGCCGCGCCTGCCATTCGGCCTCGGCGCGCAGCAAATACTTCTCCGTCACCATCTCCAGAATCGGCCCGACGTTCTGGGCCATGCCGCCGTGGACGAGCACGAGGCTCTCCTGAAGCTGGCGGCGCGTTTCCGGCGCGGCGTCTTCGGGGCCGAGAATGCGGTGGGCCGGCAGGAGGCGTCCCCGGCTGACGCCGAATTCCGGATCGCCATCCCCGGCCAGCACGCCGCAGATGAGTTTCATGCCCGGCCAGACGCCGCCGGAGTCCTGCCAGCCGCCGCCGGAGCCGCCCAGCCACTCGCCCAGCAAGGCGCGGGCAAGCACCAGCCGCCGCTCGTCCTCCTGCAGTTCACCCCGGAGCGACTTCGCCTGGCCGGTGGCCCGCATGCATACGGACACCAGCGACGCGAGCAGCGTGGTCGAGACAGCGAGCCGCGAGCCTTTCGGGATGTGGTTGACGTTGCTCACCAGTTCCAGGCCGCGCCCGGGACCGACCACGCGCGCCAGCAAGTCGGAGAGATTCTGCCCCGACCCTTCGATGCCGGGCGGGACGAGGCCGGCTGCGATCACGGCCGCCTTGAGCAAGCCCAGGTAGTCCCGGGCGAAATCAAACACTTCGGCGAGGTGGTGGATGTCCGCCGTGGCGCCCAGGTCCACGCTGGTCAACCGCAGGAGCGGCTCGTCGAGGACGCGCAGATACGCCTCGACCGGCGGACGCGGCTCCGCGTCGCGGCCATGAACGCCCAGGTCAATTGAGACGTTCAGCACCCGCGCGCCTTCCGGAAAGTCCATGCCGAGGAAGAAAATGTCGCTCCAGCCGCTGTGGCTCAGGTCCATGCGGACCGGCGTGCGCTCGCGGAGGATCGGATACGCTCCGTCCCCGGCCTGGTTCAGCAGTTCCGGCCGTAGCCGCAACGGATGGTCCGCCGGATGGCCCATGCGGAACATCCACTGGTTGCCGCGCACCGAGCGCACGCTGCGGCGGACCTGGTCAGCGAGCGTCTGGAAACCGAGCCGTTGGTAGGCCGCCGCCAGCGCGCTGGAGATGGCGTCGCTCGGACCTTCGGCCTGCTGCACGGCGAGGAAATGATCGATGGCCTCCTCGAAACGGCGGTGGAGGAGATGCTCGTAACCCTGGAACGGCACCAAGCCGCGCCGTTGAAGGGCGGGCCTCAGCGGCAAATGGAACCGGTGGATGGCGTAAAGAAAGAAAAGCGCCCGCACTCGCTCGTAGAGATTCTCGCGGCGGCGGCGAAAAGCGTCCAATTCCGCGCAGGCGGTCGCGAGTTCCGCCACACTGGCGCGGCGGCAGAGGCCGTCCAACGACTGATTGCGGGTCGCCGGGTCGGGTGAGGTGATGAGGCTGATCAGGCTCTGCATGGATCGAGGGGGGATCAGAAAGGAACGTCCTCACCGGTGCCCGGCTTGCGCCGGCCTTTGGCTCCCGGTTTCGCTTGCCGCTTCAAATACGCCTTCGCGGCGGGATGTTTCGGATTCCACCACGGATACGGCGCCCAGTCGATCGGTGAGCCGTCGCATTCCGGCGTGCCGCATTCCAACCAGAGACGGCCGTCCTCGCTCTGCCAGACGCGCACGGCGTGGCCGTCGAACTTCCGCCGGCAGTGCAGGTACCCGTGTTCCTGGTCGAGATTCGGCCAGTCGCACCCGAGGCTGTGGGCGCGCAGCAGGTGGAGCTTCTGGTTGTGGGGCAGGGTGACGTAGTGGGTCATGCGATCCACGGCTAACGAGCCGGCGTCCGGGCCAGCAGGTCCACCAGATTTGCCAGCACCTCGTCGCGGTCGTGGCCTGCCAAGGCGAGGGCGAGTTGGGCGGTGAGCAGGCCGTATTTCACCCCGCTGTCGAAGCGCCGTCCCTGCAACTCGCAGGCAAGGTAGCGCTCGCGGACGGCCAGGCGCGCCAACGCCGGGCTGAGGTGGACGCCTCCATTCGGGCCGGCCGCCGCGACGTCCTCGCCGAGCACTTCCATCACCGCCGGGGTCAGCACGTGCATGCCGAAAAAGCAGAGGTAGTGGCCGGCGCGCAGCCCCGGCACGATGAGTTTCTGCTCCGCTTCCGTGGGGGTCGGCTTCTCGATGACCTGCGAAATCTGGTAAAGCCCTTTGCGCCCGGCCACCAGTTGACCGCCCACCGCGCCGTAGTACGGGAGTTTGCTCTCGTGCGTGGCCTGCACGGCGGAGACGGCGCAGGCCTCCGCGAAGGCGGCCTCCACCAATTGTTGCGCGCAGCCCTTCGCCCCGTCGCTCAGATAGAGGTGGTCGCCGACGAGCAACAGGAACGGCTCAGGGCCGGTGAAGGCGTGCGCGCACCAAACCGCGTGGCCATAGCCCAACGGCGCCGGCTGCTCCATGAAGGTCAGGCGGTTGGCGTAGCCTCCCGCGGCGGCCCGATAAGCCGCCGCGTCGCCGGGGCAGACCACCACGCCGATGTCCTCGACGCCGGCCTTGAGCACTTCCTCGATGATGATCGTGAGCGCGGACTTGGGCTGGCCGTCGCGGTCCACGAGGGTTTGCAGCGGGAGGGTACGCTGGTTCTTGCCCGCCGCCGTGATGATCGCTTTCTTGATTTGCATGGATCGGTTTGCCGGATTGTCGGAACGCCGGGACAGGGTTCCATGCCACCCCGGCTGAGTCAATGCCGGCCAGGTCGCCGGCCCGGCCGCGCAAAGCTAAACGCTCCCGAACGCCATTCGCGCTCGCTCCGGCGGGCGACGCATCCCAGGCCAGCTTCCTCGAAGACGCGCTGCACCGCGGCAAATTCCCGTTTCAAGATGCCGGCGACCACCAGCACGCCGTCCGCCGCCACGCGGTTGAGCAGGCGGTCCCGTTCCGCGATCAACAGCGTCGAGAGCAGGTTCGCGCAGACCACGTCGTATCGCCGGCGACTGCGCACCGGCAGGCGGGTCAGGTCCGCCCGGTCGATGCGGACGCTCCGGGCAAGGCCGTTGTGCCGGGCGTTGGCGCGGGCGACGCGCACCGCGTCCGGATCGAAATCCAAGGCCCGCACCGGCGCGTAGCCCAGTCGGGCGGCGGCGAGGGCCAGGATTCCGGAACCGGTGCCGACGTCGAGAAAGGACTGGGGCGGGCCGGGCCGGCGGCGCCCGGCCAATTGCTGGAGGCAGAAACGGGTGGTCGCATGCTGGCCGGTGCCGAAACTCAACCCCGGATCCAGCACCACTACGGCCTGACCACGGCGCGGACGGCGCCGGCTCCAACTCGGTTTCAGCAGCAGCGCTGGGCTGATTTCCAACGGTTGAAAATGGCGTTTCCACGATTCCGCCCAGTTCTCCGGCGGCAATGCGCTCACGGAGACGCGGCCGGAGCCAAGGCCGAGGCCGGCCGCCCGGAGGCGGCGCAGGCCGGCGATGAGTTGCTGGCGCTGCTCCGGCGGGACTGGGCTTGGGCCGGCCAGGTAGATCGTCGCCGTGGTTTTTCCGGACGCGACATCCGTGTGAACAACGGCGGGCTGGCCGAACAGGTTTTCCAACAGTTCGCCGACGGCTGCCTCGGCTTCGGGCGCGATGGCGATGGAGATTCTCGCCAACGGTCGCCGCTTCATGCTGGAAGCTCGCGCCACGGGGCGAAGTTGAGCAACTGCACCTCGGCCTTCTCCGTGTTCACTTCCACGTGGGTCACGCTGGCGTAATCCACCTCGAAATGAGTCATCTTCGCCAGCGGCAGGTCCAGCAAAATGGCCAGCAGGCACCGGATCACCCCGCCGTGGCAATAGAGCGCCAACGTCTGGTCCGCGCGGTCACGGAGGACTCGGCCCAGGCAAGGTTCAAGCCGGGCGCGCAAGGCCGCGCCCGATTCGCCGCCCGGGATGGCGCCGCGATCCAACTCGTGCAGCCAGTCGTACGGGCTGGCGTGGAAGCGGCCGGGAATGTCGTCCCAGGTGTGTCCGGTCCAGTCGCCGAAATCCACCTCGCGCAACTCCGGCAGGACGACCGGCCGCGGGACACCGTTGACGAGCAGGGGGGCGAGCGTTTGCTCCACCCGCCGCATCGGGCTGGCATAGAGACCGTCGAGTTGGCGGCGCTGGAGATAGCGTGCCAGCACCACCGCCTGCTCGCGGCCGCGCGGCGAGAGGTCCATGTCAATCCGCCCGCCGAACACGCGCTGGTAGCGCGCCTCGACTTCGGCATGGCGGACCAAGAACAACTGGGTTGCGGACATGGGACGCGCAGCTTAGGGCGGGAGCCGGGCGGGGACAAATGCGAAATCGGGAGCGCGAACGGCGTGGGCGCAGCGAGCGACCGTTGCCCGCGTGGAAATCCCACTCGATTCCGGCCGAGCGTCTGCTCGGCGCCCGCTTCGTGGCAGCACCCGCCCAAAGCCGGTCGAAAACCGGCGCGTCGCCTCGGCGCGGACGTTACGCCAACGCCAGCGCCGCCTGCTGCGCCGCCAGCAAATCGCGGATGCCCGCCTTACCGAGCGACAGCAGTTCGGCCAACTGCGCCTCGCTGAACGTGGCCTCCTCGCCCGTGCCCTGGACTTCGATGAACTCGCCGGCCGCGTTCATCACCAGGTTCAAATCCACCGCCGCCGCAGTGTCCTCCTCGTAGCAGAGATCCAGCAGCGCCCGGCCGTTCACGATGCCGATGCTCACCGCCGCCACGGCGGGGAGCAGCGGGCTGTCGGCAAGGGCGCCCGCCGCCCGCAGTTTTTTCATGGCGAGCGCGAGGGCCACGTAGCCGCCGGTGATCGCCGCGGTGCGCGTGCCGCCATCGGCTTGCAGGACGTCGCAGTCCACCCACAGCGTGCGGGGACCGAGCTTCTCCAGATCAATCGCCGTCCGCATGGCGCGGCCGACGAGCCGCTGGATCTCCGTGGAGCGCCCGTCGAGCCGGCCTTTGGTGATGTCACGGGCTTTGCGCTGCAACGTCGAATAGGGAAGCATGGCATACTCCGCCGTAAGCCAGCCGCCGGTGACGCCCTGCTCGCGCATCCACCGCGGCACCGTTTCCTCGACGGTCACTCCGCAAATCACCCGCGTGTGGCCGCACTCGATGAGCGTCGAACCGGTGGCGTAGGGCGCGATGTGGTTCTGAAACCGCGGCGGGCGGAGTTGATGGGGCGCACGGCCATCGGGGCGGACGAAGGTGGGTTGCGCGGGCGTCGGCTCGGTCATAAATCGCGCGGAGGGTGGAGATCAATTCGGCAGACAGCAACGCCGAAAACCACTCGTAGCCGCCCTCCGGTCGAAGCAGGAGCGCAACGGTCCAGCCTGCGTGCCTGCCGCGGTAAACCCCGGCCTCGCTAATCGGTCATTCCGCTCCGATTCCCCCCCGGGGGCGCCAACAGCAAAGAGCAAATCCCGTTGAGACCAGGAACTCGCCCGGAGCCACGGGCGTTGGCGGGCGGAGCTTCGGGCGACTCAGCCCGTCTTCGCCACGTCCAGGCTGTCGAACAGGGTTTCGAGGCTGTTCAGCGGCGCGTTCTTTTTGGGATTGAGGACCTGGCGGAGATACTCCACGGCGTCGGGGAGGGTCTTGACCGAGCGCGGCAGTGTGGCGCCGCAGGCGTTGGCGTGGCCGCCGCCCTGGAGTTTCTCCGCGATCTTCAGGGCCTCGCCGTTGCGGCTGCGCAGGCTGGCGATGACCAGCCCGTTGCCCCGGCGGAACAGCGTCACCAGCACCGGATATTGCGTGGCCTGCTCCTCCAGCATCCGGTGGACAATGAGGTTGTTGTTGCCGATGACCGTCTCGACGAAACCGACCGTGGGGGTGATCTCGGTGACGTTTCCTTTGCTCCACGCAAGCCCGATCGGGTCTTCGATGCGGCGTTTGACCGCCATCACCTCCAGCAGCGGATGGTCCAGAAGCTTTTCCACTTCGCCTTGGACGAGCGCGTAGAGGTTCCAGAAACCGTAAATTTTGACGAGGTTGGCGCAGTCGCTCGCCAGAATGAAATCCGGGTCGTCCTCCAGAAAAAGATCGGCCACGTTGTTGAGGTGGACGAGGCGGTCGAGCGCGGGGGAAGCCATTCCCTGCGGCCGGCACAGTTCGTAGCAGAGCAGCCCGGCGGACTTGTTCAGGTCGTGGACCAGGCTGGCCTGCTTCGGCGCCGCCTCGGTGGCATGGTGGTCGATGATCACCCAATTCGGCCGGTCCAGCCGCGCCTCGAACGCCATGTCGGCCACCCACGCGGCCCGCTCGCGGTGGTCGCGCTGCTTCCAGCCGTTGTAATGGTAGGCGAAGAGCGGCACGTCGGCGCTGAAGAGCTGTTGCGCCAACCGCTTCAGCAGCACGCCGGCGACCAATCCGTCGAGATCGCTGTCGTGCGTGAAGATCGCTTCCGGCTTTGGCAATGAAACCATGCGCGCACCCTAGCGGAAGGGCGGCGGTCTGGCGAGAAGGGAAAACGCCAGATGCCGCGGACGACGTGAACCGGGAGCGTGGGCCGCGCCGGGGCTGCGTTCCCCTTTCACGCGTCCGGTTTCAAAAACCTCACCAGCCCGTCACGGAAACCCGGAGGCTTGAATCCCAACACCTTTATCGCCGGCCGGGGGTCGCCGACGTTGTCCTCTGCCAGCATGAGGAGTTGGTCGCGGTTCAACGGCGGAGCGCGGCGGAGCAGGCGGGGGAAGGCCCGTTCGAGCAGGGCCGCCTGGAATCGGGCCACGCCCGGCGGCACGCGCACCAGCCAGCGTTTCCTCCCCGTCACGGCGAGAATCGTTTCCAGAATTTGCGGCAGCGTGAGTTGATCCGGACCGCACAGATCGAACGTCTGATTCGCGGCCGCCGGCTCGGTCAACGCCCGGACGAAGCACGCCGCGACGTCCGCCACCGCCACCGGCGCGAACTTCGCCTTCCCGCCGCCCAGCACCGGCAGCACGGGCGACCACCCCGCCATCCGGGCGAACAGGTTCACAAATTGATCGCGCGGGCCGAAAATCAGGGACGGGCGAAAGATTGTGGAGTCGAGACCGCTGTGGCGCACCACCTCTTCGGCGGCCCACTTGGACTGGTGGTAGCGCGAAACCGCATCCGGCCGCGTGCCTAGCGCGCTCATGTGGACGAAGCGCCGCACGCCGGCCTGCCGCGCGGTATCCACCATGTTCCCGGTCGCGCGGGGGTGGACGTTCGCGAACGTCTGCTCGCCGATCTCGCTGACAATGCCGACCAGATGAATGACGGCGTCGCAATGCTCCAGCGCTCCCGCGAGGGAGCCGCGGTCCAGAATATTGCCTGGATGCACTTCGGCTGCGTACCGCGAAGCGGCCTCGCGAACGCGCGGCGCTTCCTGATTGCGCGCCAGAATGCGGATGCCATGTCCCGCCGCGTGAAGCTGGCGCAGGACTTCCTGACCAACAAATCCGGTCGCACCGGTGACGAAGACTTTCATGGCGTCAAGGTAAGGCAGATGTCCCGCCCGGCCAGCGCCGTCTGGCCAGGCGTTTGAGAGCTTGGCCTCACGGCGGGAAGCGGAGCCGGCGCCAGCCTTGCCTCACGGCAACCTGAGCGAATTCTCCCCGCACAAACTCCACCCGCCGCCGCGGGTCGCTGCCGGCGGCAGCCTGTCATCTGCTGCCGGGTTTGGGAGGCGAATCCGTCCCCGCCTTCGTGCCACCGCTTGGCTCCTCGCGGGGCACCATACCGAGCAGCTCCTGGGGAGTTTCGTAGAGGATCGCCCGGGCGACGGCCAGGGCCTCATCGAAGGTGTACTGGCCTTGAGCCACCTTTTCCGCCAGGACGGCGGCCATCTGTTTGCGCATCAGGATCGCCTTGGCGTACGACCACTCGACCACGTAGGCGTCCGAGAAAAAGCCGGCTTGTTTGTTGACGGGCACCATGTCCAGGCGTTCGGTCAGGACGTGGCGGATGGCGCCGGGGAAAAAATTGTGCCACCAGAAACCGGCCAAGCTGAAGTTCGGCAATTCCCGGCACATCGTGCAGAGAGTCTGGTGGGCGTGGCGGCTGGCCACAAAACATTGGAAGCGCAGCCGCGGGTGGCGGCCGACCATTTCCGCCAGTTGGGCCAGGGTTTGCTGGGAAATCCGGCTGGCCGTCTCGAAGGGCAACGGCTCGGCGCCGAGGCTGAATTGAAAGACTATGTCCGCGCCCCGCTGCTCCAACGCGGCCAGAAACGCCTCGCCGATGTAGGCGGCGTAAATGTCGCGCTCGCCTGGGCCGGCGTGCGCGCGGCGCCGGAGCGCGTCCGCCATCTCCGTGTCGCTCGGCAACCGATAATCAATGTCCGTCGAGACGCCCGTGGCGGTGGAAATCACCTGGCCGTAGGGAATACTGTCCACGTAATGCCCGATGGCGGCCCGCATGTCGTCGAGCGTTTTGATGGTGCGGTCGGTGGCGGGGCGCGCCCCCCCGCCGAGGATGGCCACGGGCGCTTCGGGCGGACGGCCCCAGGTGCGTTCGAGATCATAGACGGCCGTGTCGTATTCGCCCCATTGCGAGCGCATGAACATGCCCCATTCCAGGGAGTACTGGAGCACGTCGTCGCCTTCACCCTGGCCGCGCCGGCAATACTCCGCGCAGGTGCGGCGGATGTTCACCCGTCGCAAGATGGACCGCGCCCAGGCGCCGTCGTCGTCGCGCTCGCGGATCAGGTCGTCGAGCCGCCGCCAGTTGTCGGGCGTGATGGTTTCCTTCCATTGGTAGAGGTCGCGCAGAACGATGCGGACGCCCCACCAACCGCTGGTGTTCTGGATGTAGCGCAGGTACGGGAGCGCCTCCTGGATGCGGCGGTGCGCCTCCTCTTTCGTGGGCCAGTTGGGGAACTGCGTGAGCCGCGCCCCGCTCGGACAGCCCGCGGAGTAGAGATCGCTCACGACCATGTGATAGAGCAGGACGTCGTGAAGTCCGCGCGCGGCCAGTCTTGCGCCGCACAGGTGGGTGTGAACATCGAGCACCGGCACTTCGGCCAGGGCGTCCTCCAGGGCATCCGTGGGGCAGATGGTGTTCATGGATTTGGCTCAGGGCCGAATTTGCAAGGCGGGAAGCGACGGCGCAAGCCTGATCGGGGCAAACTGGGCCGCTGAGTTGCCAAGGGCTGGCGTTTCGGGTAAGGAGAAGCCATGCCCAAGCGAATGTTGATTGTCGGCGCCGGGCCGGGCGGATGGGCGGCGGCCTTGTTGCTCGCGCAGGCGGGGCGGGAAGCCACCTTGTTCGAGAATCCGCCGCGCGTGGACGGCTGAACGCCGGATCGTTTTAAAAATGCCCCCCCCCGCGGTCTGCTGGCTGCGCCTCGACTTCCGCCTCGCGGACAATCCGGCGCTCGAAGCCGCCGCCCAGTGCGGCGGGCCGGTCGTGCCCGTCTTTATCTGGTCGCCCGACGAAGAGGGACCGTGGCCGCCGGGCGGCGCGTCAAAGTGGTGGCTGCATCAATCCCTGGCCGCGTTGGACACCCGCCTGCGCGAGGTTGGCTCACGGCTGGTCCTCCGGCGTGGCCCGGCCCTGACAACCCTGCGCGCCCTCGTCGAGGAAACCGGCGCCCGGGCGGTGTTCTGGAATCGCCGCTACGAACCGGCGGCCCGCGCGGCCGAGACGCGGGTCGAGGAATCGCTGCGCGGCGAGGGATGCGCGACGGCGAGTTTCAACGCCGCGCTGCTGCACGAACCGTGGACGATTCAGAACCAAAGCGGCAAACCGTTCCAGGTGTTCACGCCGTTCTGGAAGCGTTGCCTGACCCAACCCGACCCGCCCAAGCCACGGCCCGCGCCGCGGAAACTGCCCGCGCCCACGAACTGGCCAAAGTCCATCCCGCTGGACGAACTGGAACTCGAACCGAGAATCCCTTGGGCCGACGGGCTGCGCGCCGCGTGGCAGCCAGGGGAAATGGGCGCCGCCGCGAACCTGCGGCGGTTTCTGGACCACACCCTCGAAGATTACCCCGAGCGCCGCAACCGCCCCGATGTCACCGGCACTTCGCGACTGTCGCCGCACCTGCATTTTGGCGAAATCAGCCCGCGGCAAATCTGGCACGGCGTGGCGCGGAGGGCGGAGCAGCGCGGCTGGCCGACGGAGCTGTGGCGCGGCTCTCAGTTCCTCGCTGAGGTGGGCTGGCGCGAGTTCGCGCACCACCTGCTGTTCCACTTTCCGCACACGCCCGCCGAACCGCTGCGCGCCGGCTTCAAGGCGTTTCCGTGGCGCAACGACGCCTCGTTGCTCCAAGCGTGGCAGAAAAGCCGCACGGGGTATCCCATCGTGGACGCCGGGATGCGCGAGTTGTGGACGACGGGCTGGATGCACAACCGGGTGCGGATGATTGTCGCCAGTTTCCTGGTCAAGGATCTGCTGTTGCCCTGGCAGCAAGGCGCGCGTTGGTTCTGGGACACGCTGGTGGACGCCGACCTCGCGCAGAACACGCTGGGCTGGCAGTGGACCGCCGGCTGCGGGGCGGATGCCGCGCCCTATTTCCGCGTCTTCAATCCGGTGAGCCAGGGCGAGAAGTTCGACCCGCACGGCGACTACGTCCGCCGCTGGTGTCCGGAACTGGCGCGACTGCCCGGCGAGTGGATTCACCAGCCGCAGAAGGCGCCGCCCGCCATCCTCCGCGCCGCCGGAGTGGAACTCGGACGCACCTATCCGCCGCCGATCGTCAACCACGCCATCGCGCGCGAAGTCGCCTTGGAGGCTTACGCGCGGATCAAGGACGCCGCTCCCCGATGAAACCCTTCCCTTGGCAACGGACCTCCGCCGCATGCGCCCTCCTCGCGCTGTCCCTCGTCGCGGCTTCCGCGGGTGCCGGACCGACGCCGGCATCCCCCGTCGGAAGTCAAGCGGTGGACGAGCTTTTGACTTGGCCGCGGCTGACGCGCGCGGCGCGGCCCGGTTCCTATTGGTGGTGGATGGGCAGCGCCGTGGACAAGGCGAATCTCACGCGCGAGCTGCAGCGTTACCACGACGCCGGTTGGGGCGCCGTGCATATCATTCCCATCTACGGCGCGAAAGGATGGGAGGACCGCTGCATCGACTACCTCAGCCCGGAGTGGATGGAGATGCTGCGCTACACCGTGGCGGAGGCGCAGCGTCTCGACCTGAACGTCGATATGACCACGGGCACCGGTTGGTGCTTTGGTGGACCGCAGGTTTCTGATCAGGACGCCAACGCCAGCGTCGTCGTGAAGACTTACGATCTGGGCGTTGGCGAACGACTCCAGGAAAAGTTCCACCGCCAATCCATACAGGCGCTCGTTGCCTTTGGACCCAACGACATCGGCGTGCCCGTTGACCTGACGGATTCCATCTCCCCCAACGGCGAGGTGTTCTTCTCTCCGGGTGGAAACTGGATTGGCCCCCAAAACTCCCCGCCTCCGAAATCTTGGCAGGTCTATGCCATCTCGCAAAAGCCCTCCGGCCAGAAGGTCAAACGCCCCGCGCCCGGCGGCGAAGGCTGGATGCTCAATCTCATTTACCCGCCGGCGATGACGAACTATCTGCGCCGGTTCGATGAGGCCTTTGCCCGCTACACCGGACCGAAACCCCGCGCCCAATACCACGATTCCTACGAGTATCGCTCCGACTGGGCGCCGGATTTCTTCGCCCAGTTCGAGCAGCGCCGCGGCTATCGCCTCCAAACCGAACTGCCGGCGCTGTTCGGCAAGGCGCTGGACGATCACTCCGCCCGCGTCAAAAGCGACTACCGGGAGACGGTTTCCGACATCATGGCCGAAGTGACCTTACCGCTCTGGGTGAAGTGGTCCCACGACCACGGCTTCCTGACGCGCAACGAAGCACACGGCTCGCCGGGCAACCTCCTCGACCTTTACGCCGTGGCCGACATCCCCGAAACCGAGATGTTCTCCCAGGACCGCAACAAGTTGGTGTCCAAGTTCGCCTCGTCGGCGGCGCACGTGACCGGCGGGAAGCTGGTCGCCGCCGAAACCGGCACCTGGCTGAAGGAGCATTTCACCGCGACGCTGGCCGACCTGAAGTATCTGCTCGACGACCTGTTCCTCTCCGGCATCAACCACGTCTTTTACCACGGCACCTGCTACTCGCCCGACGAAGCCGGCTGGCCCGGCTGGCTCTTCTACGCCTCGACCGAGATGAATCCGCGCAATGCGATCTGGCGCGACGTGCCCGCGCTGAACGCCTACGTCGGCCGTTGCCAGTCCGTCCTCCAGTCGGGCCAACCAGACAACGACATCCTGCTCTACTGGCCGATTTACGATTTCTGGCATGATCCTCAAGGCCGGCTTCCACAACTCACCGTCCACGCCCGGGCTTGGTTTGAGGACCAGTCCATCGGGCGGGCCGCCGAGCGGCTCTGGAACCGCGGCTATGCTTTTGATTACGTCTCCGATCGTCAACTGACACGGGCCGTGGCGGCGCGCGGCGGCGTCGAGGTTCCTGGCGGCCGTTACCGGGTCGTGGTCGTGCCGCGCTGCGGGCGAATGCCCTTGCCGACCTTGCAAGCCCTGCTGGCCCTGGCCGAGGCCGGCGCGACGGTCATCTTTGAAGACCATTTGCCAGAAGACGTGCCCGGCTGGGGCGCGTTGGCCGAACGGCGGGCCGCGTTCCAGCGCCTGCGGGCCGGAGTGAGGCTGAACGAAGGAGGCCGCCGCAATCTGGCCGAAGCGAAACACGGGCAGGGCCGCCTGTTGGTCGGCGACCTCGAATCGGCGCTGGCCGCGGCCCGGGTGCCCCGCGAGCCGATGTTGGAGCACGCTGGCCTGATGTGTGTCCGCCGCCGGCTCGCGGGGGAGCGCTGCTACTTCATCGCCAACCGTTCTGACGGGGCGACCGTGGACGACTGGCTGGCGCTTGGCACCGCGGCGCGATCCGTCGTGATGATGGATCCGATGACCGGCCAAACCGGCGTCGGCGCGCTGCGCCCAACCGGCGACGGCACTCCGGAAGTTTATGTCCAGCTTCGGCCCGGCGCGTCCCTCATCCTGCGCGCCACCACGGCGCGCGCGGTGACAGGGCCGGCTTGGCAGTATTGGCGGACCCCGTCGCCGTCCGTCGCGCTGGCGGGCCGGTGGCGCGTGCGGTTCATCGACGGCGGGCCGGAACTGCCCGCGCCGTTTGCGACCTCGGCCCTCGCTTCGTGGACCAAATTGGGCGACACCAACGCCCAACGCTTCGCGGGCACGGCGCGCTTTGCCCTCACTTTCGACGCGCCGGGGGGCGCGCCAACGCAGCCGTGGTTCCTCGATCTCGGCCGGGTTTGCCAGAGCGCGCGTGTCCGCCTCAACGACCGGGATCTCGGCACGGTGCTCATCCCGCCGTTCCGCGTCATCGTGGACCACTTGAGGCCCCGGGGCAACGTGCTGGAAGTGGAAGTGACCAACCTCTCCGCCAATCGCATCCGCGACCTCGACCGCCGCGGCGTGAAGTGGAAGGATTTCCACGACATCAATTTCGTCGGCCTCGACTACAAGCCCTTCGATGCCTCCCACTGGCCGCTCTCCGATTCGGGCCTGCTCGGCCCCGTGACGCTGACGGCGGCGGTCGCGTTCGATCCGGCTCGGAAATGATGATCGGCGGCGGGCAGGGACATCACGCAGTTCTTTGGATGTGACGAACCGCATGGCCCTATCTGCTTCCGGTTCATGGGTAGGGGGTCCCCAGCCTTTGAAACTCCCAAGCATCCAAGCCAGGCAACGCTCTCCCGCTCGCATCCACCCGGCGGCGATGTTCGACTATGGAACCACCGCGCGATAAAAGCGCTGGGGGAAGTTCGTTGCGGCCGGATCCACGAATTGCCCGGATGCGTTGGTGAGGGCGAGATTGGTGAGGGCCAGCCAATGCGTGAGGTCGGTCGAGGCTTGAATGGGATATGTCTGA
>JAJXZI010000139.1 GCA_021780115.1 bacterium | reverse complement strand
TATCATCCCGTCGCCGCGGCGCCCGGCTACACGAGCTACTACCTGAACTTCCTGGCCGGCAGCGCCCAATCCCTCGCGAACAGCGACGACCCCGACCACGCCTGGATCAAACCAACGTGGACGGGCCGGGATCCACGCGTCCCGGTCGTGACGATGGAGATGGAGAAGGCGGCCCAGACTTGTTGAAACGGTGAAACGGATCCCAACCGAGCCAACTCTCGTGGCCGCCGACTTGAAGAGGCGGAGTGAACGCTCCGCCGCCAAGGCCCGCCACTGCGCGCCGGCGGCCGCGGCTTGCCGGCAGTGCGCGTGGAATTCGAGATGGCCGGTACGACAGTTCGACGCTTCCTGGCGGCAACCGTGAAACAACTCCCGTGAATATCGCCCGCGAATTCGACCTGATCACGATGGGCCGCTCGTCCATCGACCTTTACGCCAACGACGTGGGCGCGCCGTTCGTGGACATCAAATCGTTCGCCGCCTACGTGGGAGGGTCGCCGACGAACATCGCGGTCGGCGCCCGACGGCTGGGCCTGCGCACGGCCGTACTCACCGCGGTGGGCGAGGATCCCGTCGGCGATTTCATTTTGAACTTCCTGACGAAAGAGGGCGTGGAAACAAAGTTCATCCCGCGCAAGCCGGGCACGCGCACCAGCGCCGTGGTGCTGGGCATCGAGCCACCGGACAAATTCCCGCTGGTCTATTACCGCGACCATTGCGCGGACAACGAGCTTTCGATCGACGACGTGCTGCGGACGCCCATCGCCGACGGCCGGGTGTTTGAGTTCTCCGGCACCGGGCTGGGCCGCGAACCCAGCCGCAGCGCGAACATTTTCGCGGCGGAGCAGGCCCGGGCCGCCGGCGCCACCGTGGTGCTCGACCTGGATTTTCGCCCCAACCAGTGGCACGACGCGCGGGCGTTCGGCGTCACCGTGCGCGCGGTCTTGCCGCTGGTGGACCTCGTGCTCGGCACCGAGGACGAGTGCAAGGCCGTCACGCTCACCGACCCGACGCAGGTGAACGTGACGCACTCGCAAATCTCCGGCGCGCGCGTGGCCGGCGACTTGGCGGCCGCGGTGCAGGCCATGCAGCGCCGGGGGCCGAAGGTAATCGTCGTGAAGCGCGGCGAAAAGGGCGCGACGGTCTTCGAGGCGGGCCAGCCGCCGGCCGACGTGCCCGGCTTCCCGGTCGAAGTCTATAACGTGCTCGGCGCCGGCGACGCCTTCGCCGCCGGCTTCATTTACGGCCTCGTGAAGGGCTGGGATTACTTCAAGGCGGCGCGGATGGGGAACGCTGGCGGGGCCATCGTCGTCACGCGGCACGGCTGCGCGAACTTCATGGCCTACGAAGACGAGGCGCTGAAGTTCGTTGCCGAACGCGGCGGTTTTTGAGAGAAGAAGTCCACCGCACCATGAAAACCAAACGACTCACCACGGCCCAGGCCATCATCCAGTTCCTCCTCCACCAGCACGTCGAGCGCGACGGCCAACGCCAGCCGTTCTTTGCCGGTTGCCTCGGCATCTTCGGCCACGGCTGCATCGCGGGGGTCGGGCAGGCGCTCCAGCAATACCCGGAGTTCCGGTATTACCAGACCAAGAATGAGCAGGCGTCGGTGCATATCGCCGCCGCGTTCGCCAAGATGAGCAACCGATTGCGCGCCTTCGCGTGCCTCAGTTCCATCGGCCCCGGGGCGACGAACATGGTCACCGGCGCCGCGCTCGCCACGATCAACCGCCTCCCCGTCCTGCTGCTGCCGGGCGACATCTTCGCGCGCCGGAACGTCGCCCCGGTCCTGCAACAACTCGAACAGCCCTACTCGCAGGACCTCTCGGTCAACGACGCTTTCAAACCGGTTTCCAAATACTGGGACCGCATCAACCGCGCCGACCAGATCCTCTGCGCCCTGCCGGAAGTCATGCGCGTGCTCACGTCGCCGGCCGAGACGGGCGCGGTGACGCTGGCGCTGCCACAGGACGTGCAGACCGAGACGTTCGACTATCCCGTCGAGTTGTTCGAGGATCGTGTCTGGTACCTGCCGCGGCCCGTGCCGGAGCCGACGCTGTTGAACCGCGCCGTCGAATTGATCCGGGCGAGCAACAAGCCGCTGATGGTTGCCGGTGGCGGCGTGCTCTACAGCGAGGCGTGCGAAGCGCTGGCGAAGTTCGCGGCGGCCACCGGCATTCCCGTCGGTGAGACGCAGGCGGGCAAAGGTTCCCTGGGCTACGACCATCCGCAGAACCTGGGCGCCCTCGGTGTCACCGGCACGTTCGGCGCGAACATCCTGGCGCGCGAGGCGGATCTGGTCATCGGCATCGGCACGCGCTACAGCGACTTCACGACCGCCTCGAAGACGGCTTTTCAGAACCCAAAGGTTCGTTTCCTCAACATCAACGTGACCGAGTTCGATGCCTTCAAGCACGCGGCGTTGCCCGTCGTGGCGGACGCCCGCGCCGCGCTCGAAACCCTCGGCCAGGCGTTGCGCGGCTGGCAGGTGAGCGCGGCCTGCCGTCGGCGGGGGGAGAAGTTCAATCGCGCCTGGGACGCGGAAGTCAGCCGGATTTACGCGGCGAAAGGTGACGCGCCGCCCATCAGCCAGGGCGCGGTGATCGGCGCGGTCAACGAGGCCGCCCGGCCGCAGGATGTCGTGCTGTGCGCCGCCGGCAGCCTGCCGGGCGACTTGCACAAGCTCTGGCGGACCCGCGAGCCGAACACGTATCACCTCGAATACGGCTACTCCTGCATGGGCTACGAGATCGCCGGCGGGCTGGGCGCCAAAATGGCCGCGCCGGAGCGCGAAGTTTACGTGATGGTCGGCGACGGCTCCTGGCTGATGATGTCGAGCGAACTGGTCACCTCCGTGCAGGAAGACCGGAAACTCATCGTCGTGATGCTGGACAACCACGGTTTCCAAAGCATCGGCGGCCTGTCGCAAGCCATCGGCAGCGGCGGGTTCGGAACGCGTTATCGCCGGCGCAACGCGAAAACCGGCCACCTCGACGGCGAACCCGTCCCCGTGGACTACGCGGCCAACGCGCGCAGCCTCGGCGCGCACACCCTCTCGGCCCGCGACCTCCCCGAACTCAAGGCCGCGCTCGCCGAAGCGCGCCAGCAGACGAAGACGACCGTGATCGTTGTGGAAACCGATCCGGAGAAGCGCGTGCCCGGCTACGAATCCTGGTGGGACGTGCCGATTGCCGAAGTGTCGGAGGTCGCGTCCGTGCGCAAGGCGCGTCAGGAATACGAGCCGGCCCGGGCGGCCGAGCGGTATTTCCTGTGAACATCACAGCATTTCGGACAGGCCTTCATCCCGCGCCTCTCGCAGAGCGCTAACAGTTACTGTTACCCGGGCGCGGGGCGGAAAGGGTTGAAAGGGGGGCAACTCAGTTCCCTGCAGACGGAGCCATCGGCCTGAAAGGCCGATGGTGAATCAGCAGCGCAGCGCCGCCCTGGGATCGGAAACCCGAAGGCCAGCCGCTCTGAAGAAGCGGCAGTTCCCACCGGCGCTCTTTCCGAGCGCGATCCTCCGGCGCGGTCACACCGAGGGCGGCGCTCGGGGGCTTCACTGGCCCTGGGTTGGTCAACGCCAGCCCTTCGGGCTGATGAGCGCCCTAGAGCGGTTGGTTGCCCGCGCATCCCATCCGCGAAAACTGAGATGCGCCCGGGTTGAAAAATCTTCAAAATCCGCTCTTAACATTTTGGGATCTTCTCCCCGGCGAGCGGGTGATTTTGGGGGTGCGAAGTGCGTTTGCGGCTTTATTGGCCGGCCTTTTCCGAGTTTTTCAGTTTGCAGAAACTTGTTTCAATGAGCGCATGGCGCAATGCCGACGGCAGTTGCGTGCTGCGTATCGTTTTCCCGGCTTCGTTCCGTCGGCCGAAGTGCCGGGGTTCTTTGGGGCTCCGCAGGCGCGAAGCGCAGGCCTGCGTCGGCGCCGGAAAGACGGCCTGCGGCCGGTGGGGAACGCGGTTGCGCAGTTTTTACGCTCGACGAGCCTGGGGGGGGGCGCGCTCTGTCCTGCGGCCTGCGGCACCTCTCCCTGGAGTTTGAGATCCGGCGGCGTGGCTTGCCCCCACTGCGGCGTGAAGCGCGAAAAACGGGATGGGCTGGCGGACAATCCGTGTTCTATGCGAAACGGCTGGCCTATTCCGTCGGCCGACGCGGTCGGGACGCGACGATCAAGGCCAGCGCCGAAGAACTGGATGGGGATTGGAAGACGGTCAAGGAGCTGGACAAACAGTAGATGCGCGCGCAGCTGCGCCGGGGGGGGCTGCCCAACGCCGCGGGTGA
>JAJXZI010000185.1 GCA_021780115.1 bacterium | reverse complement strand
TGGTCGAGGTGCGGACGATTCAAGGTGATTCTGTGGTGTTGGACGATGGCCGGGTGATTCCAGAAAACTATCGCACGTTCACGCACGGCTACGCCGTCACATCGCACGCCGCCCAGGGCAAAACGGTGGATGAAGTGTTGGTCGTGGCATCGTCCCGTTCGCTGCCGGCGATCAATCAGCAGCAATTTTACGTCAGCATCTCGCGCGGTCGCGAACGCTGTCAGATTT
This sequence comes from bacterium, assembly GCA_021780115.1. GTDB lineage: Bacteria > Verrucomicrobiota > Verrucomicrobiia > Limisphaerales > JAJXZI01 > JAJXZI01. The sequence continues at coordinate 17,031 of JAJXZI010000185.1, read as the reverse complement.
TCACTGACGATGCTGAACGGTTGCGCTCGCACGTCACCCGTTCCAGCGCGCGGCTGGCGGCGGTGGAAGTGGTCCCGTCCGCCCACCGCCGAAAATTCATCCTGACTGTTTTACAGCGCGGTCATCGCTTTCTGAAACAGTTCCGCCAGCGCCTCGGACTGCAACAGACCATTTTACCTGACAATCGCAGCCCTCAAATGAAACCACCCCGTTATGAACACCAACGAAGCTCCACCCACCGAATCGGCGTCTAACCCGCGCGACAATCCTTCTTACGGCACGGATTCCACGGTCGCCACTTTGAACGTGGTGGCCGACGACGGCAGGAGTTTCCAACTGCCTTACGCGCAATTTTTGTATGCAGAGATGATTTCCAATCCGGCGTTGGAAACGAAGCCGGATGCCCCGCCCGAAAAGCTGTTGCTCTGTTTTGCCGTGGCCGAAGTTGCGGTGCTGGGGAGCGGACTCAAGGCCGTTGAACGGGCGATTCAGAAATATGAATTGAAATTTGTGAAGGCGGCTGACCGGCGTTACGCCGCCGCGTTCAAAACCCATGTTGCCGCCGTCGCCATCGCTTTTACCAAGGAGAAAGTATGAATCCCGAATCGTCATTGAAATTACAGACGCTGGATAAATTTCCGGTCTTGATGACCAAGGAGAAAGTGGCCGAAGCGCTGGGTGTTGCCACGCATACCATCCCGCCACTGGTGCGGTCGGGCCTGCTCAAGCCGCTCGGCCATCCGGGGCGCTATTGCGTGAAGCATTTTTCGCGTGACGCGCTCGCCGAGAAATTTGCCAGCCCGGAATGGCTCGATAGAGTGGCGGCGGCCATTCACCGGCACTGGCGCAACAAGAACGCGCGGAAACGGGCACGGCAGGCCCAACCAGCATGAGGACGGGCGAGTCCGTTACGCAGCAGCGACCGGCGGCGCGACGAGTAGTAGGCTCGGAGCTTTCGCGCTGCCGCTCGCCCGTCCCACAAATCATTATCAAACGACACTTGGTTTAATCCATACCATCATCCGGCGAGTGATATTCTTGGATGATGATTGTTGGTGGCGGTGGTGGTGTGTGCGGCTGAATGATAATGCCGATCCTGGCGCTGACGTGCGGTTGATTGGGGAATTTCCGGCGCAACCCGCCGCTGAACACCCAGGCCAGCACCAAAACCGACAGCCAGACGAACGCGAGAAACAGATAAACTCCCCATTCTGCGATGATCCAATCGAGAAACTGGAACACCGGATCGAGCACTGTGGCAGGATTCAAGTTCATGTGCTTTCCTCCGGTTACGCGCTGGCCATCACTGGCTCAACGGCTTTGGACATTTCCGCGAACTTGCTTCGCATCCGTTCAAATTCGCTCAAGGGCGGCAGTTCAACCTGCGCCCGACGTGCATACGCGCGGTGGATGGCTTTGCTGTTGTGCCCCAACGCCTCCTGCGCGAACCGTTCGGGATAACCGGCTTTTTTGGCACGTTCCGCCCACGCATACCGATACGAATGCAAGCTGACGCCTTTGATGCCCAAGCCCGCGATGCGCTGATGAAACTCCGTCGCCCGGTCGCCGGAACGCACCGAGCGCAGATACGGAAACAGCGGGCCGCTCCCCGGCAAATCCCGCAGTATCTCCGCCACTTCATCATCGAAACGCATGATGGCAATGGAGCCGGTTTTCTTGCGCGCGAAGCTGATGACGTTGTGTTCCCAATCAATGTTTTCAGCTTCGAGGCCCGCGAGATCGGACTGCGACGCGCCCAGGTGCCACGCCAGTTTATAGAACGCTTTGCGTTCGGGATTCAGTTCGCGGGTGACAATGGCCTGATGTTCCTCCCAAGTGATGGCCCGTTTGTCCTTGAACTCAACTTTCGGCCATTGCCGTTTTACGATGACCGGCCACGGCAACCATGTCATGTCCAGGGCGAAGTTGTGGATGCGTCGCAAATATACATTTGTCGAAACTTTCCCGGTTTCGAGCACGCGCAAAAAGTTTTCCGGCCGCGTTTCCAAAACCGGCAGGTGCCGAATCAAGTCAAACGCCTTGTCCTTGATGGCGGTCTGCCAGCGATGTTGCGTCTCGCCCTTTTTGAGTTTGACCATTTCCTCCATGACGAACTGCCAGTTGCGGGTGGCAATCTGCGGGTCGCTGGCGGCGAGATAGGCGCGGGCGATTTGCAGGTTCACGGCGGGCTGCTGCTGCGCTTCGCCGCGCGAATGGAACAACCGCAGAGCCGTGGCGCGGTCGGTGGTGTGCAAGCTGTCCTGCTTGCCGGTCACGTCATCGTGAATGTAGTAGCGTCCGCCTTTTTTGCGGCGGTAGAGCCGGTATCGTTGTCTCATAACTGTATTCACAGCGATGAGTTTACGACGGTTGATCTCGACTCCGGTAGGGAGCAGGTGGGAGTTACGCAGGGCAGGCCAGAGTTAAATCCTGCTGGCACTTCCGCTGGCACTCATCTGTGGAAGCTAACCAAACCTTACAGTTCCAACTGGTTAGGTTTGGAGGCGAGGGTCGGAATCGAACCGACGCATAAGGCTTTTGCAGAGCCCTGCCTTACCACTTGGCTACCCCGCCGCCAAACCGCACGAGAATAGTCAGCACCCTTCCCAAGCGCAAGTTTCACCGCCGCCCCGAACTGGCCCTGGTTCAGACCCGCGGAACCATCTCGCGCCGGCGCGGCCAGAGTTCGGCGGGGTCCAAAATTCCCCGCGGCGTGATAATGCCTCTCACCAATTCTCCGGGCGTCACGTCGAAGGCCGGATTTCGCGCACCGCTGCCCGGATTGGCCACGCGTACATACACGCGTTCCGCCCCTTTCGGAGTTCGGATCCCAGAACTGGGCGTCTGTGCCAGGCCCCACGCACCGAGGACTTCGCGTTGATCCCGCTCCTCGATCGGAATGTCAACGCCCGATTTGAGCCGCCAGTCGAGCGTGGACAGGGGTACGGCGACAAAGAAAGGAATCCCATGCCGGTGCGCGAGCACCGCCTTGGTATAGGTGCCAATCTTGTTCGCCACTTCGCCGGTACGGCCCAGGACGCGGTCGGCGCCGACGATCACCAGGTCAATTTCGCCCCGTTGCATGAGGTGCCCGGCGGCGTTGTCGGCGATGACCTCGTGTGAAATCCCTTGCTGCGCCAATTCCCAGGCAGTCAGGCTGGCTCCTTGGCACCGGGGACGCGTTTCGTCGCAGAATACGTGAAAACGCCTCCCTTGCGCTTGCGCCTGATACATGGGCGCGGTGGCGGTGCCGATGTCCACGCACGCCAGCCAGCCGGCGTTGCAGTGCGTGAGCACCCGGGCGCCGTCCCGGATCAGCCGCGCGCTGTGCTTGCCGATCCGACGACATTCCTCGACGCTGCGCTGGGCGAAATCCTCGGCCGCGGCCAACGCCAGGGCCTGCCGTTCCGCGACCGTCTCGCCCGCCTGCATCCGCGCCCGGACCTGGTCCATCGCGTTGACCGGGTCGATGGCAGTGGGCCGCACAGCCTGGAGCGTTTCGTAAACGGACTCGAGGTGTCGGGTGAAAGCGCGCAGACCACGTTCCCGAAAGGCCCGCGCCCCCTGCGCCAGACCGTAAGCGGCGGTGGCCGCGATGGCCGGCGCGCCACGCACAATCATGTCGTGGATGGCGGCGGCGGTTTCGCGGAAATCCCGCGTGGCGACGATCCGAAATTCGTGGGGCAGCAGGCGCTGTTCGATGAGTTGGACCGCGTTGCGCGCGCCGTCAAAGGTGACGGTGCGGTGATGGCGCACGCGACCCCGGATCGTGACGTTCATGGTGGTGTGACTGGGGCCGAGCCGGCGCGGGCGGACTTCACCCGATGTGAATCTGGATCGCGCGGAGGCGGGCCGCAATGCGCTGGTAAGCCGGGTGCTCGCGCAGACGCTGGAGGTCAGGGTCGCGGACCAGCCATTGGAAATCGTGGAAGCCCAGGTCCAAAGCGCGCTGGAGCGCTCCGGCGGCCCGGTCCATCTGGCCGGTGAGCGCGCAACTGCAGGCCAGGTTGTAATGGACCACCGGATTCTCGGGCTGAAGGTGCGACAACTGTTCGTCCACCCGCATGCCGTCGGTGGGGCGCCCGCGCCGCGTGTAGGTGTTGCCCAGCAGTTGCAGGGCCTCGACGTATTCGGGAGCGCGGCGGACCAGGCCTTCGAGGAACTCGATCTCCACATCGAGTTCCTGCTGCTGGCGCGGGGACAGCTTCTTTGGCGCACGATTGTTGTCCGGCATAATTCGGTGGCGATAGTCCCACGAACCGCAGACAAGTCAAGGGCCGCGGGGCCGGCGCAGTGTGGCCAGGTTCTCGGCCTCGTGGCCAATCCACACACGGCCCCTGGGGTGGGTTTGTAGCCGCTCAGGGCAATCCGGGGCGCTTGGCCGGCGGCACGTACCCGACATGCCAGTAAAGTTGCCAGAGCAAGTCCAGTTTCACCGCCTCGGCATGACCGTCGAAGAAGAAGACGTCGCAAGCTCCAGGCAAGGGCTGGTTCTGTGGCCACTTTTCCGGGACTGGGCTGGGCCGCTTACCGTGACGCGGCGTCGCCACCTCCCACATGCCGTGGACCCCCACCCACCCGCCGTCCTGGATGCCATTGAAGAAATCGCGCGGCGGGGGATCGTTTGCCAAGGGCATCGCGTGATCGAGAACCGCGTCCGATATGACCGGGGTTAATTCCGGATGGGTGATTTGGCTCTCGCTGACGAACGGCGGAGCACGAAATTCGCTCGCTCGCGTCAACGGTTCGAAATAAGCGTTGAACGCATAACTGCCGGCGCGATTATCGGGGACCATATTGGGATACCACGTGGCATAGATGCTAAGAGTAGGCCAGTTCCGCTGCTCCCAAGCAGAATCCACGGTCCCGAAAGTGAGCAAATCGGAGGCCTGGAAGGCGCGCCGGTCGTTGGAAACTTGAGCGTTGGGGCAAAGCCAACCGCGGTCTGCTCGACCCAGATCCCGCGCGAGCCAATCCTCGACGCCCCAGCCGTCGAGCCGGCCGTTGCCCTCATCGTCCTTGCTCATGATGTATTTTAAGCCGATCTGCCGCTCGTTGCTCAGGCAGGCGATCTGCCGCGCTTTGTCCTTGGCGCGCCACAACGCCGGCAACAGCAGGGCCGCCAGCAGGGCAATGATGGCGATGACCACCAGCAACTCGATCAGCGTGAAGGCGTGAGCGCGCTGAGTCGGTGCGGAGGCTCCTCGGACCCCGCGCGCGGCCCGCTGCTGGGAAGACAGTTTCATTTTTCCCAAGACTCACAGCAGTGAACCACCGTCCCGCCCGGCGGGCAAGAGCTTTAACGGGGCCGGTGAACGCTCTCCCCGGGAGCGGGTCTTTCATTTTTTGCTCGCTGGCGGGGGCGTCGATCCGCCATGAAACTGTGGTCCGCCTGGGCGGGTGATTTCCCTCCGGGCGGCGACGGCAATGAAATGCTTTGTCACAGGCGCCTCCGGCTTCATCGGCGCGAACCTGGCGCAGGAGTTGGCGGCGCGCGGCCATCGCGTGAAGGCGCTGCTGCGTCCCGCCAGCGACCGGCGCGGCTTGCGCGGGGTGGAGTTCGAGGCCGTGACCGGGGACGTCTCGGACCGCGAGGGCCTCACCGCCGCCCTGCGCGGCTGCGAGTGGTGTTTTCACGTCGCCGCGAGTTACCACTTGTGGCTGCGGGATTACGGGCCGATGTACGCGGCCAATGTCGAGGGCACGCGCCACGTGATCGAAGCGGCGGCCGCGGCGGGCTGCACGCGCATCGTTTATACGAGCACCGTCGGCTGCATCGGGCTGCCGCGGGAAACGGACCGCCGCGTCGTGCCGACGGACGAGAACGCGCCGGTTTCCGAGGCGCAGATGAGCAACCACTACAAGCGTTCCAAGTGGCGGGCCGAGCAGGTGGCCCTGGACCTCGCGCGCCGGGGAGCGCCGGTGGTCATCGTCAATCCCAGCGCGCCGGTCGGCCCGCGCGACGTGAAACCCACGCCGACCGGACAGGTGATCGTGGATTTCCTGAACCGCCGGATGCCGGCCTATCTGGACACCGGCCTGAACTTCGTCCACGTCCGCGACGTCGCGGTCGGCCACATCCTGGCAGCGGAGCGCGGCAAGGTGGGCGAGCGGTACATTCTCGGCCACGCGCAAGGCAACTGGACGATGAAGGAAGCCTTCACCGTGCTGGAGCGCCTCACGGGCGTCCGCGCCCCGAATGTGCGGGTTCCTTACCGGGTGGCCCTGCTGGCCGCCTACGCGAATGAAGCCGTTGCCTCATTCACCGGCCGGCCGCCCAAGGCGCCGCTGGCCGGGGTGCGCATGGCGAAATACAAAATGTTCTTCAACCCCGCCAAGGCCGTCCGCGAACTCGGTCTGCCGCAGACGTCGCCCGAGCAGGCGCTGGCGGACGCGGTGGCTTGGTTCCGGAGCAACGGCTATCTGAAACGGTGAGCCGCACGCCGCCGAGGGCCGGCCGGCCCCGGCCATCGCGGCGCGCAGACGGTCTTCCGTCCTACCGGCGTCCTGGCCGGAGAAGGTTTGACATTTGGCCGGCGGGCGGAAGATTGGGGGGCAGGCGGCATGACGACGGCCAACAAGATCACCATTCTGCGCATCCTGCTGGTGCCTTTCTTTATCGCGGTGGTCTTGTACTACGTCAACGGCGGCGGCGAGGGCTACCGACTCCTCGCGGTCCTCTCCTTTGCGCTGTGCGCCTCGACGGACGCCTTGGATGGCTACATCGCGCGCCGCTACCACCAGCGCAGCGAACTGGGCACGATCCTCGATCCGCTCGCCGACAAACTCCTGCTGGTGTCCGGCGTGGTGCTGCTGAGTTTCGATCACACCCCCCGGCTGGAACCGTTGCCGCTCTGGCTGGTCATGACGATTGTGGGGCGCGACGTTCTGCTGGTCATCGGCTGGTTCGTCGTCCACTCGGTTTGCGGCAAGGTCACCGTCCAGCCGCGTGGGCTCGGTAAAGTGGCGACGGTGCTGCAGATGGTGGCGGTGCTCTGGGTGCTCCTGAAGTGGCACAGCACCTGGATGGTGGTGCTCAGCGCCGCGGCGGCGGTCTGCACCGGCGTGTCCGGCTTGCTGTACGTGCGTGACGGCGCGCTCCAACTCAGCACCAGCCCGAAGAGCGTGGCCTCCCCCGGCAAGGCCGCGCCGCCGCGAAGTTGAGTCTTCCACGGCGGCATTTGCGCGCCGGTCCGGCGCAGACAACATTGCCCGCACCATGGCAACGACACTGGCCTTGAAACTCAAGGAAGGGGACCGGGCGCCCGCCTTCTCGGCGGCCACCCAGGCCGGCGCCAACGTGTCGCTCTCCGATTTCACGGGCCGGAACGTGGTCCTCTATTTCTACCCGAAGGACGACACGCCCGGCTGCACGAAAGAGGCGTGCGCCTTCCGCGACCATTTCGCCGAGTTCGCCCGGAAGGGCGCGGTCATTCTGGGGGTGAGCGTTGATCCGGTGAAGTCGCACGACAAGTTCGTGCAGAAATACCAGTTGCCGTTCCCCCTCCTGGCGGACGCAGACCGGCGGATCGTCACGGCTTACGGCGTGTGGGGCGAAAAATCCTTCATGGGCCGCACTTACCAGGGCACGCACCGCGTCACGTTCCTGATCGGGCCGGACGGCCGGATCAAGAAGATCTGGCCGCAGGTGAAACCCGAGGCACATGTGGAAGAAGTGCTGGCGGCGTTGTAACCGCCATTTGACAGCCGTTCAAAGACAAACGAAACTCCAATCCAAAACCTGAACCAAACCAGCAAAACCATTATGGCCATTCCAGTCGGCACCCAAGCACCGGACTTCACGCTCAAATCCAAGCAGGCAACCGGGATCGTGGACGTGAAGTTAAGCAGCCATTTCGGCAAGAAGAACACCGTCCTCCTGTTCTTCCCGCTTGCCTTCACCGGCGTTTGCACCCAGGAAATGTGCGACGTCACTGCCGGGCTGAACGCCTACACCGGCCTCGGCGCGGAGGTCATCGCCGTGAGCGTGGATAGCCCCTTCGCCCAGGAGGCCTGGGCGCACAAGGAGAAAATCACCTTGACACTGGCCAGCGACCTCAACAAAACGACCGCGCAGGCTTACGGCACGCTGCTGCCCGACCTGATGGGACTCGGCTCGGTGAGCGCCCGCGCGGCGTTCGTGATCGACAAGGGCGGCGTGGTCCGCTACAGCGAGCAGACGCCGACGCCGAAGGATCTGCCGAATTTCAACGCGATCAAGGCCACGCTAGCGAAACTTCAGTAAGCGTTTCGCGGTCCATGCGGCTTCCGGAGCCGCGTCAACGCGGTGGAGTTTATTTCGGTCCCGTCACCGGGGTGGTTGCCTGGGCTTACCCGCCGGCGACGATTTTGACAATCTCCAGCCGGTCGCCCGCCTGAAGTGGACGCCGGGCGAACTCCGACGGCGCGACGGCCTCGCCGTTGTGCTCCACCACCACGCTGCGGGGCAGCAGGCGCTGGGCGACCAGAAAACCCTCGATGGTGGTTGGCAGATCAGCTTCGACTTTCTTGTCGTTGGCAGTGATAAATTGCGGACTCATGGTCAACGTCGTCGGACGGAATCGTTCGTCACCAAACTTGAGAGACGAATAAAACCGGTGAGATTCAGGTGTCCAAACTCGTCCGGGTAGATCAGCCCCGCAGTCCCGTCAGAGTATCCGACAGCATGGGCCGGGTTACGTCGGTAGAAGTTCCACAATCTCCGTGGCACATCTTCCGACGGTTGCTGGCGAACAACGACAATCTCCTTGCGCCCTTGGTTGAAGGAGAAATTGGTCTTTATCAGAAAGTTCCAATCGCCTCCGATTAACAGTCCCTGCAAACCAGACTGGAGCGGATCTGGCATGTGTGACACGTCAAATTGCAGACCATTCGTTTGAGCCACCAGCCAAGCGGTTCGCAGGTAGGCCCGACACTGGAAGCGGTCAAAGTTGTTGCCACGAAGGTTCCCCGAAAGCGCCAGCGTTGGCAAAAGCAACTGGACGCCAACCACCGGCAGCAGGAATCCAAAGAAGACTTGCCAGGAAAAGCGCTCCAGAGTTGTCATTTCACGCCGTCAGGGCCGCGTCCCAATCCTTCCACACCGGCTCGTAACCGAGGCGGCGGATGTGGGCGGCCACTTCCTGCGCCGGGCGCTCGTCGGCGATGTGGAACTGGCCGGTGGCGTGACGGCCGTTGCCGTTGGCCGCCGCCCATTCACTGGCGCCCAGTTCGACAATGCGCCCGCGCTCCGTCCGATGCAGGTGTTCCTGGCCCGCGCCGGTGTAGCCGCCCGGTTCGGTGTGGCTGCCCGCGCTCATCAACGTGATGCCGAGCGGGATCAGCCCGTCGCGCAGTTTCGCCGGTTCCCGCGTCGAAAGCACCAGGCCGACATCCGGAAACAGCAACCGGAAGGCGCAGACCAGTTGCACCAGTTCGCGGTCGGCCAGGTGGGTGAGCGGCTGGAATTCGCCGGCGCAGGGGCGCAGCCGCGGCAGCGAAATCGTGAGGGAGGCCTTCCAGCAGTGGCGCAGCAGATACTCCGCGTGGGCGGCCACGCCGATTGCCTCGGCCCGCCAGTCGCCCAAGCCGTAGAGCGCGCCAATGCCCAGGCGGCGGAAACCCGCCGCGTAGGCGCGTTCGGGGGTCTCCAGGCGCCAATCGAAATCCCGTTTCGGCCCGGCCGTGTGCAGATCGGCATAGACGGCCCGATCGTACGTCTCCTGGTAAACGACCAACCCGTCCGCGCCGGCCGCGACGAGCGGGCGGTAATCGTCGGTTTCCATCGGACTGATTTCCAGTGAGAGGCCCGGCCATTCGGGATGGAGCGCGGCGAGGCAGTCTTTCAGGTAGTGGTTGGAGACGAACTTCGGGTGCTCGCCGGAGACGAGGAGCAGGTTGCGGAAGCCCTGGTTTTGAAGCGCCCGCGCCTCCCGGACCACTTCGTCCACGGTGAGCGTCACGCGGAGGATCGGATTGTCGCGCGAGAAACCGCAGTACGTGCAGTTGTTGACGCACTCGTTGGAGAGGTAGAGCGGGGCGAAGAGGCGGATCACTTTCCCGAACCGCTGCTGCGTCAAGACGTGCGCGCGCCGGCCCAGCGACTCCAACAAGCCGCCGGCCGCCGGGGAAATCAGGTGCGGGAAATCCGCCAGCGACAGCTTCGACTTGGACAGGCTCGCGCTCACCGCCTCCGTTGTGGCGGACAGTGATCGCCGCACCAACGATGGGAGCGGCAGTGAATGGTACTCGGCGACAAAACTCACGCGGAGAACCTAGCAAAGCGGGCCGGCCCAGTCGAGACGGAGCCGGTCACGCCCCCGCTGGCGCCAGGCCGTCTTCAGGGAGGGCCGAAGATCCGACGGAGCGGGCCGCCAAATCCAGGCAGCCCCACCCGTAGTGCGCCCAAAGCAACCGTTATCCGAGCGCGGGGCGGGAAAGAACCCGGGGGCGAAAGCCGTTTTACGCTTGTGCCCAGGGCCGGGGAGGCGTACAAGGGGACAAACACTGGAGCAATCCAATTCGCCCCCATGAAATTCGCCTGCCCCCAATGCGGCCAGCACTTGGACGGGGAAGCTGGCTACGCCGGTCGCACCATCAACTGCCCTGCCTGCGGGCAAGGTTTCGCCGTGCCGAGCGCCGCGTCGGTCCGTCCCCTCGCGGCGGCGCCCGCCGTCCGGCGGGTGCCCCAGGCGCCCAACCGCGCGACCCGCCCGCGTACTTCGCCGCTCGCCATCTGGTCGCTGATTCTGTCGCTCGCGACCGTCGTCCTGGGGCCGTTTGGCTGTGCGCCGGGCATCGTGTGCGGGCACCTGGCCCGGCGCGCAATGCGCCGCGATCCCAGTCTGGGCGGACGCGGCTTGGCGACGGCTGGTTTGGTGGTCGGTTACGTGCTGCTCGCCGTCGGCTTGGTCGTGACGGCGCTCGTGGCGGCGCTGACGGTGCGCACGGCGCAACAACTGGCCAGCACCTTGCCGCCACGGGGCGCAGCGCGTCCGGCGGCCGGCAACGTACTGGCGGAGGCCGCCGGAGAAATGCCCGCCGAGGCGTGGACGATCAACGAACGGGAAGCGCGCATTCCCCAGCAGCCGGCCCAGGGCGTTGTCGCAGGCGAGGCCTTCACCGTGAAACGGGCAAGGCTGGTGGGCGACGATCTGGTGCTCAGCGGCAGTGCGAGCGAGGAGTTGCCCGAGCTGCGCCTCGCCGGTCACGGCACCGGGGGCGGTGGCGCGCCTCTGGGCTTGCGGGACGGCGTGCGAAACGCGGCGCGGTTCAGAGTCCACAGCCTGGTCCTGGGCAACGGCCGCATGAACAGCCATTTCGCCGTGCGCTACCGATCCGCCCGTCAGCAACTTGATCTCGGTGAGCGCGCCGGACTGCGGCTGGTGTTGAGCCAGCCGGAGAACAGCGCGTGCGCGGCCTCCTTGCATCTCGGCCTGGGCGACAGCGAGAAGGGCTACGTAATGGGTCAATGCCGGATCGAATTGCCGCCCGACTTGGCTGCTTCTGCCCAGGCGGTGAACCCCGACTCTGGCGCGCCCGACTTTGTCGCGCGGCGCCGCGGCAGTGCCACCAACGGGCCACCGGGAGCGCGCCCGCCCCGGCAATAGCCCGCCACTCCGGCGCAGAGCCGTCCAGTTCGCCGCCGCTACCAGCCGAGTTCGCGCCCGCGGTTCTGTTCCTGGAGGTACTTCAGGAGCGGCGAGTAGTATTCCAGCATCGCCTTGGCGCTGAGGTCTTCGCCGGTCGCTTCCCGGATCAACTGCCGCCAGTCGCGCGTGGCACCGACTTTCATGATGCGGTAGAGGAACGCGCCGACTTCCTTGTTGCCGTAGAAATTGCAGTTGCGCGGGTCCTGGTGGAGGAGGTGCTTCGCGATGTAGAGATGGAGGTGGTACTTGATGGCGAAGGCGATGGCGTATTTGTAGTACTGGGCCGGATCATCGTTGATGTGCGTCTTGGTGGCGGCATCACAGAACTCCTCGCCGCGCGGCTCCGGCGGAGCGATGCCTTGATACTGCTCGACGTATTGCCACCAGCGCCGGTTCAGCTCGTTGGTGGACAGGTTGTTTTCATAAAAGTCGTGTTCCCAGGCCGCCAGGACGCCGGCCGACCAGGGGACGAAGACGACCTGGTTGAGCGCGCTGTTCAACAGCCACTGGGTCTCGTCGAACCTCCGATCCGCCGGCACCACGCCGACCTGTCGCAGATACGGCAACTGGATCGTCGGCGTGGCCAGCGTCTCCGCCATCGCCTCGTGGAAGGCCGGACTGGCGCCGTCGCGCAGACCGAGCGGAACCTCGGCGCGGTCGTAGGACAGCATGTAAAACACGTGCCCCATCTCGTGGTGCGCCGTGCCGAACCAGTAGAAATCCGGCTCCACGTTTTCCAGCGAACGCACGTCGCCCGTCAGATTGATGTCCCAAGCGGAGGCGTGGGTGTTCTTTTTGCGCGGGGTGCCGGCGGGCAGGGCGTAGAGATCGGACTTTACCCAGAAGCTCTCCGGAAATTTCGGCAGACCGAGCGATTCGCCGTAGTTCACCGCCTGACGCACAATCCACTCCGGCGTGCGGCCTTGGAACAGCGGATCGAGATCCACGCTCTCCACCAGGCCCGGCCATTCCTGGCCCCAGCGGTTGCCGAGCCAGTGCGCCGGGATGAGTTTAGGCACCGGCTGGTGGTAGCGCTCCGCCAGTTTGTAGCGCGCCCAGCAATGCAACTGCTCGTAGAGCGGCCGCGTGTCGCGCACCAGTTGCTCGGTCAAGGCCCGCATCTCCGGCACCGTCATGCCGAAGCCCGCCACGTTCAGGCCGAAGAAGGAACTGAAGCCCATCTCGCGCGCCACCCGGTTCCGCAGGTCGCGCAACTCGACGAGGCCCGGCTTCAACGCGACGCCCGACTGCTTCGACACCTTCCACACGGCGAGCCGCTCGGCGAGGTTCGTGGAGTTTTGCAGGAGGTCATCGATCTGATTCGCCGTGACGGGCTCCGGGGCCGGGGCGCCCGGGCGCGTCCACTGGAAAGAAAAGCTGTCGAGCGTGGCGCTTTGCCGCGCCTCCGCCGCCACGCGGGCGGCGACGACGTCCGGGATGGTGCCGGGCGCGCCGGCCGCGCGCAGCCAGATCATCCGCAACTGGCGCACCGTGAGGTCGTCCAGCGCATTGGTCTGCTGGAGAAACGAGCGGGTTTGCTCGATGACCCACGGGCTGCCGACGAATACCGCCTGCGCCTGTTCCGCGCCAATGCGCTGGCCGGTGTGTTCCGGGGTGACGTCCGTGCTTGCCTTCCACGCCGCTTCCTGCGCCACGGTGTAGAGTCCCTGGTAAACGCCATTGTACATGTCTAGGAACCCTTGTGCCGCCTGCGCAACGCCCACCGGCATGGGGCCGGGCGCGGAGTCTGCCGCGGCTGCGCCGCCAGCCAGGGCCGGGAGGATCGCCAGGTGAACCCGGAGAATGCGCTTCCAATTCGTCATGGAGCCAGAGTAGCAGGCGGGGGGAGCCGGTAAAGGTCGGGCTTCGCCGTCGCCTCGGTCCTTCGCGGCGGGAGGCGGCCACCGGAAGGTTGCCAACACTTCACGCCGCCAGCGGCGTGCGCCGGCGGCGGTATCGGCGCGGCCCGCGGTGGGCCAACTGACCGTGCAGCAAGCCTAAGTTTGCGGTTGACACGGGAGTCTCCAGCACGCATAATCCGACCTGTCAAGCGAGAGGGGAGGCATAATTTTTTTAGGGGAGCCTTCCTCCTGTCTGACGGACACAACCACAAACCAGCGGGAGCAACCGCTCCCGCAAACCAAAGGAGGAGAGTCAGTATGCCAAAAGTGCGTCAAGTTGGCGGAATGCAGGAAGTCTTCATCGTCATGACCGGGAAGACCCTGGCCGCAATTGAGAACACCATCAAAGCCGTGGAGAAATTGGGAGGCCGCGCGCTTCACGTTTATCCGCCGTCAGTCATGGTCGCCTCCGTCCCGGCGGACAGCGTCGGCCAATTGAGTGGCGTGGCAAGGATCAGCGCTGCGAAAACCGAACCCTTCGCGGCACGCGAGCTGAAAGCGGCCGACGCGCAAGTCACCTCAGCCATGGCCGCGTGGAACGACCACGTCAGCGTCGAGCGACGCTTGCAGGCGCTGGCCAGCCCCACGTTGGGCAAATCGTGGGGCGCGGCCCGGATGCAGCCCCCGGATCCGCCCCGTGAAGTCCAGGAGCATCTGCGCCAGCGGGAGCAGAGTTTGCTCGGTCCTCGCGCCGTTTCGCGGGTTGAAGGCGCGCCGAACCTGAGCGTGCCCGTGCTGGTCGGGCGCGTCGCGGTCGGGTTGGTGTTCGTGGACAGCACGGTGGCCCAATACAGCATCACCAATCAGGAGAAGCTCAAAGTCGTCTCCGAAACGACCGAGGGTCTCAACCTGCTGGCCAGTTTCGAACCCCGCGCCAACATCCAGTGGTTCTACGACATCAAGCGACCCAAGCTCTCCCTCACGGCGGCTCAGTTCACGCCAGCCAACCAGAACAATTGGGAGGATATCTGGCGTGACGCGGCGATGGGCGCGCTGGGCTACTCGGCGAACCTCGCGGGCATGAACCAATACATCAACAGTATCAAACAGGCCAACAATGCCCAGTGGGCCTACGCCATCTTCGTCACCAAGTATCCCAAGTTCTGGTTTGGTTACGAGTGGGCCAATCACGTCGTCATGGACTTCGGGGTGGATGGCTGGGGGATCGATGAGTTCCACCGTGTGGTAGCGCACGAGACGGGGCATATCTTCGGCTGTGCCGACGAGTACGGTTCCAGCGGCTGTATCTGCACCAGCCTGCACGGCCGATACCAGATCGCCAATGGCAACTGCGAGAACTGCGCCACCAACTTCGTGCCCTGCCTGATGGCGCACAACACGCCGGCCGTTTGTGATTATACCCGCGGGCAGCTCGGCTGGAACGAACTGGCGGTGAAATCCAAAGGCTCCACGGTCCTCAAAGGCACCTGGACCTTCGATTTCGACACTGGCACGCAGGGGCCGGCGACGGGAGCGGACATCTGGTGGGAGCAGGTCAACAGCGTCACCCGCCTGCTCGTTCCCCAAAGCGGAGCGATGCTCGCCCACATGGGCAAGCCGAACTTCGACGCCGTGTCCTATCAGACGCTTCAGAAACAGTCCTACACGGCCACGCCCATCAACGGCAGCAACAACGCCGCCAACCAGCTCAAGGCCGGCACCGTGATCGCCGTCAAAACCAACGCCGGACGCTATGCGAAATTGCGCATCGATACCTACGGCTACAATCTGGCCATCACCTGGGTGACCTACAAATAGCCCCGCTCCGGGGACCCGCACCGGTCCACCGGGACCGCCACGGCCGCCGTGGCGGTCCTGTGGGTTGATCGGCAACGGCCGCGGTCACATGATATCCGCATGAGCAAACAAGCGCCGGTTGAACCGCCTGTGGAAGTTCTCCTGGAGTTACGCGTGCAGGACCGGGAGGGCTTCGAGTCAACCCTGGAGGCGGTCGCGGCCCTGGGGTCTCGCATTCTTCACTCCTACCCGCCTTGGCTGGCGGTTGTCGCCATCGCCGCGGATCGCCTTGAGGCGCTTCGGGACTGTGCCGGCGTTCGCCGCGTCTATCCCGGCCAGGCGGATCAGGCCGCTCTGGAGGCTTTGCCGGACGAGACGAAATGGGCCGTCCAGGCCTGGAACCTGCATGTGAGTCGAAGCGGGAAGGCCGGGACACCGCCGGCACGTCCCGCCGAAGGACTCGCGTGGGACGCCCCAGGACATCTGCCGCCCGACCCTCCGCCAGCGATCCAAGCCGAACTCAAACGCCGGTCCTCTTCCTGACTCCCGGCGGCGGAACTCGCGCCATTGGCCGTTTGAGAGTCACTTCGATGGCGGTGTTTGATGGACTGAATCCCCCCGCCTGATACCTGTGGGAGAGGCGCCTTCGTCCGTTGACACCCCCCCCGTCTTTGTTAGTCTCACCCCTCAATTTTTCCGGCACGAACCGGTAATTGAGCAGATTCGATACAGACTTTATGGCAACAAATAGCAACAAATACGTTTATCTCTTCGGAAACAAGAAAGCTGACGGCGACGGCTCGATGAAGCCGTTGCTCGGCGGCAAGGGCGCCAACCTCGCGGAAATGTCCCGCATCGGCTTGCCCGTGCCTCCCGGCTTCACCATCACCACCGAAGTCTGCACCTACTACTACCAGAACAAGAAGACCTATCCGAAGGTCCTCGATCCCGCCGTCAAGGCCGGCGTCGCCCACATCGAGAAGATCATGGGCACGAAGTTCGGCGACAAGAGCGCGATGCCGCTGCTCGTCTCCGTCCGCTCCGGCGCCCGCGATTCCATGCCGGGCATGATGGACACCATTCTCAACCTCGGCCTCAACGACCAGACTGTGCTCGCGCTCGTCGCCGCGACCAAGAACGAGCGTTTCGCGTGGGACTGCTACCGTCGTTTCATCCAGATGTATGGCGACGTCGTCATGGGCGTGCAGAAGCGCGCCGGCGAAGACCACGAGCCGTTTGAAGTCGTCATCCACAGCTTCAAGCACGAGAAGTATCACGGCGACATCGAGGACTCCAAGCTCACCGCCGATGACCAGAAGGAACTCGTGAAGCGGTTCCAGGCGCTCATCAAGGAGCGCACCGGCGGCGAATTCCCGCAGGATCCGTGGAAGCAACTCTGGGGCGCGACCGGCGCTGTGTTCGGCTCCTGGATGAACGACCGCGCCATCGTCTATCGCCGCAAATACGGCATTCCCTCCGAATGGGGTACCGCCGTCAACGTGCAGGCGATGGTCTATGGCAACACCGGTGACACTTCCGGTTCCGGTGTCGCGTTCACCCGCAATCCCGCCAACGGCACCAAGGAGTTCTACGGCGAATTCCTCATCAACGCCCAGGGCGAAGACGTCGTCGCCGGCGTCCGCACCCCTGAACCCGTCGCGCAGCTCGCGAAGCAAATGCCCGCCGCGTTCAAGGAGCTCGACACCATCCGCGCCACGCTGGAGAAGCACTTCAAGGACGTGCAGGATTTCGAGTTCACGATT
>JAJXZI010000111.1 GCA_021780115.1 bacterium | reverse complement strand
GCCGTGCGGACGGGCCGGTGCGCGGCGCCCGACGCCAGACCGTCGCCGGCGGCGGCCTCGGCGTCCCGGTCGGGTTTGATGGTCAAGTAATTGGCCGCGCGCTCGGCGATTTGCTTGAAGAACGGCGCGGCGACTTCACCGCCGAAATGGCCGCCTTTGGGATCATCCAGAAAGATGCCGATGCATAACTCCGGCGCGTCCGCCGGGAAGAAGCCGATGAACGACGAGAAGAACCGGTCGGAATAATAACCGTGAGGCCGGGCTTTTTGCGCCGTGCCGGTCTTGCCGGCCACGGTGTAATGCTCCAAGGCGGCCTTCGGCGCGGTGCCTCCGGGGGAGACGACGGTCTTGAGGGCTTGGACCATCTGTTGGGCGGTGGCCTCGCGGATGACCCGGCGCCGGACCTGCGGCCCGAATTTGACCACCACCCGGCCGGCGCGGTCTTCCAGGCGGTCCACGAGCATGGGGCGCATGAGTTGGCCGCCGTTGGCGATGGCGCTCATCGCCAGAACCATCTGCAGCGGGGTGACGGCGACGCCCTGGCCCATGGGGATCTGCGCGATGGAAACCTTGTACCACCCATCGAGCGGGTGAACAGTGCCGGCGGACTCGCCGTTCAAAGGAACGCCGGTGCGCTGGTTGAACCCGAAGGCGGTGATGTAACGGTAGAGCATGGGCGCGCCCATCTGAATGCCGATCTTCGCCGCGCCGATGTTCGACGACTTGGTGATGATGGTCTCCACCGAGAGAACGTCGTAGGGATGGTGGTCATGCAGCGTGACGCCGCCGAAATGGAAACTGCCGTGCCCGCAGTCAAACGGGTCGGACAGCCGGACCACACCCTCGTTCAAGGCGCCGGAAACGACCACGATCTTGAAGGTCGAGCCGGGCTCATATTGGTCGCAGATCGCGTGGTTGCGGAGCGCGTCGGCGGAGGAGCGTCCGAGATCGTTGGGATCGAAGTTCGGCCGCACTGCCAGGGCGAGGATTTCTCCGGTGCGCGGGCGCATCACGATGGCCGAGGCGCTGAGCGGCGAGTGTTGGGCCATCGCGCCGGCCAACGCTTCTTCCGCCATTTGCTGGATGGCGGAGTCGAGCGTGAGCACGACGTTGAGGCCGTCGTGCGGCGCAACATCCTGCTCGCGCAGGTCCACCAGTTCGTGGCGGCTGTGGTCCGTCTCGGTCAGACGCCAGCCGCGCACGCCCCGGAGGTCGGAGTCGTAGGTGCTTTCGATGCCGTCCACGCCGACGAGGGTGGTGAAGCGCCGGCCGCCGTTGGTCCGGATCGTGGCGCCGACGAAGCCGAGCAAGTGCGCGGCCAGGGCTTGGTTCGGGTAAACGCGAAGCTGGTCGTCCTCTGGATCGGTGCCAATCGCTCCCCGGCGCAGGTTGCGGAAGAAGGCCTGTTGCGCCTTGGGCAGCTTCTTTTCATCCACGCCGAAAGTGAGGTTGGTCATGGTCTGCCGGATGCGCTGCCAGATTTCCATCGGCACTTTGCGCTTGAGCACGACGTACTGGTTGGTGATGACTTCGCCTTTTTCGCCGCGGCGGAAGCGCCACAACAACCGCTGAAGGACGTCCTGCTCGTTCAGGTTGAGCAGTGGCGCCACGGCCCGCGCCACGGGCGCCTCGTAGCCCACCACCAGTTGCGGATTGGCACACACGGTTTTGACGAACACGCTGGTGGCCAGAACATTGCGGTTGATGTCGAGGATGTCGCCGCGCCGCGGTGCCAGGAAAATGGTCCGGTGCGTGTTCTCGTCGGCCTCCTTCTTGAGTTCCTCGTGACGGATCCCCTGCAGGTAGCCCAGCCAGCCTGCCAGGGCGGCGAAGGCGCCGACCAGCAACCACTGGAACAGCGCCAACCGCTTTGATTGGATCCGGTATGTCATGGAAAAACTTACCGACCGCCCGCGGCCATCGGTTCCTCACTTCCGACGGCGCGCGGGCGGCGGTAAAATCATTGTTTTGCTCGTCAATTCTATCTCGCTTCCAGCCTCTCGCGTGGGTTCAACCCGCCAGTGCGCGCCGGCGGATCCCTGAATCCCCACGGACGACCCGGGCGACAAACCGGCTGATGCCCTTTCACGGCGGCGGCACGGCCCGCGCCTGCTGCGCCACGATCGGGCTGGCAGGCGCGGAAACCGGAGCGCCCGGCTTCCACTCGACAAGTCGCTGCACCTGGAACGGGTTCGGCGGACCCAGCCCCAGGTTGAGTTCCCGCACGCGCCGGTCCAGCGGCCCCGGTGACCGTAATTCCCCCAGGTAACGGCGCAGTTTCTCATTCTGATCCCGCAGTCCGGCCAGTCGCTGTTCCCGCGTGCGAATCTGCTGACCCAGTTCGTAAATCTGGTTCTTCAGCCAGACGTAGCCTACCCCCGCGCCGCCGATCAGCAGACACAACAAAAGCGCCCACAGCGCCGGTGCAAAGCGGATCGCCGCAGCCTGGGTTTTCCGATTCCGTGCCATTTCAAAGTTTCTCCAGTACTCGCAACTGCGCGCTCCGGCTGCGGGGGTTCGCGGCCAACTCCGCCGCTCCCGGGCGGATCGCCTTCCGCGTTACCCGGCGCAACTCCGGCGTGTGAGGTCGGCGCAACTCCGGCACATCGACCTCGCCGTCGAAGGTGTAGTCCCGCGCCCATTCGTGGCCGAAATCCTTCACCACCCGGTCTTCCAACGAATGAAACGTGATTACCGCCAGCCGCCCGCCAGGTTTCAGGACCTTGAGCGCCGCCACCAGACCCAGTCGCAGAGAGTTCATTTCGTCGTTCACTACCAGGCGCAACGCTTGGAACGCCTTCGTCGCCGGATGGGCGCGCTGGCCGCGGCGCGGCTTCAGCCGTTCGATCAATGCCGCCAGTTGCCGCGTCGTCTCGAACGGCAGTTGCTCCCGCTGCCGCGCAATCTCCCGCGCGATTCGTCGCCCGTCCGGCTCGCCGCCCAATTCCCAGAAAATCCGGGCCAGCTCCTCCGGGGGCGCCGTGTTCACCAATTCCGCCGCCGTCAAGCACTGGCGCGGATCCATCCGCATGTCCAGCGGACCGTCCTGCTGGAAGCTGAAGCCGCGTTCCGCCGTGTCCAGTTGCGGCGAACTCACGCCCAGGTCGAGCAGCACACCGTCGCAACTCGCCGCCGGAACCCAGTCCGCCAAGTCGGCGAAATTGCCCTGACGCAACTCAAATCGCCCGGCAAACTCAGCCAACCGCGCCCGCGCCGCTTCAACGGCCGCGCCATCGCGATCGCACCCAAACAGCCAGCCATCCGGGGCGCTCGCGGCTAGGATCGCTGCCGCGTGTCCACCCCCACCGAGTGTCCCGTCGGCGTAACGGCCGCCCGGCCTCGGCCGGATCGCCGCCGAAACCTCGGTTGCCATGACCGGCCAATGGACGAACGCGGACACCGGACATGACTCCTCACTTGGTTCGCGTTGGCTCCGGCCGCCAAAGCCGCCCGGTGAGGCGGTTCCACGGCTTGAGGCCCACGGGGCTGGCCGGGGTCGGCTCGACAATGGCGCCGACCTTCCGGCCGGCGGCGGAGCGCAGCGGGACGACTTCCAAATCCGCATCGCGCAGGTCGTTGCGAACGACTTTCACGTTGTCGAGCGAAAGTTCTTCCTGGACAGGCGCGGTGCTGCGCCGGACCGACACCGTCTTCTTCGTCGCACGCCAGATCCCGTCGCCGGCGCGACGCATCAATCTCCGGACCCATGTGCGGAGGGCGGAGCCCCACTCCAAGATCTGTGCCCACGCGGTGGAAACACGCGTCGGGCCAGGCGCCGCGACGCTGCGTGGCTGCTCCGGTGGGGCGGGGACCTGAGATGGCGCAGCTTGCCCGGTCGGTCGCGGCGGCGCGGGCTTCGGTGCCGAGTCTGGTTGGCGCCCCTCGTCGCTTGGGCTGGTAGCAAACGGGTTCTTCGGCGCACCGAACTTGGGCATCAGGCTCCGCTTCGGCAACCGATACCGGCCGGCGGTCTCCTTCGTCTCGACCAGGCTTTCGGTGACGGCCAGTAAATCCACGGGGTTCATAATTATTCCATCATCTTGAGCGCTTCGGGCGCCACCAACTCGGCGGCCACCATTTCTTTCTCGTAGCGATCCGGACTCCAGATTTCGTACCGGTCCAGCAAACCTACCAACAGGGCTTCGTTGGTGATGCCGGCCGCCCGCGTCATCTCCTCGTGCAGCAGAACCCGACCTGCGCTGTCGAGCGACACTTGGGCCGACTTGCTGCCGATGACGCGCTTCAGGATGACCTTCTTTGGGTCACCTTGCGGCAGCGCCTCGATATTCTGCATCAACTTCTCCA
>JAJXZI010000046.1 GCA_021780115.1 bacterium | reverse complement strand
GAAACGCCCGCCCGGGTGTTATCGTTGATCCATCACTGGCTCCACACTCAAGCAAACGCTACGCCCTGACTCATTGTTCCGATAATCAGTGAGAACTGGTATTAGTGAGCGAGATGCGCCAGGTGGGCCGCAATCTGGCCCCGTGGATGCAGGGCGATCTCGAAGCGTTGGCGGACTCCGGCCGGCCCGTGCTGATCCCGCTTTCCCGCTACCAACGCTGGTTCAACGAGAAGCTCACTCCCGCCAACCGCGCGGCCGTCATCCAGGCCTTCGGCCCGCCCCCGGGGCGCCTCATGGTGGTGGAGCGCCACGGCGAGCCGTGCATCGTCCTCCCGCGGATCGAACTGGGCAACGTGCTCCTGGCACCGCAGCCGGAGCGGGGCGAAACGCAAGACGAGAAGCTGCTTCATTCGCGCGACGTGCCGCCGCCGCACAACTACCTGGCGTTCTACTGGTGGCTGCAGGAGGAGGCCAAGGTGGACGCGGTCGTCCACTGGGGCACCCACGGCAGTTTGGAACTGCTGCCGGGCAAGGAAACCGGTCTCACGCGCGACTGCTGGAGCGACATTTGCGCCGGCACCATGCCGATTGTGAACCTCTGGATCATGGACAATCTGGGCGAGGCCACGCTCTCCCGACGCCGTTCCTATGCCTTGCTGGTGGACCACATGGTGCCGCCGGCGGTCAACGCCGGCGCGGCCGGCAAATTCACCGCGCTCCATGACGAGCTCGACAAATTCGCGGCGCTGGAACCGGGTCTGTTGAAATCGGAGTACGGCAAACGCATTTCGGCCCGCGTCCGGGAAGATAAACTGGACGCCGAACTGGGGATCCCTCCGGCGCCAGCAACGCTTTCCGACAGCGACATCAAACGCGTCGCCGAACACGTTGACGCCCTCTTCGAAGCCAGGACACCTCTGACCCTCCATGTCCTGGGCCAGCCACCCGCCCAGAAATACCTCATTCCTTATTTGGTGGCGATCCTCGGCCACCCGCTCCGCCGCGACCTCGAACGCGCCTTGCCGGCGCCAAGCCCGGCAGTGTCAGAGTCCCAAAGACGCGCCTGGCTGGACCAGCAAGCGGCGGACTTTTTACAGTCGGCCCTCGGCGGCCAGCCGCCGGCCGGGATCCGGATGACGCCCGAGTTGCAAAAGGATCTCGCCTTTGCCCGCGAGATGTCGGGCCGACTGAACCGCGCCGATGACGAGATCACCGGCCTGCTCCGGGCGCTGGAAGGCCGGTACATTCCGCCCGGCCCCGGCCCGGACCCGATCCGCAATCCCAGTTCCGTCCCCGGTGGCCGCGATCTCTACGCCCTGAACCCGGAGGAAATCCCGACCCGTCCGGCCTGGGACGTGGCGGTGCAACTCGTGGACGAGATGCTCAAGACCAAACATCCCCGGAAGGTCGGCCTGGATTTGAACGGCATGAACACCATGCGGGATTTTGGCGTCATGGAGGCCCAGATTCTTTATCTCCTGGGCGTGCGCCCGGTGTGGGACCGGAACAACCTGGCCAGCGACGTGGAGTTGATCCCGCGAGAGGAGTTGAAGCGCCCGCGCATTGACGTCTTCGTGGCAATGGGCGGGATGTACAAGGAGAATTTCCCGACGCGCGTCGCGTTGCTCGATCAAGCCATGGCCATGGTCGCCCACTTCAACCTGCCGGAACTGCTGACCCAGCAGTCGGAAGTCTCCTTGATTAAGAACCCCGGCACAGCCGACATGGAAATCATCAAGAAAAAGGGCGTCAAAATCGAACGCTATCGCGTGACCAGACAGCAATTGAGCGGCGAAGGCCAGCGCCTCGGAACGGCCTACCGTCTCCAATCCGGCGAAGTCGTCTATGTGCCGGAACCCGGCCCGCCGTGATCGGGAGCCAAGCGGCGTTGATCTGGGAGCAGCGGCTGACGGACCTGGGATCGCGCCTCCTCTGGCGTCGTCCGCGCCCCGCCGCAAACCGTGGGGCACGCCCCGTCGGTTCTCGCGGTTGGAGAGGTGCTGCCGGAACGGCCGGTTCATCGCCGCCGCGCGGAACCGGCCAATGACGGCCGCAGCCCGCAACAAACACGCTCTGGCGCCGGTTAGACCACTTGCTTCGCGGCGGCGATGAACGCGCGGACTTTCTCCGGGTCTTTTTGACCGGGGACCGACTCGACGCCGCTGGAGACATCCACCCCGTAAGGCCGCACCTGGCGGACGGCGACGGCGACGTTTCCCGGCGTCAGGCCGCCAGCCAGAAAAAGAGGTCGCCCGAACTTCTGCGCCTCGACGGCGAGGTTCCAGTTGAACGTGGCGCCGCCGCCGCCCGGTTGGCCGGGCACGAACGCGTCCAAGAGCCAGGCGTCCGTGCGGTAATCCGGCAGCGCGCGGAGCGATTCGGCGTCGCGGATGCGAAACGCTTTCATCACCCTCCGGCCGAACTGACGGCAGTAGTCCGGAGACTCGTCGCCGTGGAATTGCAGCACGTCCAGGCCGCAGTCGCCGATGGCCCGCCGGACAGCCTCCGGCGGGGCATTCACGAAAACGCCGACCTTCTGCACCTGCGCCGGGAGGTGTCGGATGATCTCCGCCGCTTGGGCGGTGGAGAGCCAGCGCGGACTTTGCTCCCAGAACACAAAGCCCAGCGCATCCGCGCCCGCGGCGACGGCCGTCTGGGCATCCACCAGGCGGGTCAGGCCGCAGATTTTGACTTTGACGCTCATCGCACCGGGACAAGCTCCCGCGTCCGGCAAGGCGTGTCAATCTGCGACCCGGGCGAGGGTGGGGCCATTCGCGGCAGGGAATGGGCGTGGCGAGGCTCCCGCCAATCAGTGAACCGGCGGCATCACCATCGGATCCCGCCTGGGTCGCGGGCGCGAGCGGCCACCGAAGCCGACTCAAGCTCCCGCCGTGGGTCCGAGATCACGCGGCGACCTTTTCCGTTTCCCGCGCGGGGCCGCTTGGTAGGTTGTCCGCGTGCAGCCACCAAACGTCGCGAACCCGGTTTCGACCACCTCCACCTTGCTTTACCGGCTGACCTCGATCACCGACCGGCTGGATTTCGCGGCGCTTTTCGCGAAGCCCCAGGCAGTGGAGGTCGAGTTGGGTTGCGGCGACGGCTCGTTCCTGGTGGATTATGCCCGGCTCCACCCGGAGCGGAATTTTCTCGGTGTGGAGCGCTTGCTCGGGCGCATCCGCAAACTCGACCGCAAAGGCCGACGCGCCGGCCTGGCCAACCTGGCCGGCCTTCGCATCGAAGCCGGCTATTGCCTCGAATACCTCCTGCCGCCCGGATCGGTCGCGGCGTTGCACGTGTATTTCCCGGATCCGTGGCCGAAGAAGCGGCACCATCGGCGGCGCCTGGTCAACGAGCGGTTTCCCGATCTGGCCCGCCGGGCGCTCGCTCCGAACGGCGCGGTTTATCTGCGGACCGACCACGCGGATTACTTCGAACAGATGAACGCGGTGTTCGCCGGCCACCCGGGGTTTCGGCCGGCCGCGACGCCGGGAGAACTCGGTTCGGTGCCGACGGACTTTGAAAGCGATTTCCAGGTGAAGGGGATTCGCACCTGGCACGCGGCGTTCGCGAAGGTTCCCAGCGGGGAAACCTCGGACGCCGGCTCAAACGTCAATGACCGGGCCGCCGCCGTCGCGGGGGTCTGGCCCGGGCGGGCGCCGGCGCCAGGTGAACCGCAGGCGTGACGAACCGCGGCCGAGAAGGATGTTCACCGTCAGGGAAACGATGCCGATGATCAACGCGCCCGCCAGTGCCGAGCCGAAGCTGTTCACGTGGAAGCCGGGCACCAGCACGTTCACGAAGTCCAGGATCAGCGCGTTGATGACCAGGATGAACAGGCCGAGCGTGAACACCACCAGGGGCAGCGCCAGCAACATCAGGATGGGACGCAGGAACGAATTGAGGATGCCCAGCAGCAGCGACGCCACCACCAGATCCACCGCCCGGTCATACCGGATGCCCGGCAACACCGTCGCCGCCACCAACACGGCCAGCGTGTTGACGATCCACCGCTGCAAGAAACCTTTCAGGCCGGGCGGCATCAGCGGGACCCCATGTGGCTCACGAACATACCTGGAACATGGGCGAGCGGGCGCGAGAACACAAGGCGCAACGGCGCTTCCTCCGCTCACTCGTTGGGCGGCGGCAGAAAGAACGCGAGGAACCCCGCCGGCAGAAACAGCAGCCCGGCGTAGAGCAGGGCGGCGCGATGGTCGCCCACGTGGGAGAACAGGCCGAAGAACACGGTGCCAAAGGCCGCCACGATGCGCCCGATGTTGTAGCAGAAACCGGCGCCGGTCGTGCGCAACAGCGTCGGGAACAGGGGCGGGAGGTACATCGTGTAGAGCGCGAACAGGCCCTGGAAGAAGCCGATGCCCGGCAGCCAGAGCAGCAGCGCCGCGTGGTCGCGCGGCACGCCGTACGCCCCGACCATGACCAGGAAATAGCCGAAACTCATCCACGCGATCGTCCGCCGGTACCCGATCCGGCGAGCCACCGCCGCGGCGAAGAAATTGCCGACGATCGAGGACACGATCACGAGGTAGAGCGCCTTGCTGACCAGTCGGTTCTTTTGTTCCACCGTCCAGGGCAGCACTTCGGGCAGGTTACGCAGTTGCTGTTGATGCCAGAACATGAACGCCCAGTGGGCCGTCAGCGACACGGCGCACACCGCGAGGACGAAGAACGTCGTCCGCCGGGTTTCGCCGCGGAACAGGTCGCGGAGCGTCGGCGCCGCGGCGGGCGACTGCTCCTTGGCGCGCTGCCATTCCTCCGTTTCCGGCACGGCGCGCCGAATCCAGAACACCAGCAGCGCCGGCGCCACGCCGACCAGGAACAGGCAGCGCGGGCGCAGGTCCGCCATCAGAAAGTTGGCCAGGCAGGCGAAGAGAATCCCGATGTTGACCCCGGTTTGGAGCACGCCGGCGATCCACGGCCGCCAGCGGCGCGGCCAGGTCTCCGCCAGCAGCGACGCGCCCACGGCCCATTCCCCGCCAATCCCCAGCGCCGAAAGGAACCGGAAGATCATCAGGTGCCACCAGGCGTGCGCAAAGAAGGAAAGGCCGGTGAACAAGGCGTAAGTCAGCACCGTCAGGCTCAACGCCCGGGCGCGGCCCAACCGGTCCCCGAGCCGGCCAAAGAAGCCGCCGCCCAGCGCCCAGCCCATCAGGAAGGCCGCCTGGATGATCGAGCCGTAGCGGCCGACCCGCTCGTCGGTGGTGCTGGAGGCGGAAAGCAACTCGGCGACAAAGGGCGCCGCGACGAGCGTGTAGAGGTGCATGTCCAGCCCGTCGAACGTCCAGCCCAGCCAGGCGGCGGCGCCGGCCTTCCACTGGCGGCCGGAAAGGTCACGCCAGCCGGCGGCCTCGCCGGCCGCTTTCTGGTCAGTTTGCGGGTGAGACGACGGGGCCATGCGGGGCGTAGCTGTACGCGGGGCGGGGGGAGTTGACAAGCCCTTGAACACCCGGAGGTCCACGGAAGGGCTGATGAAGAGGTTGTCGGAAGCGGTGGTGGCGCCGGGGGGGGGGGCGCGGCGGATTTTCCGAAAACAACATTTGACGAAAGGCCGCCGACGGGGTAACGGCTGACAAGCCTAGAAAGCAGGTATAACTGTGTGCGCAATGAATTCTTCTATCCAATGCCGCGGTAACCGGCCGCGCGCTTTCACTTTGATCGAGTTGCTGGTCGTCATCGCCATCATTGCGATCCTCGCCGGGCTGCTGTTGCCCGCCCTGGCCCGGGCCAAGGCCAAGGCGCTCAAAACCCTGTGCGCCAGCAACGGCAAGCAATGGGGTATCGCGATCACGATGTACGCCGGGGATTTCCACGAGATGTTCCCGGACAACTCCCAAGGCTTCGACCTGAGCTGGATGATGCCCAGCATGAGCAATTTCTGGAACAACTATCTCCTGCCCAACCGCCGCAGCACCGCCCGGAGCACGCGCGCCCGGAACGACGTCCTGTTCTGCCCCACCGACCAGTGGCACCGCGCGTTTGAGGCGGACAACATCCTGGCCGACAACCAGCCGCAGTTGCTGGGCTATTTTTATCTGCCGGGCCGGCGGCGGCCGTCGGCCAACGTGGACTCGTTCGCCCAAGGCACGGCCGAGTGGTTCTACCGCACCAAGCTGGGCACCGCCGTTCGCGGCGCGCCCATTCTGATGGACAAAAACCAGGCCACCGGTCCGATGACCACCAACCTGTATGATCCGCGGTTGACCTGGTCCACCACGATTGACAATAAAGTGGTGCTGACCGGTTCCCATCCGGCGTCCAGCGGTGTGCCGGAAGGTGGCAACTTCCTCTTCGAAGACGGGCACGTGGGCTGGTCCCGCGGCGGCGCCATCGGCTTGGGCGCCGGCGGTGGCGAGATCGGCTCCTGGATGGGATTCTTCAAAATCCCGATCACGATCAGCCAGTGAGCGAGGGAACCCCGCTCCCGAACTGAAACTGGGACCGCGAGGTCAGCGCCGGGAACGGCGCTGCGGAACACGCGTGGAAGGCAGAGCCAGGTTGAAGCGGCCCCACGACGAAATCACCCCGATCAAGTCCGCTCCGGCGCTGGGCTGCCCGCAACGCGCGGTCAGGGCGTTCGGGCTGGACTGCCCGCGTGGCGGATCGAAAAGCCGTGCGGCGCGACGGCGGGGCCGCTGGCCGGTTGAAAGGGCGCCTCGCCGAAGTTCACGATCACGGAGACCCCGTTGGCAAAAGTGGTCTGCTGGACGGCGCGGTCGGGCGTCAGGAACCGGTGGTCCAGCATTTCGCTGTAGCCGGTCGCCCGCGCGACCGTGGTGGCGTCGCGGTAACTGCGCGTGAAGCGGTCTTTGTTCCCGGCCCAAAAGGCGCGGTCGAACATGAACATCGGCGGCGTGCCGTAGAGCAGGTTGAACAAGTCGCGTTTGTCCCAAAGCGCGGGGAGTTTGTTGTTGTAGTCGCCCCAATACCACTGCGCGACGACGCAGTCGTGATAGACCAGTTCCCACAACGGGAGGCGATAGGCGTGGCCGAGTTGAAAGCGGGCGACGCGCTCGGGAACTTCGCCCCAGATTTTCTGCATGTTGCGGCCGGCGTCCGGCACGCGGTACGGTCCGAGGCTCAGCATGCCTTCAAAATAATCCACGAACGGCACCGCGGCGTCGTGGCCGGTCTCCGAGCCGGTGACCAGGCCGAACTTCTCCGACATGAGCCGCAGCAATTCCATCTTCCAGTGCCGGCTCTCACCGCGGGTCAGGGGATGCGACGGCGCATAGCATTCCCGCCACGGTGACGCGGTGGTCGTGTCGATGAACCGGCACCGATAGGGATGGTCTTTCAACTCGTCGCCCACCCGCTGCTCCGCGTACCGGAGGGCTTGCCGGTCGCAGACCACACCGCACGGATGCATCTGGTTGTCGTTGCCTTCCACCTCCCAGCCGCGAATCCAGTCGCCGTCGGGGCCGATCATCAAGTCTTGCGGCCAGGCCGCCGTGGGCCAGTCGCCGTGTTTCCAGCGCAACACCGGGAACGTCGCGGGATCCATCACGTCTTGATAAATGTCGTAGCGGCTGGTGAGCACCCCTAGTTGGTTCAAGGCCCGGATTGTCCCGGGTTCCGCCGCGTGGCTCCAGAGAATCCGCTCGATGCCGGCGGCCTTCAGTTCGCGGACCATCGCCAGGGCGTCCCCGCCCCAATACCAAACATTCACCGCGCCGACGAGCAGGTCGATGTTCGGATTCCGCCGCCGCTTTTCGGCCAGCGTCTTGAGCAGGTCGTGGTCGCGGGCGTAGCTCCGATAGCGCTTGCACATCGCCACGTAACCGCCGTGGTCGAAGAAGACGTAGCGCAGCTTGCGGGCGTAACCGAACCGGCCTTTCTGACTGTCCCACTCGGGAGCGACGGCGAGCTTCCCGTCGCGTCGCAGCAGGCGAATCGCCGCGTCGTCGGGTGTTTCCAGGATGCCCATCTGCGCCCGGTCGCCGTCGGTCGCGCCCCAAAACGGCATGCAAAGGCCGTGGCCGCCGTAAGCGATCAACCGCATCTCGGGAATCGCCGGGTCGGTGGCGGGGTAGGAAATCCCCTCATTCATCGGCACCACCAGGTACGTGTTCGTCGGGGTGGCAAATGGAGGCGGAAAGGCCAGGGCGCCGGGCAGCGGACCCTCCCCCGACAACGCCACGGTGAACTCGGGCCACTCTGGATCGAGCTGCACGACGGCGCGGAGGCTCAGGTCGGAGGCGATTTCGCGCAGGTCGAGTTCCAGCCCGTTCGCGCTGCGGGCGCCGGTGACCACCAAGCCGCCACCGAGAGATTGCTGGGACCAGGTCTGGCCCGTGCGCCGGTCGGTGACCGCGAAGGTGGCCGTCCGCGTGGCGAAGCGCAGCGTCAGGAGTGGATTCTCCAGGGTGAGTGTTTCCGGCGCGTGGCCGCGTAGGGTTTCCAGGTTGCCGAGACTGCGCAAGCGAAAGCCCTCCACCCAAACCGTGGCCGGGCCTTCCCCTGTGAGGCGCGGGCGGAGGAACTTCACACCCGGCGGGACAACGAAGCGCGTTTGCACCCGCTGCCATTCCGGGGCTGGAGCCGCGGTGCGCAGGCCGTAAACCCACGCGAGCACCTGCTGGTCCCGGTCGCGCGTCACCACGCTCACCGCCGCCTCGCCCCGGCCTTGCACCTTCAACCAGACGGCCAGTTCAAAAAGGTCGCCCTCCCGCACGACAAACTGCCGCTCCGGCTCCAGACTCCAATCCGCCTTCCCGCGGTGTTCGATGCGGAGGGTGGTCTTCCCGTCGTGGCGGACCTGCTCATCCGCGACCGCCGAGCCGGCGTTCGTATCCCGCGTCCACAGCGGTCGCCAGTTCCAGTCGGCGACGTCAGTGATCTCGGCCCGTCCGGGTGCGCTCCACAAGACAACGCCAACCAACGCACGGGCGATCCACACCGGTTTGGGAGTTGTCAGCGGCAGTTTCATCTCTCTGGTCCTGACAGCATTCGGCCCGGCTCCGCAAGCACATTCGCCGCCCGGATCTCCTCGACACGGCTGCGCCGACGGCAAACGCCGCCGCGGAGCGGGCGCCGAACGCCCGTCCGTCGGGCCTCAGTGCCCGGAAAGGTAGTGGGCAAGGAACGCCCGGACGCGCGCCTTGGCGTAGTCATTCACCGGCCGGCCCACGTCCATTGCGTGCGGCCAGCCTTCGAGGCGCGCGTATTCGCAGGGCACTTTCAACTCCTTGAGCCGGGCGGCGAGCGCGTCCGACTGCTCGATGGGGACCACGTCATCAATCGTCCCATGGAAAATCAGCGTCGGCGGCGCGCCGGCTTTCAGGTAAAACTGCGGCGACGCTTGCCGATACAACTCCGGAGCCTCCGGATAGGTCTTCCCCTGGAGGAAATCCTTCACCAAGTGTGACGCTTGTGCGAAGGGCGTCGTCAGGTCGGCCGGGCCGTAGAAATCCACGACGGCCGCGACGCGGCTGCTCACGCCGGCCTGGCCGCCGGCGCCTTCGAGGCGCGGGTCGTCCGGATCAAAGCCGACCAGCATCGCCAGATGCCCGCCCGCCGAGCCGCCGAGCACCGCGATACGTTCAGGATCGACGTGTAACCGCGCGGCGTTGGCGCGCATCCAGCGCACGGCGCATTTGGCGTCTTCGACGGCGGCTGGGAATGGAGCCTGTTGGAGCAGGCGATAGGAAATCGTGGCGGCGACGTAGCCCCGCGACGCAAAGTAAGTCGTATAGACGCGGTAGTCCTGGCGCTGGCCGCTGCGCCAGGCGCCGCCGTGGATGAAGATCAGGCCGGGGGCAGAGTTGCTAAGTGGCGCCGGCGAGTAGAGGTCGAGCAGCAGCGCCCGCTGACCCACACGGCCATACTCGATGTCCTTCCGCTCGACGACGCCGGCGGGCAACGGCGGGTCGAGTTTGACCAACTTCAATTCGCCGAGGGCGATGGCGGCCACGATCTGGCGGGCGCTCGCATAGCCGCGCGGCGGTTCGCCGGGTTTGGGTGGGGCGCGATGCAGGGCCAGCTTGGCGAGGAGGACCGTCGCCGCCGCCAAGGCGCCGAGGAGCAGCAGGATCTTCAGCAGGATCTTGACGCAGCGTTTCATCGGTGAGTCCGGTCGAGCGCCGTCACGGCGCAATCTGCTTCGCCCCGGGTCCTGCCGTGGGATTCGGAGGCGGATGGCCCGATCCGCGACGGAAATCGCTTGGTCCGTTCATGCGGCGCTTCACGCTGGCACGCGGGGCAACCAGCAAACTTCGCTTCCCGCCAGCTTCACTGCCCGCCGGCGGTGGGCGGGTGCGGCACAAAGGTGAAGTCGGTTTTGTCTGGCACCACCCGCACACCGGTGGTCAGCTTCAGCGGATGGCCGTTCAGCCCCGGGTAGGTCAACTCGACCATGAACGCCGTCCAACCGCGCGGCGGTTCGGGTACGCGGGCCACACCCTCACCGTCTTGCAGCGTCAGCGGCTGACTGGTCCATTTCGGGCCCAGGGTTTCGAGGCGGAAATCACGCGCCTCCGGGTTGGTCGCTTGCCAGAGCTTCACCGTCCGCGGCGCGTCGGCGGTCTTGACCTTGATGGAGCCGTCCGCCTCGAACGTCCAGGCATAGCGCGGCAGAGCGGTGCCGGTGAGAATCGCCTGGTAGAAGGCTTGCAGCGTTTCCCAGGCGTCGCTGTTTTTCATCGAGTGGTCGGTATTGGGGACGTAACGGAGATATTTCTCGCCGGGCAGGTCACTGAAGTAAAACCGCGACGAGTCGGGCAGGAAAAACTGGTCGCCGGTGTCGTTGAGGATGAGCTTGGGCATGGTGTAGCGCGCGCGGTATTCGTAAGGCTCCACCATCTTCCGGAGGGCGTCGAACTGCGGCGTGCCCAGCCAATCCATGATGTGGAACTGGGTGTAATTGCCGATGGCCGGCGCCCAGAAGCCGTAGGCGGCGTAGTGGTGCTTCATCGACGGCACGATGTTCAGCACGTCGATCACGATCGGCGCGAAGGCGACCACGCGCTTGTCCACCGCCGCCGTGGTCCAGGTGGTCCAGCCGCGTTTGGAGCCGCCCGCCACGACGAAGTGGTCCACCTTCACGCTGCCGCCTTCCGGCGTGGCGCAGAACGACGTCACCGTGTCCATCGCCCGGACGGCGCTCTTGGTCATCGGCAGGCGCGCGGGCCAGCGCTCGTCGCCGGTGCGGAGGAACTTGTCCCAGGTGTATGCCACCAGGTCGTCTTCCGAGCGCGGGTGGCCGTCATTGTTGAAGACCAGGGGCTGGTTCGGCACGTCGCGCAATTCAGCGACGACGGACTTCGACTCCACGGCAAGGCGGATGAGGTTGGCGTCCGGCGCAGTGGGCGGTCCTTTGTCGTGGCTGCCGCCGGTGATGAACAGGAAGCCGGTGCTGGTGTTGACTTGGTCCGGGCGGGCCAGGGTCAACCAGTGTTTCCAGACCGGGTGGTCCACCTCCGCCGGGGTGAGCCAGGCCTGGGAAGTCATTTCCAGCAGGTCCACCGTGCCAGCGGGCGTCTTGGTGGAGCGCACCATCCGGAAGCTGTAATTCGTGTCGGGCGCGGCGATGTAGCGGTCGAGCGCGGTGCGGGTGTCGGGGGGCGCCGCGTTGGTTTCGACCGAAGCGGCGCCGGGTTTCGGCTCGGCGGGGCCGGCTGGCCGGCAGCCGCTGCCGAGCCACAGCGCGGCGCACACTGCGGCCAGTGGGAAAGCGGCCGGCGAGCGAAAGAGAAGCCGAGTTGTGCCGCACCCGAAGAAACCCATTATGGTGTTCATTGGGCGCGAGAATGCGGCCTCCGCCCGCCGGACACAACCAAACTCTGGCGGGAGAAGTCCGCATTCCGCGGGCGGGCAAAAAGTGGCGGCTGGAACCGGGGCTGGCTGACCGTCGCTCCCGAGGTGGAGCCGCTCATTTCGGCGGCGGATCTGGACGCAACTTCTCCCGGGCCGGCGCGAGGCTTTTCCACAAGGAATAGAGCGGGCCGATCCAGCGGGCGAGGCGGAGGAGTTTTGCCGGGATGGACTCCGCCCGGCGCAGGTTCCGGGCCGCCAGGAAGCCCGCCAGCGGCGCCAGCAGCAGCAACCAGGGACCGGCCTGGCGGCAGGCCCGGGCCGGGCCGCTCATCCAAGCGGTGGCGGCTCGAATCTGGCGCCATTCGGAGCGGAGTTTAAGCCGGTTCAACCCGCTTTCCAGGAGCAGGGCCTGCTTGCGAGCTTCGAGGTCGTCTAGGATTTGTCTTCCAAACATGCCTTGTCCTTCTTGAGTTCGTCCAAGGACGCGGGGAAGAAGGGCCAGTGGTTCAGACGATGCCGCAACCGCAGGAACGCCCCGAGCGTGACCAGCAGGTAAAGCCCACCGAGCACGAGCAGGACGGCGAGGCGGTGCTCTTCCCAAAAGAGCACCACGACAGCGACCGTGAACAAGGCCAGGGCCATGAACCCGCAGATCGCCACGACGGCGACCCAGAACAACGCCTCGAAGGCGAGGAGGCGTTGTTCCCGCGCCTCGACCAGGACCAACTCGAGACGGTTGTGAGCGACGGCCAAGGCCGTCGCCAACAGCCGCTTCACACTGGCGAAGAGGCCCGCCTCCTTGTCGGCCGGCGGTTCCATCCCGGCTACTTCCGCGCGACCAGGACGCCCACCAGGAGCCCGACGCCGAAGGCGACCCCGAGGGATTCGTAGGGATGCTCCCGGACGACGCGATCCGTGGCCTTGGCGGCCGCGATGGTCTTGTCCTCCAGCCGGTGAACGGTGGCCTTGGCCGATTCCATCGCCGCGGCGAGCCGCGCGCGCACTTCGCTGACCTTCTCGCCCGCCTGACCGGTGGTGGCTTTCATGAGTTCTTCCGCGTCCCGCATGACCGTCCGCAGGTCGCTGACCAGTTTCTCGTTGGCTTCATGTGTCGTCATACTCGTCCTTTCGTTTCTATCATAACACGGCGCGGCGGAACCCGCGTTGCCAATCTCGACGTGCGGTCGGGGCGTTTGCCCCGCGCCACTGCGCCGTCGTATCCGTTCGCTGGCTTTGACGCCGCCGACCGCTGTTGTGTTCACTCATCGGAGCTGTTCGGTTGGGAGTGATCGCCCGGCCTCTGGGAAGCGTCGCCGGGGCGGGAGCCGCAAGTCAAACGAGGAGGGCGGCGCGGGCGGTCCGTGGACCGGCCGCTTTTAATTTTTGCCTTTTGCCATTTTGCGTTTACAAAGAGGCCCGTTCGGAACGACTGCTGCCGGACCGTGAAGCCCGCTCCGCTCAACGACCGGCGCCGGGCGGGTTCAAGTCTTGGTCGGTCGCAGCGGCCAGCCCGCAAACGGACATGACGACGAAGCAACTCCAAGCCCTCGCCGCCCAACAGGGCACGCCGGTGGTGGTGATTGACCACGACATCGTCCGGCGCAACTACGCCGAGTTCAAACGGCACCTCCCCAAAGTCCAGGCGTATTATGCCGTGAAGGCCAATCCCGCGCCGGAAATTGTCCGCACGCTCTACCGCGCCGGCGCGAGTTTCGACGTGGCGTCGCTGCCCGAGTTCATGCTGGTGTACGAGAACGTCCGCCACCTCCCGCCCCGCGCGCAGCAGGATTTCATCTGGGACAAGATCATTTACGCCAACCCGACCAAGCCGAAGGAGACGTTGCGGGCGCTGGACCAATACAAGCCGCTGGTCACCTACGACAACGTGAACGAGTTGAAGAAGATCCAGCAGTTCGCCCCGCACGCCGGCGTGGTGTTGCGCCTGCGCGTGCCGAACACCGGCTCAATGGTCGAGCTGTCGAGCAAGTTCGGCTGCGATCCCGGCGAGGCGGTGGATCTCGTGGCTGCCGCGTTCCGCCTGGGCTTGGTGGTGGAGGGACTCAGCTTTCACGTCGGCAGCCAATGCACGAATTTCGAGAACTTCGTGCAGGCGCTCAACATGGCCTCGGCCGTGATGCGCGAAGCGCAGTCGCGCGGCCACGAAATCAAGATCCTCGACATCGGTGGTGGCTTCCCGGCGGCCTACGACCGGCACGTCAAGCCGTTCAGCGCGCTGGCCCGGAAGATCAACGCGGAGATCCACCGGCTCTTCCCGCCGGACATCCAGATTCTGGCGGAGCCGGGCCGTTTCCTCGTGGCCACGGCCGCCGCCTCCGTCGCCCGCATCATCGGCAAGGCGAGGCGCGACGGCAAAACCTGCTACTTCATTGACGACAGCGTCTATCACACCTTTTCCGGCATCATCTTCGACCACTGCCAGTACCATCTCAAAGCGTTTAAGAAGGGGAAGACGGAAATCTGCGCCGTCTTCGGCCAGACCTGCGACGGGCTGGACACCATCTCCCAATCCGAGGAACTGCCCGACCTGGAGATCGAAGATCTGGTCTATGCCGAAAACATCGGCGCCTACAGCAACGCCTCGGCGACCTGGTTCAACGGTTTCCCACCAGCGAAGGTGGCGCACGTGAACCAATAGCTTCCCAAGCTGTTTGGGAGCGGACGAAGCAAGCCGTCGCCGATTATGAAACGCCCCTTCCGTCTGCTTGTTTTGCTCGCCATCTTGGCCGGCTGCGCCACCGTGCCGCAGACCGCCCGGCACACCGGGCCGTGGGACTTGGCCGAGTTGCAGCCGGCGCCCGCCGCTCAGTGGGGTGCGCGCACCGGCCTCGTGCAGGAGGTTTACTACGCCGGCGAGCCGTTCCACGGAAAACCCACGCGCGTCTTCGCCTACCTCGGCCGTCCGGCGGAAGGCCGGAGACCGTTTCCGGCGCTGGTGCTCGTCCACGGCGGCGGCGGGAAAGCCTTCCGCGAGTGGGCGGAGCACTGGGCCCAGCGCGGTTACGTGGCGCTCGCCCTGGACACCGCCGGCTGTGGACCGGACGGCCCGCTGCCCAACGGTGGCCCGGACCAGAGCGACGCCACCAAGTTCCGTGATTTCACCGACGCCGACGCCCACGACACGTGGACCTACCACGCCGTCGCGGCCGTGATCCGCGGAGTTTCGTTGCTGGCCTCCCTGCCGGAGGTGGACCGCCATCGGATCGGCCTTACCGGCATCAGTTGGGGCGGCTATCTCACGTGCATCGTCGCCGGCCTCGACGACCGGCTCAAAGTCGCCGTACCCGTCTATGGTTGCGGCTTTCTGGGCGACGACAGCTTCTGGAGGGACAAGTCGCTGGCGGCCATGACGCCGGAAGCCCGCGCCCGCTGGCTGCGGGACTTCGATCCCTCGCAATATCTAGGCGGCGTGAACTGCCCGATGCTCTTCCTGAACGGCGCCAACGATTTCGCCTACCCGCTCGACAGCTACCAGAAATCGTACCGGCTGGTGCGCCCCGGCCTGCGGCACGTCAGCATCGTCCTCGGCCTGCCCCACGGCCACATCTGGACCTTCGACGAGGTGGACCGGTTCGTGGACAGCGTGTTGCGCCACGGCGCGCCGCTGCCGCGGTTGGGCACGCTGACGGTTCGCTCCGGCCGCGCCACCGCCCGGGTCGTGTCCCGCTCGCCGCTGCAGGCGGCGGCCTTTCACTACACCACCGACACCGGTGAGTGGCAAAAACGCCGGTGGACCACCGCGCCGGCGGAGTGGAAAGACGGCGTCCTCACGGCCCGGGTGCCCGAGCGGCGACCGCTCGTGTGTTACTTTTCCGTCACCGACGAACGCGGTCTGCGGGTAAGCACGGAGCACGCGGAGTTGCCGGCGGAATCCCGCTGAGCCGCGACTGGCGGGGTGGCGCGCGGACCGGCAAAGCGTGCTCGACAACTCCGGCCGAAACTCTAAATCCTTTCCCGGCGACAATGGCTTGGCGCATCCACGACAACGTCCAACGCGGCGAGATTGACAACCGCGAGCGCGGCTTCGTCCGGGGCCGGCTCTGGTTCCACGGCCACGCGGAGCCGGCGGTGCTGGAGCTGAAGGGCAACGCTTGTGCCGATCTGGCCGGCTGCCGACTCACCTTCGAGAACCGCGGCGAAACGTCCCCGCTGCGGCCGGACGCGCAATTCCACCCGCTGCAACGCGGCACCGTGGGCGACCTCACCGCGTCACGAAAGGTGCGGGTCTTTGACCTCCCGTTCGCGGAGGCATACGAGCGGTTGCAGCAGAAGCTGCCGGTGCCCGAACACCTGGCGAACTGCCTGTACCTGGAATGGTTCAGCGAAGCCAACGGGCGCGTCGTCGTTGAGAGCACGGAGTACACCCTCACGATCTCGCCGCCGGCCTGGACGCTCACACCGGAGGAAGAGGAACAGCGCCAACGGGACGCGGCGGCGGGTTTCGCCGGGTTCATGGGCAAACTGAGCGAAGCCCTCGAAGCCCGGAGGCACGAGCCGCCCGCGGACAAGGAATGGGACGAGTTCGATTACGAGAAATTGCTCCGGGAAAGCGACGCCCGCACGGACAAATACCTCGAGTTGCTCGACAAATACCAGGACCACCCCGACCGCGAGCGCATCATCGCCCGCGAGATGGGCTGGACCTGGCTGGAAGAGGCGCTGGAGGAGGAAGAGCGCCGGAAGGCGGTCCAACCGGGAGCGGTTGCCGACCGCGAGGCCGCGTCTCCTGAATTGGCGAAACAGAACGACGAGGATCCATTCGAGGTGGAGGCGGACGATCCGCCGCCGCTGGAACCCGATCCCGCCACCGAGGGCGTGGACTGGGTGCGCACCGAGCACGGCGACATCAAACACCCGCTCTCGCGGCGCGTCTTCGAGGGCAGCATAGCGCTCCGGCGCCAATGCAAGGATCTCGGCGTGGAACAATCCGCGGATGTTGACCTGGGCCGGCTGCTGAGCGAATACCAGATCACGGGCGCCAAGCTCGCCGGCGCCCTTGACAGCCTCGCCTACGGCCGCGAGTTGCGCGACGGCCCGTTCACCGTGGCCTATCTCAAGCGCGCCCTGAATCACCTGCACGCCGCCCAAGCCGCGCTGGCGAAAGTCACGCCGAAAAACCTGCTGCCGGCGGACACCGTCGTGGCCAGCCGCACGGAGTTCTTCGCGCTCCGCGAGGAAATCCTGCGGCTGATGAAGGAATTCCGAACAGCATGAGGACACGAGAATCGAAACTCCCAATCCGAAGGAAATCGAACGCCCCCAATTCGCAGACGGAAATCAGAACCGCGGCCGGCCCGTACCCGGCGTCCCCGGTTCTCGCATTCTTCTGCGCCGTGGGACTGGTTGCGCACCTCGGCGGTCTGTCTGCCCCCGCCCAAACTCCGTCGGTTTCCACGCGGGACCCGGTCGGTCGTCTGGGTGACGGTCGTTTCGAAACGCCGGTGAACCAGATCCTGACGCCGACCGGCCTGCAGGTCGAGCTTCCCGGCCTCCGGCCGCAGGCGCTGGCGCTCAGCCCGGATGGCCGTCTGCTCGTCACGGCCGGCAAGACGCATGACCTGGTCGTCATTGATCCGCGCACCGGCGCGATCCTGCAGCACGAGCCGCTGCCGTCCGACCAGCACACGGAGCCGG
>JAJXZI010000230.1 GCA_021780115.1 bacterium | reverse complement strand
ACCTCCGCGCCCTGGAAGGCAAGCGGGTTGAAGTCAGCGGCAAGGTGATCCAATTTCAAGATCGTCCGGAGATTGTCCTGGCGAACAAGCGGCAGTTGCGGGTTCTGGACGATCCCGCCAACGCCGCCCCCGCCCTCAGCAGTACCCCAGGACAAGCGTGATTACGAATGGAAGGACGGGTTGTTAACGGCTGTCCTTCTGAAGCAGACCCAAATTCCTGACGCTCCCACTGTGGTTGCCGCTCTGAAGCCCGCAGTTCAGCGCTCAACCGCTGCCCACAACGCCCAACGGCGGATTCCGGCTACTGAAAGGGAACTCCCTGTTGCGTGTAGGACAGCGTCATTTCGCCCGGCAGCCACTCCCGGTACGCCTTCACGTGGTCGTCGGCGAACAAGACGTTGTCGCGGTGGTTGTGAACGGGCGGGTTGAAGGCGAAGAGCGTGTCCTGCGAGTAATCATCCGGATCGGCGTCGTCTTGATCGAAATCCCAGTTGCAGTCGCCGGACAGGACGTATTGGCTCGGCCACTGGATACGGCCCAGTTTCACGCTCGCCTGTTGGTCGCCTGCCTCGATGAACGCGGCCCAGGAGCCCATGAAGTAGTTGTAGGGCGACCGTTTGTACTGGAGGCACATCTCCGGACAGGTGAGAACGTTGGTCGCCTGGAAGTACGGCAGCAGCGGACGCGTCCAAGGCGGTGGATTGGTGCTGGCCCACGGCACGCTGCCGTGGGCCATGGGCAGCCATTCGCCACTGTCGCCGCCGTACATCTGCATCGCCAAGCCGACTTGCCGGGCGTTGTTGAGGCACTGCGTGGTGCGCGCCGTCTGCTTTGCCTTGGCCAGCGCGGGCAGAAGCAGGCCGGCCAGCAAGGCGATGATGGCGATGACGACCAATAACTCGATCAGCGTGAAGGCGACGGTGTTCTGCCTGCGGCCCATATACACAATCTCAATGGACGTCCCGCGCGCGGAAGTATTCGAGACCGGCCGACCGAAGGGGCGTCCGGTCGCTGCCTCGCGCGCCTCCAAGTTATGGCGCCAACCGACCGTTCAGGAAGGCATCGGAGCCGGAGCGGGCGCTACTCCACGACCAATGAGCAGGTGCGGTCGCGCGCTTCCACCACCAGACAGCCCCGCAGATAGTCCACAATCTGGTCCTGCAAGGACTGGCAGCGACGGCTCCAGCGGCGCGCCCCGGACAACTGCTTGACGCAGCCCCGCAAGCCGTGAAAGCGGAGCAGCCGTGGCGGCCGGTTCAAGCCGGTCCGCACCTCGGCCCGCAGCCGGGAAAAGAAAAACAGTTCGCTGCCACCGGCCTCGCTGGCGAGCCGGCCGAGGTCGGATTCGGCCGCCGGCGCACCGGCCCCGCCAGCCGGAGGGACGTCGGTCCTTGAGGCGAAGCCGCGCAGCACGGCCTCCAGCGTTTGCGCAAACTCGGCCAGGGAAACCGAGTCCCGCTCGAGCTCGTGTTTGAAATAATGGAACACCGCCGAGGCGGCGTGGTTGACAAACTCCGCGTCAAAGGCCGAGACCGCCCCGCTGGAAACCTCGATGCTGATCATCTCCGATCGCAGCGCCACGCTCTCGCCGTTGGCGAGGCGAAACAGCAGGCAGTCGGAGGCCAGCATGATCATGGATGCGCCTCCAGGTTCTTGACTTCGTGGACGAAGTCGGTGGCTTCCTGGAACCGGCGGTACACGCTGGCGAAACGCACGTACGCCACCGGATCCGTTGCGCGCAAGCCCTCCATGACCAGGCGGCCAATTTCCTCCGCGGGCACCTCGCTATCGTACTGGTCGGTGAGCGTGACGCAAATCTTCTCTACCAGGGCCTCGATGACCTGCTGGCTGACGGGCCGCTTTTGGCAGGCCTTCTTGACTCCGGACACCAGCTTCTCCCGCGAAAATGCCTCCCGTCGTCCATCGCGTTTCACCACCATCAATCCCTCCCGCTCGATCTCTTCATAGGTCGTGAAACGGTGCCCGCAGGTGATGCATTCGCGGCGACGCCGGATGGTTGCGCCTTCGCGCGAGGCACGCGAGTCGATCACTTTGTCATCTTGGCCACTGCAGTTCGGGCAGCGCATAGTTCGGGACCACCGCAAATGGTGGTCTGTAGATTTGTAGCACCCAAGGGATTGTGGAGTCAAGCTTGGCCTTTCCTCTCGCGGCTCCGGCTGGGCGCGGCATGCGGAAACGGTTCGTCCTCAGAAAACCGCCGGCTTGCCCTCTTCGAGGAAACGAATGTGCCGCATCAGACCTTCCTGACGGGCGATGTCGCGCAGCCAGCGCGGGGGTTCCTCCATGTCCTCGAAGGAGAGTCGGAAGGTCCCAAAATGCATCGGGACCAGCCATTTTGCGCGCATATCTTTGAAGCTCTTGACCGCCTCGTCCGGCCCCATGTGGACGTTGCGGAACGATTCGGGCCGGTAAGCGCCGATGGGAAGCAAGGCAATCTCCGGACGCAGGAGTTCCCCGATGGTTTGGAAGCCGTCGAAATAAGCGCTGTCGCCGGCGTGGTAAATGCGGCGCCCCTGGTGTTCGAGCACGAACCCGCCGTAGCCACGGTGGTGATCGCGGAGCACGCGCGCCCCCCAATGTTTGCTCGGCGTGAGCGTCACCTTCCAATCACCGCGCGAGAAGCTCTCCCACCAATCCAGCTCCACCACTCGATCGAAGCCCAGGTTGCGAGCGAGATCGCCCATGCCCCAGGGCATCACGCCGATTTTCGGCTGCGGCAGTTTGCGCAGGGTCGGCTTGTGGAAATGATCGAAGTGCGCGTGCGTCAGCAGAACGAGGTCGATCGGCGGCAGATGCTCCAGGCGCAAACCGGAGCGTTTGATGCGCTTGAGCAGGAACAGCCAGTTCGCGAAGTTCGGATCGACCAAAACGTTCAGGTCGTTGAACTGAATCAGGAACGACGCGTGACCAATCCAGGTGAGCGCCAACTGTCCGTGCTTGAGTCGCGGGAATACCGGTCGCACCGGGCGCCGGCCAACGCGCGGCGTCAGCAATGCCTTCCAGACCATCTCGCGAAAGAACGTGCGCGGGTTGAAAGCATGGGTCGGCGTCAGTTCCTTGAAGGACCGGGGCAGGCGCCGCCGGGTAACCGGACGAGGCACATGGTTTCTCGTCATACTCTTTTGTCTGTTGGTAGTTTAGACCGCTCTTGAATAAACCGCAAACCCCTGGCATCCAAGCTGTGGACGGTTTGATACAAACAAAAAGGAAGCGCCATGAAGAAGCTGATATTGACCGCAACGATTCTCAGCACCGCCTTCGGGACGGTGCATCCCGCGCGGGCCGGCCGGTTCGGGACGGGGATCGCGATCGGGGCCGCCGTCGGTTTCGTGACGGGCGCGGCACTCACGGCCGCCGCGTGTGACACGCCGCGTTACTATCCGCCCCCGGTGGCGTACGCGCCCGCCTGTGCGCCGGCGGGGGTTGTCTATGCACCGCCACCGGTCGCGTATGTTCCGGCGCCGTCACCGGTGATGTTTTATCAACCGGCAGTCGTCGCCGTACCCGCGCCAGTAGTCTCGGCCCCCGTAATCTATGGCCCGCCGGGCTACCGGCCGATCCGGTACCATCGCTTCGCTTACCGGGCCGCTTGGTAAAGCCGACCGCACAAGAAGTGAATCGCACCACTCGCCCGGCGTG
Source organism: bacterium (assembly GCA_021780115.1). Lineage (GTDB taxonomy): Bacteria > Verrucomicrobiota > Verrucomicrobiia > Limisphaerales > JAJXZI01 > JAJXZI01. The sequence continues at coordinate 671 of JAJXZI010000230.1, read as the reverse complement.
CTCCGGGCGCTTGTTTTGAAGGCGCGGAACCTCTCCCAAACGCTCTCGCAGAGGGCGAAGCTGCGGGTGCGCCTCGGGAAATTCCTGGGCGCCAATCCCACCCTGGGAGCAGCAGTTTACATCGCGCGCGGGGCCGTCGTGGTGGGCGACGTAACCCTGGGCGAGCACGCCAGCGTGTGGCACAACGCGGTGTTGCGCGCCGACCTCAACCGCATCGTCGTGGGCCACCACACCAACATCCAGGACAACGCCGTCCTTCATCTTGCGGAGGAATTCCCCTGCCTCGTGGGCCACCACGTCACCGTCGGCCACGCGGCAATCCTGCACGCCTGCACCGTGGGCGACCAAGTCTTGATCGGCATGGGGGCGGTGGTCCTCGACGGAGCGGTGATCGGCGAGCATTGCCTGATCGGCGCCCGCGCGCTCGTGACCCAAGGCACGAAGATCCCACCTGGATCGCTCGTGCTCGGCGCCCCGGCGCGGGTGGTGCGGGCGCTCACACGGGCGGAGCGCGCCCAGCTCAAAACGTCGGCGGAGAAGTATGCCGAATACGCGGCTTATTGCCGGGAACATGTGGCCAGCGTTGGCACGCCGCAAAAGGCCCGGTCAGCGGCAAGAAGAAACTTGCCCGCGTTGGGCCGCCGGGTGCCGGCCTGATGAAGCACGCCGGC
>JAJXZI010000209.1 GCA_021780115.1 bacterium | reverse complement strand
AAACCGGACGGCGCCGCAGGCTTTGCGGAAAGCGCGCCCGCGAAAACGACCAGCGCCAGAGTCCAGGGGATCACCCGGATTCTTGCCCTGTTGCTGGAGTCGTTCGGCCACGACTTTTGGCAGCGTGAGCGGGGTTTCCGTGCCCACGCACGTCTTCACGCCGACTTCATGCGCGTGGGTGAAGGCGTCGCGCAGCATGGCGCCGGTGCGGTTGAACACGTCGTTGCAGCCCTCGGGCGTCGCGGGCTGCGGCATCTGGCCCCGCATGACTTCCGCGCCGAAGTCGTCGCGCTCGAACAACGCCGCCGCCCCGAAGGAAAAGTCGCTCGTCGGCTTCGCCGCGTAGCCCCAGTTGCCGCGCCGCGTGTTCTGGTAGCTCGACGGATAGCTGAACTTCACGCGCCCGCTCGTGCCGAGGTCGCTGGGCTGGCCGATCCACACGGTCGGCTCGGCGTTCGGGCCGCCTTCCGGGTACGTGTGCAGACCGAGGAAGTTCATCCGCAGCTTGGGTAGTTGCGAGACGATGGCGAGATAATCGTCGCGATTCCACCAGTCCGGACCTTCCGGGAAATCGTGGAATGGCTGGATGCCGCGCAACGCGAACAGTGGCGCTCGCCTTTCATCGAGCATCGGCAACCGCAAGGCGATGCGTTCATCCGGCACCACGTCGCCATCCAGGTAGAAACGCACGCCCAGGTGTTCCGCAAAACGGTAGGCGCCATAGAGCGTACCGGTGTCGTCGCCGCCCGTCACCAGGAGCACTTGGCGGCCTTCGGCGGACAGCGTTTTCAGCCAATAAGCCTGCGCCGCCAACGTGTCGAGGACTCGCTCCTGCTGGAATTGGCTGGCCAGTGTCTGGACCAGCGGCCGGTCTTTTCTGGCCACGATGATGACGCGGCCGGCTTGGGGAGCCGCGTCCTGCGTGGGGAGAATCGGCAGCAGCTTGCCCGTGCGCAGGTAGGTGTAACGCCGGACCTCGTGCGCGGCGAGCGTTTCCATAAACGAAGCGTCGCGCGGCGAAAGAATCGCCTCGGTCCTTGCCGCCGCCGAGGACGCATGACCGGGAAGAACCAGACCCAGGGAGACAATGGCCAGGAACAGAGGGGAAGTGCGGTTCATGGATGCTTTCGATTGAGTTGCCCCGAGCGACCCGATTCGATCAGGTCGGTGCGACGATGGCTGTGTTGACGATGGCACGGCATTATTGCCTTGTCTGGCAGGCGCGAAGCCGCTTGCCTTGTCTGAGTCAGATTCGATCCAGCCCAATTGTCAAAGCGAAATGGATGCTATTCGCCAAGGAGTTCAAGAACGCGGGTGTGCCACCCGCTGCTCGAACGTGCCGCTCCGGGCCGCGCGCGGCCCCGCCACCCAGCGGCGCGGGCTTGCTTCCGTTCTTTCCGGCTTGGCGCTGGCATTCGGCGTCGGGGTGGCTGGAGCGTTGCGTCTTCACGCGGAGCGCGTGGTCATCCGCGCCGGCCATTTTCCGAACGTGACCCACGCCCAAGGCGTGATTGGCCACGCCTTCTCCCGGCGGGGCAAAGGTTGGTTCGAGCAGCGGTTGGGCACCAACGTCGAGGTCCAATGGTTCGTCTATAACGCCGGCCCCACCGCCATGGAAGGGATTTTCGCCCGGTCCCTCGACGTGGCCTACGTCGGCCCGAATCCGGCCGTCAATGCCCACTTGAAATCGGACGGTGAAGAAATCCGCGTCGTGGCCGGCGCGTGCAGCGGCGGCGCGGCGCTGATCGTGCAGCCGGACGGGCGCATCCAGCGGGACGCGGATTTCCGGAGCCGGAAGATGGGCACGCCGCAGCTCGGCAACACCCAGGACGTCGCGGCGCGCGTCTGGCTCAAGTCGGTCGGCCTGCGCGTCACCCTCACGGGCGGCGACGCGCGGGTCATCCCCACGGCGAACCCGGACCAACTCGCCCTGTTCCAGAAAGGCGACCTGGATGCCGTGTGGACCATTGAGCCGTGGGTGAGCCGACTGGTGTTGGAAGCCGGGGGGAAAGTCTATCTCCAGGAGAGCTCCTTGTGGCCGGACACCGGCGGGCGCTACGTCACGACGCATCTCGTCAGCCGCGCCGCCTTTCTCCAGCAACAGCCCGCGCTGCTCAAACGATGGATCGTCGCGCATGTCGAGTTGACCCAATGGATCAACGCGCACCCGGCGGAGGCGAAGCGCCTTTTCAACGAGGAACTCCGGGCCGAATCTCGTCAAGCCCTGGCCGAGCCGGTGCTGGAACGCGCCTGGAGCCAGATCGAATTGACGCACGACCCGATCCGTCCGTCTCTGCTCAAGTCGGCCGAAGACGCCCATCGTATCGGCTTTCTGAAGGCGCCCCCCGATTTGGCGCGCCTTTACGATTTGCGTCTCTTGAACGAAGTGCTGCGCGAAAAGGGCTGGGTGGAGATCCGGTGATGAACGAGGAAATCCCCACCGGGTCGCCCGCCAAAGTCGCCGTGGAAGACGTGTCGAAGACGTTCCGCGCGCGGCACGACCTAGTGCAGGCGCTCGACCATGTCAGCTTGCAGGTGCGCGAGGGCGAGTTTGTTTGCCTGGTCGGTCCCAGCGGCTGCGGCAAGACGACCCTGCTGAACATCATCGCCGGTCTTGACACGCCCGACAGTGGCCGGGTCCTGGCCGATGGCAAGCCGGTCACGGGCGCCGGCAGCGATCGCCTGGTGATGTTCCAGGAGCCCGCGCTGTTCCCGTGGCTCGACGTGCGCAGCAACGTCCTGTTTGGTTTGAATCTTAAGCCCAACCTGGGCAAAGCGGAGCGGCTGGAAGTCGCGCAGTATTATCTCCAACTCGTCGGGCTGGAGAAATTCCTCCACGCCAATGTCCACGAGCTTTCCGGCGGCATGAAACAGCGCCTGGCGCTGGCCCGCGCCCTGGCGCCGAATCCGCGTGTTCTCCTGATGGACGAACCGTTCGGCTCGCTCGACGCCCTGACGCGCGACCAGCTCTACGGCGACCTGCAATCCATCTGGGCGCAGCGCCGCCGCACCGTCGTCTTCGTCACGCACAACGCCCGCGAGGCCGCCTGCCTCGGCGACCGCGTGGTGCTGTTCTCGCCGCGCCCCGGCCGCATTCAGGAACAATTTGAAATCCGCCTCGCGCGACCGCGGGACATCAACAGCGTCGAACTGGCCTCGCACGCCACGGAAATCACGCGGGCCTTGAAGCGGCACTTGAAACCCGAACTGCGGGAGGTGGCCGAATGAAACGGGCGACTGCGGCCTTCCTTTTCTTCGCCCTGCTGGCCGTGCTCTGGGAAGTCCTGGTGCGCACCGGCGTCTGGCCGCACATGCTCGTCCCGGCGCCCTCGGAAGTCCTGCGCTACCTGGTGGACGCGGTGGCCGACGGCACGCTGCCGGGCGCAATGGCCGTCACGCTCAAACGGCTCGTGTTGGGCTACGTCGCCGGCTTCGCCCTCGGCCTGCCGCTGGGCCTGCTTATCGCGCGGTTCAAGTTCTTCGCGGACACGCTGGGCCTGATGGCGCTGGGCCTGCAGGCGCTGCCGAGCATCTGCTGGGCGCCGCTGGCGTTGCTCTGGTTCGGACAGACCGAGGCGGCGATGTTCTTCATCGTCATCATGGGGTCGGTCTGGTCCATCACCCTGGCGACGGACGCCGGCGTGCGCCACGTCCCGCCGATCTACGTCCGGGCCGCGCAAACGATGGGTTCGCGCGGACTGCACACCTGGAGCCACGTCATCCTGCCGGCGGCGCTGCCGTTCATCGTCAGCGGCATGAAACAGGGCTGGGCCTTCGCGTGGCGCTCGCTCATGGCGGCGGAAATTTACATCACCATCCTCACCGGGTTCGGCCTGGGCCACCTGCTGCACTACGGCCGCGAATTGCACGCCATGGACGCGGTGCTGGGCATCATCCTGGTCATCATCGGCATCGGGCTGTTGACCGACAAACTGCTCTTCTCGCCGGTCGAGCGGTTCATCCACCGCCGCTGGGGCACCGCTCGATGAACGGCGGCCTCCGCAATGCCGGTATTCGTTTCCCTCACCAGTCGTTCCAATAAAACCCGGCCTGAAACGCCCAGTAGTTGGTCATCGCTTTGAGGTTCTTCCAATGCACGGAGCCGTCGAGCAACAGCACGTTGCCGCCTTCCGCGCCGACGTCGCGGGGCGTCGTCAGCTTGCTCACCGTGAGGAAGGGCTGGCCGTTCTGTTTGGCCGCGCCGCCCGGGCAATGGGGCGCGATCACCCAACCGCCCCCGCTGGCCGGCTCGGCCCAGGCGTTCAGATCGCAGGCCAGGGTCAGGCTCGGACCGTCGGTGAACTTCTGCGGTGACACCCATTGCGGCGCCGGCTCGCCCGGCCATGGTTTCTTGTGTCCACCGTTGTAGCTGTAGCCGATCACCCAGCCGTACGGGGCGCGGTAATATTGGAACGTGCCCGCCAAGCTGGGGCAGGTGCTCATGTTGGTGGCGCTGTATTGCCGGATGGCGTTGAAGGTGTTCGTGCTGATCCAGATCGTGTGTGAGACGCCGTCGTCGCGGTAGCCCTGCGGCAGTCGGTCGCCGTTGTCGTTGCCGTAGAGTTGGAGCGCCAGGCCCAGTTGCCGCAGGCCGCTCTGGCACGAGGCGCGCCGCGCCCGTTCCTGGGCGCTGACCAGCGCGGGCAGCAGCAGCGCGGCCAGGATGGCGATGATGGCAATCACCACCAGCAGTTCGATCAAGGTGAACGCCCGCTCGCGGCGTCTGGTCTGGGGTGGTTCTTTCACTCGGACGGCGCTTGGTTGGGTAGGCGCGTTGCGGTCGCTGTCATTGCCAGCGTTCATCGGCACCAGCTTACCACGTTTCCGCTGCCTGGGCAGCGAAATCAGAGCGAACGGGGCCAAGGCATCCGACGGCCCACCGCAGCTCCGAAGACGGCGGGTCCGTCTTCGGACTTTGGATTTCGGCTTCCCAACGCGCGCGCCGCCATTCGACGGACTTCGCCATTGAAAGCCCCGCCGCGCTTCCGTTAGCGTCGGCCCCGCCTATGGCGATTGACAGGCCTCCTTCCTCCGGTTCCGAGGGCGCGTCCCATTCCTACGTCCCGCCGGAAGCGGCGATGCGCGAGTTCACGGCGCGGGCGCTCATCCTCGGCACACTGTTGGGCATGGTGTTTGGCGCCTCGTCGCTGTACCTCGTGCTCAAGGTCGGGCTGACCGTCAGCGCCTCCATCCCGGTCGCGGTCATTTCGCTGGCGCTCTTCCGGCTCTGGTCGAAGCTCGGCGGACGGGACGCCACGATCCTGGAGAACAACATCGTCCAGACCGCCGGTTCGGCGGGCGAATCCATCGCCTTCGGTCTGGGCGTCACCATGCCGGCGATCATGATCCTGGGCTTCGATCTGGAAATCGCCCGCGTCATGCTCGTGGCGCTGCTGGGCGGGGCGCTGGGGATTCTGATGATGATCCCGCTGCGCCGCGCGTTGATCGTGGCCCAGCACGGCCAGTTGAAATACCCCGAAGGCACGGCCTGCGCCGAGGTGCTCAAGGCCGGCGCCAACGCGGAATCGCGCGCCCAGGCGTCGGCGCACGCCCAACGCGAAGCCGCCGCCCGCGCCGGCCGTGACCGCGGTCCCAGCGGCGCCACCATCTTCACCGGCTTCGGCATCGGCCTGGCCTACAAGACGCTCATGTCCGCGTTCAAGTGCTGGAAGGACGTGCCGGAAAAAGTCTTCGGCGCGCCGCTCAACGCCGGTTCCCTCTCCGCGGAAATCTCCCCCGAACTGCTCGGCGTCGGCTACATTATCGGCCCGAAAATCTCGTCCGTCATGATGGCGGGCGGTGTGCTTTCCTACCTGCTGCTGATCCCGCTCATCAAGTTCTTCGGCCAGGGAATGACTGGCGTGCTGCCCCCCGGCACGCAGCGGATCGCCGACATGTCGCCGAACGACATCCGCGGCGCCTACGTTCTCTACATCGGCGCGGGCGCGGTGGCCGCGGGCGGGATCATCAGCCTGCTCCGCTCGCTGCCGATCATCCTGCACAGCCTCCGCGCCGGATTCGCGGACCTGGGCCGTCGCCGGCGGGAGCAAGCGGAGGCGCGAACGGCCGGCCCGGTCCGCCGCCCGCCGCCCGCGGCCACGCTCCGGACCGAGCGCGACCTCCCGATGAAGTTTGTCGGCATCGGCGTGTTGCTGCTCATCGCGGCCATCATTGCGGCGCCGCCGCTGCAGATGAACCTGCTCGGCGCGGTCCTGATCGTGTTGTTCGGTTTCCTGTTCGTCACCGTCTCGTCGCGGCTGACCGGTGAGATCGGTTCGTCTTCCAATCCGATCTCCGGCATGACCGTGGCCACGCTGCTGTTGACCTGCCTGATTTTCCTGGTCGCGAAGAAGACCGGCGGCGCCGCGTACGTCACCGCGTTGTCGGTGGGCGGCATCGTGTGCATCGCGGCGTCCAACGGCGGCACCACGTCCCAAGATCTGAAGACCGGCTTCCTGCTCGGCGCCACGCCACGGTTCCAGCAGATCGCCATCCTCCTCGGCGCGACGGCCAGTGCGCTGGCGCTCGGGCCGATTCTGCTTGGCCTGAACAACGCGGCCACGGTCTATGTGCCGGCGGCGCAAGTGGCGCCCGGCCTGCGCGCCCCGGCGAACGCGCCGCTCGCCGGACCGGAGCGGCTCGTCGGCCCGCAGGCGCGGGACGACGGCCGCAGTTACCGCGTCTGGCAGAAGACCGACGACGCCGGCGGCCCGCCCGGCAAATACCTGGTGGACGACGCCGGCGCCGCGGTTTACCTGGCCGATCCGGGCATCAACGGCGCCTTCAAGACGCGGCCCGACGGCACCGAGGCGCGCAAGTTCGACGCCCCGAAGGCCACGCTGATGAGTTACATCATCAAGGGCATCCTCGACCGCAAACTGCCGTGGGCGCTGGTGCTGTTCGGCGTCATGATCGCCGTGGTGCTGGAACTGTGCGGCGTGTCGTCGCTGGCGTTCGCCGTGGGCGTGTACCTGCCGATTTCGTCGTCGTCGCCGATCTTCGTGGGCGGCCTGGTGCGCTGGCTGGTGGACCGCCGCCTGCGGCACGCGTTGCGCGACCACGCCCTCGACGAGGCGCAGCTTGCCGCCGAGAGCGACAAAAGCCCCGGCGTGCTGTTGGCGAGCGGTTACATCGCGGGCGGGGCGATTGCCGGCATCGTCATTGCCTTCATGGCCGGCGTGCTGGGCGGCCTGGATGCGCGCCTCACGAAATGGGCGGAGGCGTCGAATCCCTTTTTCGCCGGGCCGTGCGCCGACGGGCTGGCGCTGCTGCCGTTCGCGGCGCTGGCGGGATTTTTGTACCTGGTGGGGCGGGAACGACTCCTGGCAAAGAAAGCGGGTGAAGCCGCGACCTCCAACTCTGGACGCGCATCAGAATTTTGAACCCTTTCGGTGGGCGAGGTTCCTGCCCAGCCCCAACTTCCGCCCCAAAGATCAGGGCTTCGCCGGAGCGTCGCCCGACTTGGTTCGTGGGGAGTGCCCAGACTAGGCCGGCCGGCGGGAAATAGTTGTCGGATTTCCGCGGTCGGCGGCCATAATCAGTTAGCAGCGTCCAGATGAATGACTACGAACTCTTGCGGGACCATGCCCGAAACGGCTCCCAAGCCGCCTTTACCCAACTCGTCGAGCGGCACCTCGGACTGGTCTATTCCGCCGCGCGCCGGCAGGTGGGGAACGCGCATCTGGCCGAGGACATCAGCCAGCAGGTGTTCACGTTGCTGGCGCGCAAAGCGGGCCGGCTCGGGGCGGACACGGTGCTTTCCGCGTGGCTTTATCGCACCGCCCGCCATCTGGCCTCCGAGACCGTGCGCCGTGAGGTCCGCCGCCAGCGCCGGGAACAACTCGCCGCCGAAACCATGAATCTGTCCACGCCCGACGCCGCCTGGCGGCAAATCGAGCCGTTGCTGGACGAGGCGATGGCCGGCCTCAGCCGGGGCGACCACGACGCCATTGTGCTGCGCTATTTCGAGAACAAGAGCCTCAAAGAGGTGGCGGCGGCGTTGGGCACCAGCGAGGACGCGGCGCAGAAACGCGTCGCGCGGGCCTTGGACAAACTGCGGGCAAAGTTCACGCGCCGCGGAGTCACGCTTTCCGCCTCGGCGCTGGCCGCGGCGATTGCCGGCGGGGCCGTCCACGCGGCGCCGGCGGGACTGGCCCACTCGATCGCCACCGCCGCGCTGGCGGGGGCGGCCGCGACCGCGGCGACGGGCTTCACCGCCCACCTTCTCCAAGCTATGGCTGCAACCAAACTCAAAATCATCGCTGCCGCCCTCGCGGCGGCGGCCGTGGGCACGCCGCTGGTGGTGCAATACCGGGTGAACCAAGCACTGCGGGCCGAGAACGCCGCGTTGCGCGAACAGAGCGATCAACTCGCGGAATGGGAACGGCTCCGCGCGGACAACCAGCGGCTCGCCGCCCAGTTGCAAGCCGATGCGGCGCGAACGCAGGCGGAACATGAGGATCTCCTCCGGTTGCGCGGCGAGGTCACGCGGCTGCGGAAGCAACTGCAAGCGGACGCCGCCGCAACGCGCCGAGGGGCCGACGGCGAGGCGGTGACGAACGCCGTTCCCGCCGAGACTCCGCAGGCACCAGCACCCTTTACCGTCGCCGTGAGCGCGCGGGTGGGCGAGGGGCAAACGCTCGTCACCGGCGGTTGGCCAACCGCACCGGGCAAACGCACCCTGGCGCTGGTGACGCCCACGGCTGACTCTTCGCGCACGAATGCCGGCCAAGTCCTGATCACCACCCGCTTGGTCGAGGCTCCCCAGGATGCGTGGACACAGCTTGGCTTGGGCGACATTAGCAATGAGGGCCAACAAAGTCCTCCGCGGAAGATCCTCTCGATGGAGCAGGCCGGTGCGCTGATGGCCTCGTTGACGAACACGGTGGAATGCACCCTCCTCAGCGCCCCGAGAATTTCCACGTATGACGGCGGTCAAGCGCGTATCTTCACTGGATACGGGGCGGTAGGTGCCGCGACAGTGGACTTCCTCCCGCGCCTGGCCCCCGACGGGAATGCCTGGGACCTGCAACTGAACATGCAACTCACTCCGGACGCCTTGAGACCCGCGAGTGACGGTGCCCCAGCCGGCGGTTCCGGGAGTCCGCCGAGCAAACCCTGAGCGAGTTCAGAAGGCGGTGGCCGGCTCCCGCCCTCCGGTTGGCCGCCCCATCGTTTGCTGGTGACATCGCGGGCGCCGGCTCGTACCATCGCCTCGCGAAACTGGCACGGCGATTAACTCAGGAATGCTCATGGCAACATCCACCAAGCACATCGAACAGGCCTACCGGCTGGCGAAGGACCGTTACGCGCAACTCGGCGTCAATACCGACCAGGCCCTCCAGGCGCTTGCGCGCATCTCCATTTCCGTCCACTGCTGGCAGGGGGACGACGTGGGTGGCTTCGAGAACGCCGGTCAGGCATTGGGCGCCGGTCTGGCCGTGACCGGCAATTACCCCGGCAAGGCGCGAACGCCCCAGGACTTACGCCGCGATTTCGAGAAGGCGCTGTCCGTCATCCCCGGCCGCCACCGCTTCAACCTCCACGCCTGCTACGCCGAGATGGATGGCCGGAAAGTCGAGCGCGATCAACTCGGCGCCGAGCAGTTCCGGAACTGGATCGCTTGGGCCAAGTCGCTCCAGATCGGTTTGGACTTCAACCCGACCTATTTCGCGCATCCGAAGGCCGCCGACGGCCTGACGCTGGCGCATCCGGACCCGGACATCCGCCGGTTCTGGGTCGAGCACGGCATCCGCTGCCGCGAAATCGGCGCCGCCATCGGGCGCGCGCTGGGCCAGAGCTGCCTGACGAACCTCTGGATTCCCGACGGCGTGAAGGACACGCCCGCCGACCGCAAAGGCCCGCGCGCACGGCTTCTGGAATCGCTCGACGCGGTGTTCAAGAAGAAGATCGACCGGAAACACAACGTCGATACCGTGGAGCCGAAATTGTTCGGCATCGGCTCGGAAAGCTACGTGGTTGGCTCGCATGAGTTCTACCTCGGCTACGCGGTGAGCCGGAACATTCTCCTCACGTTGGACGCCGGGCATTACCACCCGACTGAGGGCATCGCGGACAAGATTTCCTCCGTGCTGCTCTACCTGCCGGAGATCGCACTGCACGTCAGCCGCGGCGTGCGGTGGGACAGCGACCACGTCGTCACGCTCACCGACGACCTGCAAGCCATCGCGCAGGAGATCGTCTGGGGCGGCCACCTCGGCCGCGTGCGCATCGGCCTGGACTACTTCGACGCCAGCATCAACCGCGTCGCCGCGTGGGTGATCGGCACGCGCAACATGGCCAAGGCGCTGCTGCTGGCGCTGGTGGCCCCCATTGCCAGGCTGAAACAGTTCGAGGCGGAAGGCGATTTCACGGCGCGGCTGGCGCTCATGGAAGACGCGAAGGTCCTGCCGTTCGGCGCGGTGTGGGACTACCACTGTCACCGGTCGGAGGTGCCCGTCGGCGACGCCTGGCTGGCCGAGGTGAAACGCTACGAGCGGGAGGTCTTGTCGCAGCGGCACTGAGCGGGCACTCTCGCGGCCAATTCTCATGAATGCGAATCCTTTTCTGGGGGTTGTCTTTCACTGGCTGGGCGGCCTGGCCTCGGGCAGCTTTTACGTGCCGTTCCGGTTTGTCCGCAAGTGGTCCTGGGAGGTCTATTGGCTGGTCGGCGGGTTCTTCTCCTGGATCATCGCGCCGTGGATCCTGGCGTCCATCAACACGAAGGACCTGCTCCAGGTCCTCGCCGCGGCGCCGCTCAGCAGCCTGGCGTGGACGTATTTCTGGGGCGCGATGTGGGGTCTGGGCGGGCTGACGTTCGGCCTGACGATGCGCTACCTGGGTATGTCGCTGGGCATGGGCGTGGCGCTGGGTTACTGCGCGGCGTTTGGCACGCTCATGCCGCCGATCTTCCACGGCGAATTCATGACCAAGGTGCTCGGGACGACGTCTGGCGAGGTGATCCTCGTCGGGGTGGTTATCTGCCTGCTCGGCATCGCCGTGGCCGGGATGGCCGGCATGTCCAAGGAACGCGAGATGACCGAGGAGCAGAAGAAGGCGACGATCAAGGAATTCAACTTCGTCAAGGGCCTCCTCGTGGCCACGTTCTCCGGCGTGATGAGCGCCTGCTTCGCTTACGGACTCGACGCCGCCACGCCCATCGCGGAAATTTCCCAGGCCCACGGCACCCCGACCCTCTGGACCGGCCTGCCCAAACTGTGCGTGCTGTTGCTGGGTGGCTTCACCTCGAACTTCATCTGGTGCGCCTACCTGAACCTCAGCAACCGCACCGGCTACCAGTATTTCAGTTCCACCCTGCGCCAACCGCCGCCCTCGCGCGAGAGCGAGACGATCCTCGAAACCGCCGTGGACGCCCCCAGCGAAGAGGTGGTGGAGCGCGCCGGCCGGCGCGCCGCGAACAGCACCGCCACGGTGCCGATGCTGAACAACTACTTCTTCAGCGCCCTGGCCGGCTCGACCTGGTACATGCAGTTCTTTTTCTACACAATGGGCGAAACCCAGATGGGCCAATACAAGTTCTCCAGTTGGACCCTGCACATGGCGAGCATCATCATCTTCAGCTCGCTCTGGGGCATCGCCCTCAAGGAATGGAAAGGCTCCAGCGGTTTCACCAAGACGCTGCTGTTCCTGGGCCTGCTGATGCTGGTTTTCTCGACCATCGTCGTCGGCTTCGGCAACTACCTCGGGGCCGCGACGGGGAAGTGATCGTGGCGCAACGGGCATTGATTATTCGCGAGCGAAGTCAGCAACGAGGGCACGGGCCATGAATCACCGACACCGACGTGGCGCTATAGCGGGAGGCGAATCCGCAAGAGGCTAGATTCCAGATGAGCGCCGTCCCGACAGAGGATTGGTGGACAGACTGGCAGCTTGCGATTGTCGAGGACCGATCCTGTCTGTGGCGCGAGCAGGCGTTTCAGCCTTCTGACGCGCTCGCGTTCCCGATGGAAGGCGGTGGCACGACGGTTCGGCGCAAGAAAGAAGATGAGGTGGTGCCCTCCAAGGCGTCGGTGGTAGTTGGCGGCTGGGACCATGCTCACTGTGCCCTGTGTTGGGAGAGGATTTCAGCCTGCGCGGGGGATCAAGCTTCCGGCTACACCGACGGCAAAGACCAGTGGCTGTGCGCGACCTGTCACAATAAGTACATCGTCCCCAGGTGGCCCAAAGCCTAACCGCGCCCGGCCGCCGTACCCTGCGAACCCAAGCTCGGATTATGGTTTGGATGGCCCGTTCCCGTCGCGCGGTCGAAAATGGGCCGTCTGCGGACCACTACTCTCTCGCGTAGCATAAACGCTCTGACCGGCCGACAACGCGAAGTGCTGGACTTCATCCTCGAGGATCGGGGGCGTCTTCGCCGTCAGGCAAAGCACCGCGGTGTCGCCCTCGCCGGCGGTCGTCCATTCCCGGCAGGGGTCGCCGGAGAAGCCCGTCCACCACGCCGTCCACCGTATCGACCGCGGGGGAATAGCTGGGATGCGCCGAAGTCACGGTCACCGTCGTCGCCCGGGCGCAACATTGGCGCCGCTGGCCGGCGGACTGGGCGACGAGCCGGGATCGGCGGCGGAGCGCAGTTGGACTTCCTGGAGGCACAGGCCATAGCGGCTGCCGGGCGGGCGCGATTGGAAGCGGATGCCGTTCCAGCCCTGGCTGAAGTTGGCCGCGTAGCAAAGCCAGAGCGTACGGCCGTCCGGGCCGATGAACTTGGACGGGAAGTTCACGAAATAGGCCTGCTCGCCGAAATGTCTCAGGTAACTCACTAGCTTCCACGGCCCGGTGACCAGGTTGGATTCGAGGATGTAGGTGTTGAAATAGGCGACGGTGTTGCCGCCGTCGGTGACGCACAGCAGATACTTCTTGAGCGGCGCGTCGTAGGTCATGGTCACGCACCCCATGTTGTCCCGCCACGCGGCCGTGGGTTGGATGGCGGAGAATTTCTTCGACCATCTCGGCTGATCGTGCGTATCGCGGCCGGCAAAGAACTCGTACCGAGAGGCGTCGTTCATGTTCGTAATGCCCGGCGTTACCCGCAGCAGGTAAACCTCGTCCCCGGTGATCCAACTGTCGTAGGCGAAGCGGCGCTGGGCGCCGTCTGAGGCGCCGTGCGCCACAAGATACGCCTTGCCGTCGGGGGAGTGTTCCAGGTTCCGGCCAAAGTCCACGAAGTGGGGCGATCCGATCTTGACCGGCTCGCCGTGGAGCGCGCTTTCGCCAAAGAGCGGCTGGGCGGGAGTGCAAAGCGTCTGCGTCCACGTCTTGCCAAAATCCGTGGACCAGCGGAAGCCGACGAACGGCCCGATCCACGGCCAGTTGTAAGCCATGCCGCCGTGCGCCACCGAGCCGGCCGGGTGCAGGCAATAGGTGCCGTAGTACCACACGCCGTCATGGACGAGCGAGCCGCAGGGATAGCGGCCCGCGTAAGGCGATGGATCGGAAGGGTAAACGCCCTGGTCCACGACGCGCAACCGCAGCGGGTCGTCGCCGATGATCCGGGCGAAGCCGGTCGTGGCGTTGGGGCCGCTGGAATTCGAGGGCAGACCATTGACGTTCCCATCCGTCCACGGCGAATACAGGTCGCCATCCGCCGCCCACGACGGATACCAAGTGTCCGCGCCGGTGTATTCGGCGTGCCGGCCGGTGAAGCTGATCCCGGTGAGCGCCGTGGAGTTCGGAAAGGGACAACCCGCTGGCGGCTCGGAAGGCCAGACGCGATCCGGCCCCGGCGCTGGGACCGGCGCCAGCCGCTCAGCGGCATGCATCGGCCACGCCCAAGCGCACACGCCGAGCCAGACGATACAAGGCAACAGATGCGGCATAGCCACAAACCGGTCCTGCTCCACCGGCATGCGACCCGATGCGCAACCTTCCGCCGCGGCGGAGCACCAGACGGACGGCGGAAAGTAACTGGATTACTTGGTCGCTTCCGCCAGCGTGGCGGGAACGGGGAGGACGGCGGACTTCAAACCGATTTTGAAGCAGAGAGCATAGACCACCGCGCCGACAACAAACGCGGCGACGGGCGCCGTGATTTCCTGCGGCGCCCCAATCGCGGGATTCGTGGAAATCCCCACCACGAAGCCCAGCGCCCACGCGATCCAGCCGGCCGGATTGAACCCGGCGCGGGGACCGCTCCACTTCTTGCCGTTCAGGAGATAGTCCGCCAGCATGGCACCGCAGATCGGGCCGAACGACGCGCCGATGATCGTGAACACGCCGGCGGCGTCGCCGGCCCAGCCCGTGACGGCCAGGACGATGCTGACCAGCGTGCCCAGACCCACCGAGATGAACGGGTTCACTTTCGGCAGCGTGGTCTTGAAGCTGTTCGCGGCGATGAAGGAGGAGAAACAGGCGGGCGGAAACGCCGCCAGGGCCAGCAGGAACCACAGGATGCCCGCCAGCTTGTCGCCGAGCACGATCCCCATGAGGTTGGTGGTCTGGAAAAGCGCGTCGTGACTCGTGGCGTCGGCAATCTTCTCTTTCTGCTCGTCGGTCAGGGCCTTGCCCGCCTTCTGCGCGGCGGCGTCGGCGGTGGCGATGGCCTGGGTCACGGTCGCCTTGGCGGCGGCCACGGCCGGATCGCCATACTGCTTCGAGCCGTACACCCCGGCCACGACGCAAGTGGAAAGGCCGGCGGTGATCAAGATGGCCAGCGCCACACCGAACAGGCCGCCGCTGCTCACATCCTTCCCATCCTTACTGTTCATGCCGAAATCGACGCCCGCGGCCCCAGCGGTTGCAAAGAAGCCGACCACGTAGGTGATGACGAACGCCAGCACGCCCATGACGCTCATCGCCGGCGAGGGCGCCGCGGTCATGATGCCGGTCTGGGCCACCGTCGCATGGATCTCGCCGAGTGATTTGGGATCAAAGCTGCCCAGGCCGCCGACGGTTTTGAAAAAAAGGAGCAGCAGGGTGAGTAGCGGAATCAGCGGCAGGTAGGTGGCGACGCGGGCGACGTATTGGATACCTTTCAGCCCGACGAACGCCGCCAGCACCGCCCACACCACCATGAGAATCTGGGCCGGCACGTGGACGACGGGCGCCAGGAGTTGCGCGGAGAAGAAGGCGTTCACGCCGAGCCAGCCAAACTGCAGCACGCCCATGAGGAAGCCCGGCATGATGAACCCGCCCCGCGCACCGAACGTGGAGGTGCCCACGATGTACAGCGGCAGGCCGGTCTTCATCCCGAGCAGACCCGGCACCAAGTAGAACAGGAAATGGCAGATGAGCGCGGCAATGACCAAACCGAGCAGCGCAACGCCGAGACCCTGCGCCAGGCCGCCACCGGTCGTGGCCGAGTTCACGGCCCCCTGCCAGAACACGAACCAGAGGAAGATTCCCGCGTAGGTGGGCGCGGTGTTCTTGTACCAGGGCGCGCGTTTGTCCTTGGGATTGGGGGTCGCGCCGGAGATGTACGACGGGAGTGGGTTGGGCGAGGGTGGGGTTGGGTTGTTCATGATTGGGTGATGCGTGGGCAGGCTTGAACCAAAAGCCGCGAGTTCAGGAGGCGTCCTGGCCGGCCGGTGACGTCGTCTGTTGTGACTTGATCCATCGAGCGGACCGAATGATTTCGCTGCCTGGTTCGAGCGAGACGGCGCAGCGTTGCGACAGATAGTCCGCGTTGTTGCCGCCGTGTCAACGGCAAAGTTCCACGCGGCGTGGCGCGTTGAAAGTGTCCTCTTCCCTGGCGACCGACGGGAACAGGCGGCAATCG
This sequence comes from bacterium, assembly GCA_021780115.1. Taxonomy (GTDB): domain Bacteria; phylum Verrucomicrobiota; class Verrucomicrobiia; order Limisphaerales; family JAJXZI01; genus JAJXZI01. The sequence continues at coordinate 2,001 of JAJXZI010000209.1, read as the reverse complement.
CTCGGCCGAAGGAAATCCCATCCCGGCACCGACCGGGCCTTCTGCCTTCTGGACAACGCCGCCGCCTTGCCTACCTTGAGCCGCGTCGGCATGAAGTCAGTCGCGATCATCGGTGGCGGCATTACCGGGCTGAGCGCTGCGTTCTATCTCCAACAACGCGGCGTGCCGGTGACGTTGTACGAGGCCACCGGGCGCGTCGGCGGCGCCATCCGGAGCTTGCGGCGGGAGGGCTATCTGGCCGAGTTCGGGCCGAACACCATCCTCGAAACCTCGCCCCAGATCACCCAACTCGTCCGTGACGCGGGGCTGGCCCCCCGCCGGCTGGATCCCGATCCGAAAGCCGAGGCCCGCTACGTGGCGCGCTACGGCCGGCCGATCGAGATGCCGTCGTCGCCGCTGGGCTTTTTTACCACGGAGCTTTTCACCGCGTCGGCGAAATGGGCGGTGCTGCGCGAACCGTTCCGCCCGGCCCGCCGCGACGGCGCGGAGGAAAGCATCGCCGACTTCGTCAAACGCCGGCTGAACCAGGAGTTTCTCGACCACGCCATCGATGCGCTGGTCGCCGGCGTTTACGCGGGCGATCCCGGCAAGCTGTCCGTGCAGCAGGCGTTTCCCAAGCTGGCGGCGCTCGAAGCGAAGTATGGCTCCCTGATCAAGGGCCAGATTCTCGGTGCCCGCGAGCGAAAACGACGCGGCGAAGTGGCGAAGGACCGCGCGCCGAAGTTTTCCTTCGACGAAGGTTTGCAGGTGTTGCCCGACACGCTCCGCGAGCGCCTCGGCGCGAGCGTGCGGCTCAACGCGGCGGTCACGAAGCTGACGCGGACGGAGCCGGGGTGGACGCTGAACGTGTGCGCGGACGGCCAGGAAACCGGCGTCGAACACAGCGCCGTGGTTTACGCTGGGACGGCCTTCAAGCTCGCCGAGTTGGAGTTGGCCACGCCGGCCCCGCTGAGCCTCGCGGCTTTCGCGGAGATCCGCTATCCTCCGGTGGCGAGCGTGGTGCTGGGCTTCCGGCGCGCGGACGTGGCGCACCCCTGCCAGGGGTTCGGCATGTTGATCCCCAAGATCGAGGGCTTCAAAATCCTCGGTACGATCTTTTCCTCGTCGCTCTTCCCGAACCGCGCGCCGGCGGGCCATCTCACGCTCACCTGCTATGTCGGCGGCGAGCGGTATCCGGAACTGGCGTCCCGGCCGCTGGAGGAACTGGTCGAGTTGACCTGCGCCGACCTGCGCGTGCTGCTGGGCGTGAAAGGGGCGCCGACGTTCCAGCACAGCGTCTATTGGCCCAAGGCGATCCCGCAGTACAACCTCGGCTACGGCCGGTTCCGCGCGCGGCTGACCGAGATCGAGGGCCAGGCGCCCGGCCTGTTCTTCGCCGGCCACTACCGCGACGGCATTTCGTTGGGCGACTCGATCGTGTCGGGCGTGAACGTCGTGGGGCGGGTGGAGCGGTCTCTGGCGGCGGGGAACGGCGCGCGGCCAAACTGACGGCGAAGAGCGCATGGCTTGATTCGGACCCAGCCTCCTTGAATACTTTCCCGTAGTGAAACAAGCGCCATCAGACAAGCCAAAGACCTTCGCGGATTACAAAGCAGATGCGAGGAACTGGATCACCCTCGCCACCGGCGAATACTACCCGGACATCCTCAAGGACGCGTGCGAGCTATACAAACCGGTCTTGCTGCTCTTCAGTCAGCTCTTGCGCTCCTCCGAGTCCTCGACGCGGTTGCTTCTTCAAATCGCTGAGCAGACTGACAGTTGGATGCGAGTTCAACTTTCCCGCGTGTCAGATTTTCGGAAACCCGTTTCAGCGGCAGATGCGTGGTCGCCAGCGCGACGCGCATGCCGCCGCCGACCAGCATCATCACCACCTGCGGCGTGTGTGTCAGTTCGGCAAGGAACTCGGTATGGCCGGTGAACGCGATGCCGGCATCGTTGATGACGCCCTTGTGCACGGGCGCGGTGACCATGCCGGAAAACTCGCCGCTCCGGCAACCCTGC
>JAJXZI010000016.1 GCA_021780115.1 bacterium | reverse complement strand
CCGGCAACGCGCCGGCGGCCGCCGCGGGCGGCGTCGGTTGGGCAAGAGGGGGCGCGCCCGCCGGCCCCGGAAACACCGGCGGCGGGACCGTTGCGCTGTTCGTGCCGACGGGCGTTGAAACGGAGACCAACGGAACGTTGGTGGAAGGAACCTGGACCAGTGGCAACGGCGCGACCAGATTAGTGGCGGGCGGGCGGACTGGCGGCGGCACCGCGGCCGCCGCCGGTGGGGCCGCGCTCGCTGCCCCCGGAAACCCCGCGCCCGGCGGCGCGCTGGTGGCGGCGGATCTGGGGTCCAGCGTCGCCATGCGTTCGCGCAGCGCCCGGAGGACCTTCTCCTGACGATCCGCGGTGGCGGTGGACGCGGTGTTGGTCGGCGGGTTCTGCGCCTGCAACGCAAGGCAGCCCAGCAGCAGGAAAGTGAGTAGGGTTTTCACAACGGTTTGGAATTTGCGGATGAATTCGTCTCCCCTTTGCCGCGTTCGGAGATGTGGCCGGCCCGAATGGCCTTCCCACCGACCGGCACGAGCGCGAGATTGTCCAGGGCCAGCGTGGTTTCGATGGCGTAGAGCAGTTCCGGTTTTGTCAACGGCGTCCGGGTCAGGAAGACGACTGGACGCGAGCCGAATTGCGGAGACGGCACCGGCTTGAGGCCGACGAGCCGGGCGTAGAACGCCACCAGGCGGTCCACCGTCGGCGGCGGGGGCGGCGGGGGCGGGTGGCCGGTCCACCAGGTGTACACCCGGTTGTAGGCCCGTTGCAGCCGCTCGCGCAGCGTCGGTTGGCTGGCCGGGCGCGCCGAAGGGATGACGCGGGGTCGCGGCGGAGAGACCTGACCGCTGAGGGGCATGAACGGCATGAACACCGGAACGTCGCGCGGTTGGATCAACGACGCACCGGCGGCCGGCTCGGGGGCGCGGGCTTGGATCCGCGCGGCCATCGCCAACGGGGCGACTTGGACGAGGTTCTTGCCATCATCGATGGCCGCGATGCCGTTCAACGCCAGCAGCGCTTTGAAGGCGTAGAGCGACTCGTCGCGCGTCAGCGGCGTCGCCGTCTGAAAAGTGACTTGGACGTTGGGGAGCGCCGCGGGACGCAGGAGGGTGCGCTGGGCCAACGGGGCGTAAAAGTCGTAGAGAAGGGTGGACGAATCCACCAGTGGGAAAAAGAAGCCGTTGGTGGCCGACTTCGGGTCGTGGCCGGGCGGTGCGCCGATCCGGGCGAACTGCTCCGGCAGCGGCGACTGGCGCCAGCCCGCCGGCAAGAACCGCGCGAACGAGTCGCCGTCGCGCACGACTTCGATCTGGTGGCCGGCCAGTTCGTTCTCGAGCCGCGCGACGGCGGCGTTGGTTCCGTCCGGCAGTTCCACCGCGGGCGAAACCGGGAACGGATACAGCGTGGCCGGGCGCAAGACGGTCCGGTGCGTCAACTGCGCGTACGCCGTGAACGCGTCGGCCGTGGCGCTGACGGATGCGTCGGATGGTCCGAACGCCGCCGGGCCGCTCGGCGCCGGCGGCTCGCTGCCCGCCTGGGCAGCGACCAAGCCGAGCAGCAAAATGAGGCTGCCCGTCTTCACTTCTTCTGGGCCGCCGAAGCGGGCGGTTTGGCTGGCGCCGGCGCAGCCGGAGCGGATGGGGCGGCCGATTTGCCGAACCAGCCTTTGACTTTGTCCAGCCACGACGCCGCGGCCGGCGCGTTGGTCACGGCCGGATGGGCCAGGCGGGTCGCCAGGTTAGTCCGGGCGGCCAGCGCGGCTTTGCGCTGGGCGAGCGCGCCGCCGGGCGGCCCGGCCGGTGGCGCCGGTTTAACGGCTCGGGGCGACGCCGACGCGGTCGTCTTGCCGGCCGCCGCGGAGGCGGGGCCGGCCTTGCCAGGCTGCTTGCGCTGGTAGCTGGCGACGAGCGTGAGGCTGCCGTTCAGGTTCTGGCGCGGCGGGTCCGGCCGGAGGGACAGGTCGCGCACGCGGATGAGCGACTCGCCGGAGCCCAGGTTGAAGAGGAAGTTGACCAGCGGGGACTCGCGCGAGGCGACGTTGATGGTCTGCAACTGCTCGACGAAGAACGGATTGTTGGTCTTGGTCGTTTGCCGGCCGTACACGGTGATGCCCACGCCGCTGGCGACGGCCTGCGACTGGATGACCTGCGCGAACTGGAGGCTCTGCTCCTCGGGCGGCACGGTCGGGTTTTCGTTTTCGAACGAGGCGATTTTCTTCTGGTAATCGGGCGCCTGGTCCACCTTGGTCTGGTAGAGCGCCAGTTTGTTGCGGGCGCGGCGCAGCCGGTCCGTGAAGTCGCTCCAGTCGCTGAAGTGCGGCCAGACAAAGATGGCATTGAGCAGGACGAACACGACCAGGGCCACGAGCACGACGAAGCGGCGCTCGTTCGGACGCAGGTTGAGGCGGTCCAGGTAGCCGGTCATGGCGCCTCCGCCCGGTTAAGTTCGCAGGAGAAGCGCCAGGAGAGCGTGTCGCGGCCGGGATCTTTTTGGTAGTAAAGCTGGTCAAACTTGGTGAACAGCGGCTGGCCGGCCAACTGCGCCTTGCGCAGTCCCGCGTTGAAATCGAGGATTTGTTTTTCCTGGCCGGCCGGAGCGGTGCCGTTGAGGGTGAGCTTCTTGCCGTCGCGGAAATCCAGTTGTTGCAGTTCCAGGCCTTCCTGCAGCGATTCAGCGGCGGCCTTGTAACATTCGAGCGCGGCGTACTTCAAGTCCTGCCGGTCCTTCAAGACCTGGTAGCGCGCCTCCAGTTGCATCGCGTTGGTGTATTGCTTGGACAGGGCAGCCAACTGGTCCTCCACGCGCGAAACCTGGTAATACTTGCCCCCCAGAGCGCCGAAGTAGATGACCACACCGATCAGGTAGAGCACCAACACCGCGCCCAGGCTGCGCATCCAGAGCCGGTCCACGAACTGTTGCTGGTAGCGCGTGGTGAACTCCGCCGGCAACAGGCTCGCCTTGGCCGTGCCCAGCGCGGCGCGCCGGACGGTTGAGACGGCCAGCTCGGGGGCGGGCAACGGCTTGACCACGTCCACCGGCTCGTTCAGGCCGGTGCGGAGCAGTGGTTCCCAGGCGGCGGCGGTGTCGGGTTCGGCCACCAGATGCAGGCGGGGCGCGGCCTTGAGCCAGCCTTCCAGTTCGCCGGCCCACGCCATCTGGGCCAGTTGCGCGCAGAGCGACTCGCCGCGTTTCTCGCCCGGCGGCGCGCTGACGAGGCCGATCTGGCAGAGCGCGCCGCCGAACCACCAAGCCACCAGCGCGGTGTTCAAGCCGCCGACCGTGTCCGGGTAAATCCACGCCCCGTCCTGTTCGGCCGGCGTGCTTTGCAGTTGGTCCAGAATCGCTACCTCCAGCCGGTCGGCCAAGTAGCCCTGCCCCTCCAGTTTGCCGAGAAACTCCTCCACCAACTCGCGAGCGACGATGGTCACGACAACCGTCTGCTGGTTCTCGACCACCTGCGGCAGCACGTGGAACGTCCACACGACCTGGGCCAGCGGGAGCGGAGAGAGTTTCTCCATCTGCAGCTCGACCATGGCGAGCGTTTCGTCGAAGCTGGCCTGGGGCAGATGCGCCACGCGGAGGAAGACCTGTTCAGGTGGGAGCCAGGCGACGTTGAGTTTTTTCTGCCAGAGGGAGCGCCAGGTCTTGCCGACGAGGCTGGCCGGCAGCGGCTGGCCGTTGGCCGCCGTCGCCGTCCGGCCGAGCTTGAAGTCGCTCTTGCGCGCGTCGAACTCCCAGACGCGGCGCGCCTCGGCGCCGACGAGCAAAACGTTGCAGGAATGCCAGCGGGGCATGTCAACGGCCCTGGTTGGGCGAAGCGGAGGGGTCCGTCAGACCCGCAATCCGAAATCGGAAACTTGAAACTGGAACGCTTCCGGAGGCACGGCCAGCCTTTCGGATTTCGGGTTTCGGCATTCGGCTCTCGGAATTCATCACTTTTTCACCCAGACAAGGCGTCGAGGTGCTCCTCGATCTGGGTGACGCGCAGGACTTCCTCGATGGTCGTCTTGGCCTCGCGGACCTTGGTCCACCCGTCGGTGCGCAGGGTGCGCATGCCCGCCTCCATGGCCCGCTGGGCGATCGTGCTGGCGGGGGCGCGGCTCATGATCAGCGGGCGGATGGCCTCGCTGACGACCAGCAGTTCGTAAATGCCCATGCGCCCCTGGTAGCCGAGTTGCCGGCATTCCTCGCATCCGACGCCGTGCCAGAACTGGGCCGTGGGGATGTCCGCCTCGGGAAAACTGATTCGGGTCAGGTAATCGCGCTCGACCTTCTGTTCGGTCTTGCAGTGCGGGCAAATGGTGCGCACCAGGCGTTGAGCCATGACGGCCTCGACGGACGAGGCCACCAGGAACGGCTCGATCCCCATGTCAATCAAGCGCGTGAAGGCGCTCGGCGCGTCATTCGTGTGCAGCGTGGAGAACACCAAGTGACCGGTCAGCGCCGCCCGGATGGCGATCTCGGCCGTCTCCAGGTCACGAATCTCGCCGACCATGATGACGTTAGGGTCCTGGCGCAGGATGTGGCGCAGGCCCATGGCGAACGTCAGCCCGATCTCCGGCCGGACCGCGATCTGGTTGATACCCTTCAACTCGTATTCCACCGGTTCCTCAACGGTGATGATGCGCTTGTGGACCGAGTTGATGGTGCTCAGGAAGGCGTAGAGCGAAGTGGATTTGCCGGAACCCGTCGGGCCGGTGACGAGGAAAATGCCGTGCGGCTTGATGATGATCTCGCGGATGGCCGTCTCCTCCCTCCCCGAGAAACCGAGCTTGTCGAGGCTCAGGAAAATCTTGCCGCGCGTCAGCAACCGGAGTGACACGCTCTCGCCGTACACCGTCGGCACCGTCGAGACGCGGATGTCGATTTCCTCGCCTTTGATGCGGACGTTGATGCGGCCGTCTTGCGGCAGGCGCTTCTCGGAGATGTTCATGCCGGACATGACCTTGATGCGCGAGATGAGCGCGGCCTGGTAACGCTTCAACTGCGGCGGCATCGGCGTTTGGTGCAGGATGCCGTCAATCCGGTAGCGGATGCGCAACTCGTCTTCCGCCGGCTCGAAATGGATGTCCGTCGCCCGGTCCTTGAAGGCTTCCCAGATGACTTGGTTGACGAACCGGATGACGCTCGCCTCCTGGTCGCCTTCGGCGATCTCCTTGTCCTCCCCCACGATCAACTCGGTCGGCTCGTCCTCCTTCTGCATCTCGTCTAGGGTCTCGGCGCCGACGCCATAGTATTTCTTGAGCGCCTTCTCGATCTCGGCCTTGGGAGCCAGAGCAAACTGCACCGGGCCGCGGGCGTCGAAGCGCACCGCGTTGATCATCGCTGTGTCGAACGGATTGCTCACCGCCACCTCCAGCGCGCCGTTTTCGAAGCGCGTCGGCATGATGAAGTGCTGGAAGGCGACCTTGGTGGTGATCTTGTTGCGCGCCTCCGGCGCGACGGTGATCTTGGGCAACTCCAAATAGGGCCAGTTCAGCCGGCGGGAGAGCTGCTGCAAAAAGAGTTCCTCCGACAACCCGCGCTCGCGGCACATGAACGCCAGCAGCGGCTCCTGCGAGCCGTTGTCGGCGGCCACCTTCCACGCCCCGCGCCACTGGTCAAACTGGTCGGGCGTGATCTGCGCCACTTCGGCGAAGAGGTTCTTTATCGAGGTAAAGCCCATCGAGTCATTCGTAAATACAAGCTATTCAAACAGCGGAGCCTAAAAAAAGTTGCGCGAGGGGTCAAAGTAATTGCATAAATTGGGCCGGGCTGGCCAGTTGCGCGGCCAGCCTGGGGAACGGATGCTGGTACGCCGGCTGCCAGATTCCCAATCGCTTCACATCGGCGTGCGCGTTTGCCAGCATCCGGCATCTGGTATCCGGCATCCGGCGGCCAGGAATTGATGAAATACTTCGCCACCATCACCGTCATCGGCCGGGACAAAACCGGCGTCATCGCCCGCATTACGGGCTTCCTCTTCGAGCAAAAGGCCAACATCGAGGCCCTGGAGGAGCAGGTCACGCGCGGCCAGTTCAGCATGACCTTGCAGGCGTCGTGGAAGCCCGCCGACCTGGACGCCCCCGCCATCCGCGCGGGGCTGGACGGCCTGGCCCAGGCGCTGGGCATGGAGGTCAAATTCCGCTTTACCGATCCCGCCCGGCGCCAGCGGTTCGCCCTCATGGTGACGAAGGAACCGCATTGTCTCCAGGCGCTCCTGGCAGCCTGCCGGTCACGCCGGCTCAAGGCCGATCCGGCCTTGGTCATCGGCAACCGTCCGGACCTTCAGCCGCTGGCGCACGAGGCGGGCCTGCCGTTCGTTTTGGTTCCCTGGGAGGACCGCGCGCAGGCGGAAGGCAAGGCGTTGCGCCTCCTCGAGGACGCCGGGATTGACTTCGTCGTCCTGGCGCGCTTCATGAAAATCCTCTCGCCGAACTTCGTCTGGCGGCACAAGAACAAGATCATCAACATTCACCCCTCGCTTCTGCCCAGCTTTCCCGGCCCGCAGGCCTACCGCCAGGCCTACGAAACCGGCGTCAAGATTGTCGGCGTCACCGCGCACTTCGTCTCCATGCACCTGGACGAAGGCCCGATCATCGCCCAAGGCGCCTTCCGCGTGCGTCCCGGCATGACGCTCAAGGGAATCGTCGCCGCTGGCCAGAAGCTGGAGGCGCAAGTGCTGGTCAAGGCGGTTCGGCTCTACCTCAGCAAGAAGCTCGACGTGTATTGGGGCCTCGTGAAGGAAGTCTGAGAGCACGGCGGGCCGATCTCATCGTTGCGGACGCCGGCGACCTTGAAGGCCACGTTGAGAGTTGGCCGGTGCCCGACTCGCCAGCCCTTGAGGAGGGCGGCAAAATCCCGCTCGCCTTCAGGCCGCGCGGCCGCGGGAATGGACTCCGACTACGGGCCGGCTTTCTCAAACAACCTGAGTTCAGGAACCGAATGGGCCGGGGCGCCGCTCTTGGACCAGAGGTGTGTTCGCGGGTTGTAGTTCCAACCGCGCCGCTCCAGCCGGCGGGCAAATTCACGACGATCCAGACTCAGGCAGCCCAGGGCGCGGCGGTGCCACAACTCAATGATGAGTCGGTTGAAAAGGGCTTCGCTGGTGAAATGGGGGGTGCCGTTGCCGAGGCAAACATCGAAGACTTCCGAGAGCACCGCCGCCGGATCATCGGTCGTTTCCCGCCCGCCGCTGCCGCGTTGGGGAATGCGGCTGGATTTGTAAAACGTCAGGATCATCTCGCCCGCCAACACGCTGGCCGAGTTCTTCTTCTTGTGCATGGACCAGATCACGTCGCCGGTCTGGGTGATCGCGGCCTTCAAGTCCGCGCCGCTCTCCCGGGCGGTCTCGAGGATGGTGGCGAAGTAGCTGGTGTCCCAGTGCTGGAACACGATGGAGAACCAGCGGTCGGGTCGCAGCAGGCGCAGGGCGGTGGCGATGCCGCCGGCCAGGCTGGTTTTGTAGTGTTCCTCGGTGTGGCCGCACCCGCCGCCCACGATGGCCTCGTGCTGGCGCGTTTCGTCCGTGACGCGGAAGCCCAGCCAGTGGTTCCAGAGGATGGAAAGGTCGAGGTAGCTGATGAAGCCGCCGTAGGGCGGGTCGGTGAAAATGTAGTCCACGCTGCCCGGTTGGAGGATTTCGTCGAGCGCCGCCGCGTCGTGGGCCAGCACGCGGAAATTCTTCGCGCTGTCGAGACGCGCGGCGCCGCCGGACTGACGCTGACGATAGTCGCGCAGGCGCAGGACTTCCTCCTTGGCGGCCAGCACGTTCGAGAACCGGCCCTGGAACGTCTCCCAGATCGGCAACTCCACGCATCGGGCCGCCAGCTTGTAGCGGTAGATGCTGAAGATGCTGGAGCCGCCGCGGCTGGCGGCCCGGCCTTTGGCGGACAGGAACGTCTTGTTGAGCTTGGCGACGGACGCGGACCACGCCAGCAGCAACAAGTCATGGACGACGCCAGACGCTTCCGCGTCAATCGCCAGCTTGATGAGCGCCAAGCCCGCCAGTTGCCGCGGGGTGAACATGTCGTGGAAGAATTCCGCATCGGAGTTCTTCGGCAGGCGGATGTTTTCGGGCAACGGGAGCTGGGAAAGCTGGCGGCGAGCCGCGGCTTCGTCCCCTTCGATTTCCTCCAGCGGCCCGGCGCACGCTTCCCGCACGCGGGCGAACGCCTGACGGAGTGGCACAACCGACGGCAGCGTGGTGTCGGCAATGTTGCGCGCGATGAAGTTGGCGAAGGGGTTCAGGTCGTTTTGAATCGCGCGGCGACCGAGCAGGAACGCCTCGATGGCCGTGACGCCCGTGCCGCCAAACGGGTCGAGCACCACGTCGCCCGGTTGCGAATAGCGTTCGAGGTAGGCACGCACCACGTTGGCCGGGCGGCGCGTGAAATAGGGATGCACGCCGTAATGGCGGGCGTCTTCCTGCCGGGCGGCGGGGATGGCTTCCAGAATGGGCTGGAGGGCGGCGCGGCTCATTTAGTTCGCCAGATGTTCCGCCAGCGCGGCCAGTTCGACAACGTCCACGTGGGGCGGCGCGCTGTGGAAGTAGTATTGCGGCCCACCACTGGCGCGACTGCCCGCTTTGGTCTGCTGCAAGTGCGTCGGTCGTTTGAATCTGAACCGGGCCCCGTGCTGTTCAAGACAAGAGTGGAACCTCGATCGCGGAACGCCCGGAATTTCACAGCAAGCTGCCCTGCGCCGCCGGCTTCGCTTCTGAACTGCTCCCCAGCAGGGTGCGGAACTGCGCCTCATCCAACACGGGCACGCCGAGTTCGCGGGCCTTGTCGAGCTTGGAGCCAGCGTTTTCGCCGGCCAGGACGTAGTCGGTGTTCTTGCTCACGGAGCCGGTCACATTGCCGCCGGCTTCGCGGATGAGCGCGGAGGCTTCGTCGCGGGAGAGCGTGGGCAGCGTGCCGGTGAGGACAAAGGTCTTGCCGGCAAAAGGATGGCTGGGCGCGGCGGCGGCGGTCTTCGTGGAGCCGCGCGGCGCGATGCCGAATTTCTTGAGGCGCGCCAGCACGTCGCATCCGGCGGGGCTGGCGAACCAGTCGAGCAGCGCCTTCGCTGCCACCGGGCCGACAACCACCACGGCGTCACGCGGCGCGGCGTCTTTCTTCTTCGAGGGCTGCGCGAAGCCGGATTCGATGAGCCGCCGGCCCACGGCATCTGCTTCGTCTTTGCGCTTCTCGTCGCGGAGGTGGTTCAGTTCCAGCACGTCGCGCAGGAGCTTGGATTCGGCGAGGTTCTCGATGGTTTCGTGGAATTGCGCCAGGTCGTAAGCGGTCTGCTCGCCGATCTCGGAAATCGCCAGCGCGTGCAGCCAGCGGTGCAACGGCAGCGTTCTGGCGCGCTCCAGAGCCTCCTTGACCTTCGCGGCGTTCTTAGCGCCGAAGACGCGCGGTTCATCGTCGGTGCCGAGGTTGAGCGTGGCGAGCTTTTCCTCCGGCAGCGTGAAGAGATCGAGCGGTTCGCTCACCAGGCCGCGCTCGACGAGTTTCTCGGCCACGATGCCGCCGAGAGATTCGAGATCGAGCGCCTTGCGGGCGGCGAAGTATTCCACGCGGCGGGTTTTCTGCGCGGGGCAGCCGGCCACGTTTTGGCAGCGCCAGGCGACTTCTTCCGTTTCGCCTCCGGAAACCTTTTCCTTCGCCACCGCTCCACCGCACGCCGGACACTTGCCACCGATGTGGGCGACGAAATCGAATTCCATCGCGCCTTTGGGCCGCTTGGCTTTCACGACTTCGATGACTTCGGGAATAACCATCCCAGCTTTGCGGATGACCACGGTGTCGCCGATGCGGATGTCTTTGCGGCGGATTTCGTCCTCGTTGTGGAGCGTGGCGCGTGAGATGGTCGAGCCTTGGACAAAGACCGGTTCCAGCTCCGCGACGGGCGTCAGCACACCGGTACGGCCGACCTGCACGGTGATGCCCCTGAGCACAGTTTCAGCGGGCGTGATCCACGGGATGGGTTTGTGGACGATGGCGTAGCCGGGGGCGCGCGTCTTGGACGGGATGCGCGTCCAGTCGGCAACGCGGTTCACCTTGAGCACGATGCCATCAATGTCGTAGGGCAATTGGCGGCGCAGGTCGCGCTCCTCGTCGTAGCCGCAGACGACTTCCTCACGGTAAATCTTGAGCACCTCCGCAATTCCCAAACATAACCACCACCGTTTCTGAGTGGGCAAGCCGAAACGGGCCAGGGCTTCGAGCATCCCGGCGTGCGTGTCGAACGTGATGCCCTCGCACGCGCCGACGGCGTAGAACACGGCGCGGATCGGCCGCTGCGCGACCAAGCGCGGGGCGAGTTGCTTGAGCGTGCCAGCCGTGGCGTTGCGAGCGTTGGGGAAAGCCTTTTCGTCGTTGGCGTCGAGCTTGGCGTTGAGCGCGTCGAAATCCTTGGTGGCGATGTAAGCCTCGCCGCGCACTTCGAGTAGGGCGGGCGGGTTCTTCAAATTCAGCTCCAGCGGAATCGCGCGCACAGTGCGAACGTTAGCGGTGATGTCGTCGCCGAACTGGCCGTCGCCGCGGGTCGCGCCGAACGCGAGCTTGCCGTCGCGGTAGTGGACGCTGATCGAGACGCCGTCCACCTTCGGCTCCAGGACGTACTCCACTCGCTCGCGGCCGAGCTGCTTGCGGAGGGTGGCGTCCCACGCGCGGAGATGCTCCAGCGTCTGGTCATCCTGAAGCCGGTTGCGTTGGTCGCGGTCCGGCTCTTCGTCTTTGGTCGGGTGTTCGGCCGCCTCGATCTTCTCCAGCGAGAGCATCGGCTGAAGATGTTTCACCCGCTCGAAGCCCTCCGTGGGCGCGCCGCCGACGCGTTGAGTGGGCGACTCCGGCGTGATGAGTTCCGGAAAAATTTTCTCCAACTCCTGCAACTCGCGGTAGAGCTTGTCGTATTCAAAATCGCTGACGGTCGGCTGAGCCAGCACGTAGTAAGCGCGGTCGTGCCGATGGATTTCGTCGGCGAGTTGGGCATGGCGGGCGCGGGCTGCTTCGGGCGTCATGGCGGCAAAACTCTAGCGCGCCACGGCGGCCAGCGCAGTCCTTTTCCGCGCCGGCAGGCGACCGCGAATGGCTTTCCCAGACTTGCTTCCCGCGCCCAAATTCGGCCTGCTGTCGCCATGCGCTTGCTCGGCATTGAAATCGGCGGCACCAAACTCCAGATCGTTGTCGGCGATGAGTCGGCGGCCATCGTCGAACGCCGGCGGTTCACCGTCGAGCGCGCCCACGGCGCGGCGGGCATCCGCCGGCAAATCGAGGCCGGCGTGGAAGAATTGCTGGCCCGGCACCGGCCGGTCGCCGTCGGCGTTGGCTTCGGCGGCCCGGTGGACTGGCGGACCGGCCGCGCGTGCCGCTCGCATCACATCGAGGGCTGGTCGGAGTTTGACCTCGGCGGCTGGCTGCGGCGGTGGACGGGGGCGCGCGTGGTCGTGGACAACGACGCGAACGTGGCGGCGTTCGGAGAGGCGCGGCGCGGCGCCGGGCGGGACTTCAACCCGGTGTTCTACTTCAACCTGGGCAGCGGCGTGGGCGGCGGCCTCATCGTGGATGGCCGGATTTACCACGGCGCCATCCCGGGCGAAGTCGAGTTCGGCCACGTGCGGTTGGACCGCGCCGGCACGACGGTTGAAGCGCGCTGCTCCGGCTGGGCCGTGGACGCCCACCTGCGCACGCTCAAACAAACCGAGCCAGACGGTGCGCTGGCACGGCTGATTGGCGACGCCGTCGGTGGCGAAGCGCGGCATCTGGCCGGCGCGCTGGCGCAGGGCGATCCCGCGGCAAAGCGCGTGCTGGACGAACTGGCCGGGGACGTGGCCTTCGCGCTCTCGCACGCCGTTCACCTCTTTCACCCCCAACTCGTCGTCGTGGGCGGAGGTTTGTCGCAAGTGGGCGAGCCGCTGCGGGCGGCGGTGGCGGGAGCGCTGCCGCGATTTGTCATGGAAGCCTTTTGGCCCGGGCCGGAGATTTGCGTCGCGCAACTCGGCGAAGATGCCGTGCCGGTGGGGGCGCTGCTCCTGGCGCAGGCGAACGGATAACGCGGGGGTAGGCCAAGCGGGCTGCTCGGTTGTTCCCGGCCTTCCTCCTCGGCCCGATCGATCGAGAATGAGGGACGAGGACGAATCCGCGCCGGGAAGAACCGGCGCCGCACGCCCACGCCGTTTTCCCGCTGTCCAACGGGCGCGCCCTCCGCCATATTCCCGCCATGCAGACGACCCAGTGGATCACCGACTATCTCCGCGCCCAGCAGGCGGTGCATGGTTCCATTCCGGCGGACGCCGTGGCGCAGATCCTCGACACGCTCCGGACCGCCTGGAAGGAAGACCGGCAGATTTTCGTCTTCGGTAACGGCGGCAGCGCGGCCAACGCCTCGCACTTCGCCACCGACCTCGGCAAAGGCTCCTCCGACAAGCTCGGCAAACGCTTCCGCGTGCTCTCGCTCAACGACAACGGGCCGTGGCTGACGGCCATCGCCAACGATTACGCTTACGAAGACGTCTTCGTGCGGCAGTTGGAGAACTACGGCCGGCCCGGCGACGTGGCGTTGTCCGCCAGCGTCAGCGGCAACTCGCCCAACTGCGTCAAGGCGCTGGATTGGGCCAAGCGGAACGGCCTGCGCACCATCGCGCTGGTGGGCGCCCAACGTGGCCGCATGGCCGACATCGCCGACCAGGTGATCGTCATCCAGGACACTCACTACGGCCGGGTTGAGGACGCCCAGATGGGTATTTTCCACCTGCTCTGTTACGCCTTCATGGAGCATCCGGAGTGGGCCAAGTAGAGACGTGCCTGGGAATGGCGGCTTGAGCGCGGCCGGTCTTCTGCCGAACACGCTTCCCGCGTCCCGGTGGTCGCGCTGGCTCAGGCGCGATCTGACGCGGCGCACTCCTCCACCGCGCCGCCCCGCAAACGACGGATGCGCCCGTTACGGGCCGATCACCAGGGCGCGGTAGAAACGGCTGGTGTGGCCCGCCGCTCCCGGATCGCTCACCAAGACCGGGGCCTCGGCCCCCGCGACCTCGGTGAGGCTGGCCCAGTTCACCAGGTTGGTGGAAACCTGGACGGTGTAGGTGCGGCCGGATTCGCCGCTGAGCCAGAATTGAAAGGTGCCCGGCACCGGGAACTTTCCGTCCCCCAGTTGGGGCGGCGCGCTCACGGCCGGCGCGACGAAGATGGTTTTCAGGAACGTATTATCGTTTTCATTCGCCTCCTCCACGGCGCCCGTCGCATCAGCTTCCAGGCGGAGCACGTGGCCGCCCACGCTCAGTGATCCCAAATTATAGTCAGTGATGTAGGCGTAATGGTGGGCGGCGAGACTGTCGGCGTGCCATTCATCGCGGAGCGCGTTATCCAGGAAGAGTCTTACATAGAAGCGATTGGTGACAGCGCCATCCGAGTCGTTATCCACGGCCCAATTGAGGTAAAGGGTTTGTCCCACGCGGAGGCTGGCGGCGTCCGTCGTGGTGTTGGTGAGCACCGCCACCACCAGGGGCGCGCTCCATCCTGTCGGCTGCCAGGGTCTCAGGTTGGGCGGCAGGGCGACGGTCAGGATGGCGTCTTGACTGACGGCGGTTCCCGCTGCGTTGCCCACCACGACGCTGTAGTGACCGGCCTGCGCCGCAGTGACTCCGGCCAGCGCCAGGACCGGCCCGGTGGCGGCGGGCAGATTGTTGCCCTCCAAGCGCCACTGATAGGCGAGCGGTTCCTCGCCGCGGGCCACCACCCCGAAGGTTGCCGTACCGCCAAGGCCCACCGACTGGCCTTGGGGCTGGAGCAGGATCGCCGGCGCCCGACTCCCTTCGGCGGTGACGACGTAATCGTCGAACAACATGTAGTTGTCGCCCGGCGCGGAGTCATCGCGCGGATTCCAGACGGCGTCGATGTCGCCGAGCGTCAACGCCAATCCGCCGACGGAGATGGGCTGGTTGGTCACCACCTGCGTAGTGTTGACGAAGGCGCTCCACAGGTTGGCCCCGAAATCCATCACGATCGCCAGGGCGTAAGTCTCGCCGTTTTCAAACGTGTAACCGGTGTCCACGAAGGGACTCGCGCTGCCGCTGAGCCGGTGGTAAATGCTCAGGTTGCTGTTGTCGAAGTTGAGCGTGAACAGCCGGTTCCCCTCGCGGTTGAAGACCTGCCAGTCGAAGTCGTCGTATTCGTAGTTCAGGGAATCCATGATGTTCATCACCACCGAGAAGCGCACGACCGGCAGGACGTTGACATTGGGGGTGTAGTCCAGCGGTTTCCAGATATACAGGGTGTCGCCCGGCGTGGACGGCGGGGTGTAGCCGATGTAGGCGTTCTGGCCGTAACTAGGCAGGTATCCAAAGAGGATGCCGTTGCCACCGCTGCCGTAACTGGTCCAGCCCCCGGCCCCGTCCAACGGGAAGCCCCAGTAAAAGCCGTCAGACATTTCGAAGTCGGTTCCGTAAATCAACTGGCCTGGCTGGGCCGGAAAGATGCGGAGCGCCACGTCGCCCGTTGCGCCGCCATAGCCGTCCACCGCGATGCGATACGTGGCCCCGCTGCTGGCGATGAAGGTCGCCTTGCTGGTGACACCGGCGCCGGAATCGTCGTCCCAGGCGATCGGGATTAGACTGCTGACGCTGCCTCCGGTGTAGATGCCCAACAGCGTGTCGAAACTGCTGCCGGACAAATCCACCGTCCAGGTGCCGTTGCTGGGCGCCGTCCAGCGGTACCACACCGAGTGGCCGCCCGGCATGCCGGCGTGGTAGGGTTCGCCGCCCTCCAGCGTGGCCCCGACGTTGCCCCCGGCGGCGACGGCCAGCGCGCCGCTGAGGAACTGGGCGTTGGCGAACTGATCGTTTGAAGCCGTCGAACCCACCCCAAACTCCGCACTGCTGTCGCCCCGACCTTCGAGGGTCGTCACGCTGATGGGACCGGTCTGCGCCCCCGGCGGTACCGTGGCGGTAATCTGCGTGTCAGCGTCCACGGTGAAGCTCGCGCCGACCTCCTGGAACCGCACACGGGTCGCTCCCGTGAAATTGGCGCCCGTCACTCGCACGACCGTGCCGGGAGAACCGCTGGCGGGGTTGAACCCGGTGATGCGCGGCAGACGCGCCGCCGTCCGCCAGTTCAGCACCACATTGCCGCCGGCGCCGCCATAGCCGTCCACCGCCACCAAATAGGTGCTCCCCACCGTCGCGGCGAGCGTGACCTCACTGGTCCGCCCTCCGACGATGTCGTCGTTGCTGGCTTCCTGTTTCAGGGTGTTGATCCCGGTTCCGGTATAGATCCCCAGCAACGTGTCGAAATCGCTTCCCGTGGTGTCGAAGGTCCACAGGCCGCTGGCAGGAGCCGTCCAACGATACCAGACGGATCGCCCGCCGGCGTTGCCCGCGTGCGAAGGTTCGCCCGGTTCCTTGCTGGCAAACTCGTTGTTTCCCGAAAACGATCCGGAAGCCCCGACCAGGCCCTGTGCGTCCGCCAGTTGGTCGTTGTTCACCACCCCGATGACCGTGAAGTTCGCGGTGCTGACGGCCGCCCCCGCCGGGGTCAGCACCGTGATGGCGCCCGTTATCGCCCCGGAGGGGACGCTGGCGGTGATCTGGCTGGACGAGTTGACGGTGAAGCCGGCACCGACGCCGCCAAACAGTACGGCGGTCGCGCCGTTGAAGTTGGCGCCCGCAATCACCACCGGCGTTCCAGCCAATCCGCTGGCCGGCGCGAAACCCGTCACCACCGGCGCGCTGGGCACGCTGGCCCAGTGCAGCGACACCACCCCGTAAGTGCCGTTCGTCGCCTCTCCTCCTTCGAGGCTGTGACCGTCCACTGCGATGCTGTAGGTGGTGCCGCTGTTCGCCAGGATCGTCACCATGCTGGTCCGGTTGGTGTCCGAGACATCATCGCTTTGCGCCACCAACGTCAGGTTGGACAGCGTGGTCCCCGTGTAAATCCCCAGCAGCGTGTCGAAGTCGCTGCCGGCCGTGTCGAAGCGATAGCTGCCCGCGCCGGGCGGCGTCCACCGGTACCAGACCGAGTGGCCTCCGGGGTTGCCGGCATGGCTGGGTTCGCCGGGCTCTTTGGTGGCCGCCATAGTGTTGTCGCTGGTCGTTCCTGAACTGCCACTAATCGCCCGCGCATCGGCGAAATCATCATTGGCCGGCCGGGCCACCACGGAAAACGATTCCACCGACGTTGCGACGCCTCCGGACGTGGTCACACTCACGGGTCCGGTCGTGGCGCCCGGTGGCACCACGGTCAGAATTTGGGAGGGCGACTGAACCAAAAAGGTGTACGCCTCGGTCCCCTGGAACCGGACACTGAGCGCGCCAGTGAGATTCTGGCCGGCGATGCCCACTTCCGTCCCGACCGGCCCGCTGGAAGGGGTAAAGCCGGAGATCATCGGCCCGGAGACCACCCCAAACGCAGCGGCGGAAGTCGCCGTGCCGCTGGCCGTCGTCACGCTGATCGGGCCGGTCGTGGCCCCCACCGGGACGGTGGCGGTGATTTGAGCGGCCGAATCGACGGTGAAGCTGCCGGCGGAGACGTCGTTGAATCGCACGCTGGTCGCTCCGGAAAGATTGGCGCCGGAGAGGGTCACGAGCGCACCCACCCCGCCGCTGGCCGGCGAGAAGCCGGTGATGGCCGGGACCGTGGTGACCGTGAAGTTGCCGCTGCTCGTGGCCGTGCCACTCGGGGCCGTGACCGTGATGCGGCCCGTCGTCGCCCCCGCGGGAACGGTCGCGGTGATCTGGGTTGCGGAGTTCACGGTGAACGGGGCGCTGACGCCGTTGAACTTGACGCTGGTCGCCCCGGCAAAATGGGCGCCCGCGACGACCACCGCGCTCCCCGCCGCGCCGCTCGTGGGGCTGAAGGAGGCGATGGCGGGTGTCGAAAGCACCCCGAAGTCACTGGCGCTGGTCGCGGTGCCGCCGGTGGTGCTGACGGTGATTCTGCCCGTGACGGCGGCCGTGGGCACGGTCGCCGAAATCTGGGTGCCGGAGTTGACGGTGAAGGTGGCCGTGACCCCTGCGAATTTCACCGCCGAGACATTTTCGAACTTGGTTCCTGTGATGGTGACGGAGGCCCCGACGCCGCCGTTGGTGGGCGCGAAGCTCGTAATCGTCGGCGGCACGGGCGCATGCACCGCCTCCAACGCGGCCTGCGCCATGATCAGGCCGTAGCCCGAATCGCGGTCCACTCCGGGCGTCTCGATGTCCAGCGCACTCTGCGTGAGCGCGTCGCGAATCTGGGCGGCGGTCAGGGCGTGATTGTAGGACTTGAGCAAGGCGGCGATGGCGGCGGCGTGCGGCGCGGCGGCCGAGGTGCCGTAGAACGGCTGGAACCCCGGGACCGACGTGGCCGCGCCATCCGCCGCGGCGATGTCGGGCTTTTGCAGGAGTGTGCCGCCGGAGGCGGTGAAATTCCCCGGCGTCAGCGGCGTGCCGCTGGGATTGAAGAACACGCGCCTTGGCCCGTCGGAGCTGAAAGACTCCACCGGGTTTTTGGCGCCACCGGTGAAGGGATTCGGATACGAGGTGCCGGCCTCGACGGCGGCCACGCCCACGCAACTCTGGGCGGCGTTATGCCCGCGCGTCGAGCCCGAGGTGGTGGTGGCCAACCGGCCGCGCAGCGTGTCCACGTGTAAGAACCGGGCGCTGCCGGCGTACTTCACCACCACGATGCGCAAACCCTGGCTCAGGTTGCCGAACCGCGCCTCAACCGGGTCCTGGCTGCCGGTCTGCCGGTTGTTGGATACCGTGACCACGTTCGCTCCCGAGGAGTCCAGGAGGTAAA